>JAGWTW010000012.1 GCA_028868735.1 Hyphomicrobiales bacterium | reverse complement strand
ATAGATCGAGCGGCCCTGGAAGGCGCCGAAGCCGAGACTGTCGTAGGCGAGGAAATATTCGAGCTCGGCGCCTGCCGTGATCTTCGGCGTGAAGCGCCAGGCCATCGCCGCGCTCGCGCCGAATGTGGAGGCGCGCGACCAGGCCGCGTCGCCGACGGCGCGCGAAATCTCCGGCTCCCACCGCACGTTCGCCGCGGCGAACAGGCGGTTGGCGACGAGTTCGGTATCGGCGGCCAGAATGAAAGTGGACGCAAGGCTGCGCGTGGGAGGTCCGGCGAGCCCGTCGACGCGCGACCATTCGGGCTCCGCCGAAATCGTCAGGCCGATCGGCGAGCCGGGGCCGCGTCCGATGATGAGGTAACGGAAGTTCGCGGACAGCCCGCTCCAGCGCACGAGGCTGCGGTCGGCCAGGACCTCGTCGTCCTTGATCCGGTGCGCCATGCCGTGAACCGACAATTCGTAGGCGAAATTCTCGGTCGGCACGTGCTCGAATTCGATTTCCTGCTCGAGCGCCATATAGCGGCCCGCGCGACGCCGAAAGGCCGCGTTCGTGTCGGTCTCGACCGCCATCTCGCCCTTCAGGCCGATGTCCGAACCATTGGTGAAACCGAAGATATATTTGGTCTCGATCTCGTTGTATTCGCCATCGGCGGCGAACAGAAAGGACGTGCGCGCCGGCTCCTGCGCCCGCGCGCCGGAACCCGTCGACGCAAACGCCGCGAGCGCGCCCGCGAAAATCAGCGTCGATATGCCAGTCCTGCGCCCCATCGGTAAGATTCCCGTCCCGTCGCGATTTCATCGGCGTTTCATCATTTCGACGGCCGCGCGGCAAGATTGCGAAAGAAGATTTGAGGCCTTCCAAAGAACAGTCTGGAATCGTTCCAGCCCAGATATTTTCACGCGGCGAAGAACGATCGCGTCAAAGCCGCATTGGCGGGGCGCGAAGACCTGCTAGTCTCGCGGGCGGAGGAAACATGCAGACCGACGCAAGCCTCGAACGCGCCGCGCGGCGGCAGATGACGCTCATCAACTCGGCGCATCTGCTCACCCATTATTCGCTGTTGATCCTGCCGACCGCCGTGCTCGCGATGGCGCGGCCCGGCGGCCCGTTCGGCGCCGATTACGGGCCGATCGTGGCTCTGGCCACCGGCATGTTCGTGCTCTACGGCGCGGGCTCGCTGCCGCAGGGCTGGCTCGCCCAGCGCGTCGGCCGCCCGCGTCTGATGCTCGCCTTCTACGTCGGGACCGGCCTGTCGCTGCTTGCCGCGAGCGCGGCGCCGGGACCCTGGGCGCTCGCCGGCGCCTTGTCGTTCGCCGGCTTTTTCGCGGCGATCTACCATCCGATCGGCACGGCGATGCTGGTCGAGGCGGCCGGCGACAAGCCCGGCCGCGCGCTCGGCCTCAACGGCGTGTTCGGCAATGTCGGCGTCGCCTCGGCGCCGCTCGTCACCGCCTTTCTGTCGCAACAGATCGGCTGGCGCTGGGGGTTCGCATTGCCGGGCCTCGTCTGCATCGCGCTCGGGATCGCCTGGATGGGACAGCGCGAAATGCACATCGACCACGAAGCGCGCGCGAAGAATTTTCCGGTCATTCCGGCGCCGATCGTGCGGCGCGCCGTCATCACGATGCTCGCGGTCTCGGCCGCCTCCGGCCTCGTGTTCAACGCCTATACGATCCTTCTTCCCAAATTGATGGAGGAGCGCCTTGCGGGCGACGCGCGATTGCTGCCCGTCGTCGGCGCGCTCGCCTTCGCCGTCACGCTTTGCGGCGCGCTGACGCAGTTCACGGTCGGGCGCCTCATCGACCACATGACGCTGAAGCGCATCTTCATGCCGCTGGCGCTGGCGTTGACGCCCTGCCTCGCCCTGCTCGCCTTCGCGCGGGGCTGGGTCGCGCTGCCGCTCGCGGGGCTCGTCGCGGCCGTCGTGTTCGGTCAGGTCACGATCAACGAGACGATGACCGCGCGCTACATATCGCCCGCCATGCGCGCGAAAATCTATTCGCTGCGTTTCTTCATCGGCTTTCTCGGCGGCGCGGCCTCGGCGCCCATCGTCGGCTATCTGCACGAGCGCACCGGCAGCCTCACGCTCGTCGTGCTGTGCCTGGCGGTGATGGGCCTCGTCACGCTCGCTTGCGCGCTCGGTTTCCCGGACCGGCGCGAAGAACTCGAGCCCGCATTGTGGGCGCAGGCGCAGAGCCCGGCGCCGGTCGCCGCCGAATGATCACCAGCGCCGCCCCTTGGGCGCGCGTTTCAGCATTTCGTCGAGCCGTTCGCGCGTCGCGCGCGTGGCGCCTGCGGGCAGCGCATCGAGAGGAAAGAATCCCGCCTCCGCGATCTCGCGATCGGGCGCTTTCGGCGCGCGCTGCGTGAAGGCGCGCACGATATAGACGGCGACATGATCGCGCGCGCCCTGCGCGTAGAGCCCGAACAGCTCCGGTTCGCCGGCAAGCGCGATGTCGCCTTCCTCATCGAGTTCGCGCGCGAGCGAGGTCACCGCATCCTCGCCGCGCTCGACCCCGCCGCCCGGCAGATACCAGCCCTTCACATAGGTGTGGCGCACGAGGAACACGCGGTCCTGCCCGTCGATCACGATCGCGCGCACGCCGAGCGTCATGCCGCGCGTGACCAGGCCGATGCGGCGAATGGCGCCCGAGACGAGACGGGTGCGCAGCGAAACCGTTGGGTCGGACGTCATTTCCCGGCCTTTCCCGCAAACCCGCCGCGGCGCTCCGAGGCGCAGGCTGGAGCGGCGCCCGCGAATCCCCGCCGCGCCGAAGATACATCCGGGGGCGCTGGCACTGGAAATCGGGCGGCCCATATCTTAGAACAATTCTAAATAATATGCGGAGCCTTCGTTGAAAGCATTTTCCGACCTCACCGAGCGCGAAATCCTCGCGGTGGCGATCGCCTCCGAGGAGGAGGACGCGCGCATCTACATCGCCTTCGCCGAGGATCTCGAGGAGCGCTATCCGGCCTCCGCCAGGACGTTTCGCGACATGGCCGAGGTCGAAAAGGGCCATCGCGAAATGCTGCTCGCGCAATATCAGAAGCGCTTCGGCAACGAACTGCCGCCGATCCGGCGCGAGGACGTGAAGGGCACGCTGAAACGCAGGCCGATCTGGCTGACCAAGAACCTGCCGCTCGACCGCATCCGCAGCGAAGCGGAAATCATGGAGCAGCAGGCGTGGACCTTCTACCAGAAGGCGGCCGAGCAGGCGACCGACGTCGGCACGCGCAAGCTGCTCGGCGATCTGGCGCTGGCGGAGCAAGGCCACGAAAAGCTCGCCGGCCGCATGCAGGAGACGAACCTCACGCCGGACGACCGCGCCGAGGAAGACCGCGCCAGCCATCGCCTGTTCGTGCTGCAATACGTGCAGCCGGGCCTCGCCGGCCTGATGGACGGTTCGGTCTCGACGCTCGCGCCCCTGTTCGCGGCGGCCTTCGCCACCCATCACAACTGGCAGACGTTTCTCGTCGGACTCGCCGCCTCGATCGGCGCCGGCATATCGATGGGTTTCGCCGAAGCCCTGTCGGACGACGGTTCGCTGACCGGGCGCGGTTCGCCGCTGCTGCGCGGCGGCGTCTGCGGCCTCATGACCGCGCTCGGCGGGCTCGGCCACACATTGCCCTATCTAGTGCCCGACAGCTGGCCGAACGCGTTCTGGATCGCGACCGCGATCGCAGGCGTCGTCGTGTTCGTCGAGCTGTGGGCGATCGCCTGGGTGCGCGCGAAATACATGGACACGCCGTTTCTGCAGGCCGTGTTCCAGATCGTGCTCGGCGGCGTGATCGTGCTCGGCGCGGGCATATTGATCGGCGGCGCATAGAGCGCGCCGCGATCGCAGCGGACCGCACGATCGCGCCGCCAGCTCGATGTCCGCCGGCCGTCGCTCTCGCACGTAACCAACGGCCGCTCCCGGCTCGGACGCCGATGCGAACGGTCGACCGATGGCGGCCGCGGCTATAGCCGTCATGGCCGGGACAAGCCCGGCCATGACGCTGCTTTTTTCGCGTGTCGTCGAACGTCCGCTCGCCGCCCCAACCGGTCAGCAGGAACAGCCGCTTGGAAGCGCAGCGGTAGACCGGCGGCTTTCGGCGTCGAGGTCAACGCGGACGTTCGACCGAAAGCGGACTCCGCTCTCGCCGTCATGGCCGGGCTTGTCCCGGCCATCCACGCCGAACGATTGCGGATCGTCTCGCCGCCTATGGACTGTCATGCCCGCGAATGCGGGCATCCAGCACCCCGAGCGCGGCAGGACATGGGAACTGGATTCCCGCTTTCGCGGGAATGACACGGCGCGATTGCGGCCGAGATCATACGCCGCTTCAGACGGCGCGGCGTGGATGGCCGGGACAAGCCCGGCCATGACGCGCTACCGGTGCAAATATCCGCTTTCCGCCCATCTCTGGCGCACCGAAAGGCTGCTTTCGGGACGGTTCACGGAGAACCGAATATCTCGGCGGCGGGCGCCCAACGCCGGACTCCGCCCGCCGCGCGCGGCGAACGTCGTCGAACGCTGTCAGTCCGTCATTTCGCCGCCGCGCCATTCCAGCACGACCGTCTCGCGTCCCGACAGCGCGTTGACGCTCGCGCCCGTTCGAATGAATTGCTCGCGCCTGTAGAATCGCAGCGCGCGAAAATTGTCGGCGTTGACGTCGAGTTTTACGCGCGCGGGCGAAATCCGCTTTGCGGCGGCGAGCAGTTTCGTGGCCACGCCCGTTCCGAAAAAGTCGGGATGCACCGCGATCTGATCGAGCCATCCGGTCGCCGGATCGATCGTGACGAAGCCGAGCGGACGGTCGTCGTCGAAGGCGCAGATCGTCTTCGCGCCCGACGCCTCGATCTTCGCGAGATGGCCCGTCAGCCAGTCGCGGCGGGCGTCGAAGTCGATGTCGGGAAACGTCGCGTCCCACGCCGCGACCCAAAGATCGAGCAGGGCGGTCCGTTCGCCGGGGGCCGGCGCGCGGAGGACGAGAGACTTCACCTGTCCGTCAGCTTCAGTTCGATGCGGCGGTTGCGCCGCAGCGCTTCTTCGCTGTCGCCCGCGTCGATCGGTTGATATTCGCCGAAGCCGGCGGCGACGAGATGGGTCGGATCGACGCCCTTCGTGACGAGATATTGCACGACGGCGATCGCGCGCGCGGCCGACAAATTCCAGTTCGAGGGAAATTGCGCGGACTGGATCGGGCGCTTGTCGGTGTGCCCGTCGACGCGCATCACCCAGCCGATCTCCGGCGGAATTTCGCGTTCGAGATCGATGATGGCGGAGGCGACCTGGTCGAGCTGCGTCTTGCCGGCGGGATTGAGCGTCGCCTGCCCCGTGTCGAACAGCACTTCCGACTGGAAAACGAAGCGGTCGCCGACGATGCGGACGCCCGGCCGATTTCCGAGAATGTCGCGCAGCCGCCCGAAGAAGTCGGAGCGATAGCGCGAAAGCTCCTGCACCTTCTGCGCCAGCGCCACGTTGAGGCGCTGGCCGAGATCGGCGATCCGCGCCTGCGAATCGCTGTTGCGCGCCTCGGAGGCCTGCAACGCGTCCTCGATCGCGGCGAGCTGTTTGCGCAGCGCGGCGATCTGCTGGTTGAGAAGATCGACCTGCGCGGCGGCTCGCGCCGAAAGCTCCTTCTCGGCGGCCAGTCGCTGCGCGACGTCGGAGGCCTGTCCGTTCGCGCCGGCCGCTGCGCCTTCGGCGGAGGAGAGACGGCTTGCGAGCGCGGCGTTGTCCTTCTTCGCGTCGTCGAGCGTCGCCTGCAACGCGCTGAGCGAGGTCTGGGCATCGGCCTTCGCGTTCTTTTCCAGCGCAAGCAGCGACGTCAGCTCCTCGATCTGGCGATTGAGCTTCTGAAGCGCGGCGTCCTTGCCCGTCACGTCGCGCGAGAGGAAGAACTGCGCGGTCATGAACACGGTGATGAGGAAGACGAAGGAGAGCAGCATCGTCGACAGCGCGTCGACGAAGCCCGGCCAATAGTCGGGGCCCGAACGCAGCCGGCGCGTGCGCGAGAGCGCCATCAGCGACGCTCCCTCTCTGCGGCGAGCCGATCCAGCGATTTCTTCAGTTCGCGATTCTGCTCGGCCTGCTGCTCGAGCCAGGTCCTGATCATCTGCTGCTCGGAGCGCATGTGCTGCACCAGCGACTGAACGCCCTCGGCGAGATTGGCCATCGCGCTCGCCGACGCGCGGCCGACGTCCTCGCCCGATATGCGTGCGAGCGAAGCGCGCAGGTTGGAGGAAACCGCGTCGCCGGCCGCGAAATCAGCCGTCGTCGTCGACATGCGGTCCTCGAGCTCCGTGTAGAAACGGTTCTGCGCCTGGCCTGCCTGCAGATCGAGGAAGCCGAGCACCAGCGACCCGGCGAGGCCGAACAGCGAGGCGGTGAAGGAGACGCTCATGCCGGCGAGCGGCTTGGCGATGCCGGCCTTCAGGTCTTCGAACATGACGGCGGAATCGCCGCTGCCCTTCATGGCGTTGATGACGTCGCCGATCGAGCCCACGGTTTGCAGAAGGCCCCAGAACGTGCCGAGCAGGCCGAGGAAGATCAGAAGGCCGGTCAGGTAGCGCAGGATCTCGCGGCTTTCGTCGAGGCGGGTCGCGACCGAATCGAGAATGGCGCGCCAGGCGACGGTGGAGAACGTGCGGTGTTCGCCGGACAGGCGCGCGAGCGGGGCGAGCAGAATCGGCGGGCGCACGGCGGCGGCGGACGCCGCGCCTTGCGCGTTGACCCAGTCTATTTCGCGAAAGAGCCGCGCGACGGTGGAGACCGCGAGCACGATCCCGACGGCGAGCACGAACAGGATCAAGCCGTTGAGAAAGGGATTGGCCATGAAGGCGCGGGCGATCTCGCGATTGAGGATGAACGCGATGAAGCCCGCCAGCGCGAGGAAGACGCACATGCGCACCAGAAAGATGCGCGGACTCGAAAGCCGCGTCGGATCTTCGTCTGCCGCCATATTGCTCCCTCGATCGTGCATCGCGCCGCGCCGCCAGATTGCCACTGCACCCATGGCCCCCGCAATGGCGGCGAATTCAGGGCGGGGATTTTACAGGCGGGCGAAGCTTCAGGCGCCCTGCAACAGGTCGCCGAGCCGCTTAACCATGGTCTCGTTGCCGGCCAGGATCGAGCCGCGCGCGAGCATGTCCGAACCGCCGGCGAGGTCCGTCACGAAACCGCCCGCCTCGCGCACCAGGACGATGCCGGCGGCGATGTCCCAGGAATGCAGGCCGCGCTCCCAGAAGGCGTCGTAGCGGCCGGCAGCGACATAGGCGAGGTCGAGCGCGGCCGCGCCCGCCCGGCGCACGTTGCCGACATGGGCCATGACGGCGGACAGGTCCTGCTTGAAGCGCGGATGCTCTTTCGCGCGGCCGAGCGGGGGGATGCCGGTGGCCACGAGGCTCTCGGCCAGGTCGCGCCGGGAGGCCACCCGCAGGCGCCGGTTGTTGAGCCATGCGCCCTGGCCGCGCTCGGCGACGTACATTTCGTCATCGGCGGGATTGTAGATGAGCCCGGCGACGAGCTGGCCCTCGCGCTCCAGCGCGACGGAAATCGCGAAGACGGGAAGTCCGTGCAGGAAATTGGTGGTGCCGTCGAGCGGGTCGATGATCCACGTGTGCGTCTTGTCGGCGCCTTCGACCCGGCCGCTCTCCTCCATGATGAAGCCGTAGCCCGGCCGCGCCTTCGACAATTCCTCGAACAGCGTCTTCTCCGCGCGCCGGTCGGCGGCGGAGACGAAATCGCCCGGCCCCTTGACCGATACCTGGAGCGCGCCGACCTCGCCGAAATCGCGCTTGAGCCCGCGTCCCGCCTTGATGGCGGCTGCTGTCATGACGTTCATGAGGGCGGAGCGGATCATCTGAACTCGGAGGAGCGGCTGCGGGGAGGGCGCTTGATGCCCCCATGCGCCGACGGGGTCAAGCAGCGCGCGCTTTGAGCCGGCGGCGCGGCGTGGCATCGTGCGCACGGTCCGGGCGGCAGGGAGGCCTTGGTTGGGCAAAGGGGGCGGCAAGCCGAACGCCGAACACGTGATCGCCGGACGTACGGCGACGCTGGCGACGCAGGGCCTTCTGCGCGAGACGGCGCGCTCGGGATGGAGCAATGCGCGCCAGAAGATGGCGTTCGTTCTGCTCACGGTCCTGATCGCGATCGCGGGCGCCTATCTTGCCCGCCATCTGGCCGCGCCGCGCCGGCTCGTCTTCGCGACGGGGCCCGAGGGGTCGGCCGAATACGCCTTCGCACAGCGGCTGGCGGCGGCGTCCGCGCAGAACCTGCGCATCCGCGTCGTTCCCCAGGCGACGGAATCCTCGTCGGCGGCGTTGTCGCTGTTTGCGCAGCGCAAGGCCGATCTTGCGATCGTGCGGTCGGATTCGAAGGTTCCTGCGCGTGCGCGCGCGGTCGCCATTCTCGACCATGCGCTGCTCGTCGTCGGCGCGCCCCGCAAGGAGAAGCCGAAATCCTTCGCCGCGCTGAAGGGCAAGCGCATCGCCATGATCGGCGAGGACGCGCGCGACGGCGGGCTCGTCAACGACATTCTCTCCTACTACGACGCCACGCCGCAGGCCTCCGGGCCGCAGCTCGAGCAGCATCGCCCGGAGGACTGGCCGCGCCTGTTCGATCCCGGCGGACCGGCGGCCGTGTTCTGGGTCATCCGCAAATCGGCCATTTCGACCGACAAGTTCCTGCCGGTTCGCACGCAGAAGCCGAATTTCGAATTGCTCGACCTCGACGGCGGCAAGGCGCTGGCCGCGCGCTACCAGGGGCTGAGCGACGACACGATCGAAGGCGGCCTGATCTCGCTCTCGCCCAAGATTCCAAGCGACGACGTCGACACGATCAGCCTCGAGGAAACGCTGATCTGCCACGCGAAACTGTCGGAGGCGCTCGGAACCGAACTCGCCGACGTCGTCTACGAGAACAAGGACCAGCTCGGCGAGGCCGGCCGCTTTGCGACCGCCATCGAACCGCCGAGCACCGACAAGGACGCCGCCATTCTCGCCCACCCCGGCGTCGCCGAATATGTGGACGACGAGACGAAGACGTTTTTCGACCGCTACAGCGACATGATCTATATCGGCATGTCGGTCGCCAGCATCGTCGGTTCGATCTTCGTCGGCCTCTATTCCACCGTCACGAAAATCTCGCCCGTGCGCGCGAGCCATCTCAGCGACGCGGTGTTCGGGCTGGGCGACCGCGCCGCCGCGGCGGACACGCTCGAGGAGGTCGCCGCGCTCGAGCGCGAGCTCAACCAGTTGCTGGCGGAAGTGCTGGCCGGCATTCGCGACGGATCGATCGCGAACGAGGGATTCGAGGCGTTCCGTCTCGCATTCGACGTGACGCGCGAATCGCTGAATACGCAGAAGGATCTGATCATGTCGCGAAACGCCGCGCGGCCGCGCGGCGTCGAGGCCTGACGCGGCCGCGTCGGCGCGCTATCTGAGTCCCTTGCCGAATCGTTTGCGGCGATGCGCCGCGCAATGGAGCACGAAATGAACGTAACCCTTTCGCAGCAGCAGGCCGACCATGCGGTGAAGCTCGACCGGCTCGCGGAGACCGCCGTGAAAGTCGGGCTCGGGCTGCGCAAGGGGCAAGAACTCGTGATGACGGCGCCCATCGAGGCGCTGGAGCTCGCGCGGCGCATCACGGCGCACGCCTACAAGGCCGGCGCCTCGCTCGTGACGCTCGTTCTCAACGACGACGAGCAAACCCTGCTGCGCTATCGCGAGGGCGCGGACGATTCGTTCGACGCGGCGCCCGGCTGGCTCTACGAGGGCATGGCGCAGGCCTACCGCAACGGCGCTGCGCGGCTGGCGATCGCCGGCGAAAATCCGACGCTGCTGTCTGGGGAAGACCCCGCGAAAGTGTCGCGCGCCAATCGCGCCCGCGCGAAGGCCTACAGCCCCGCGCTCGAACTCATCGCGAGCTTTTCCACCAACTGGACGATCGTCGCCGCCGCGACGCCCGCCTGGGCGCGCTGCGTCTTTCCCGACGACAGCGAGGAGCTTGCGCTCGCGAAACTCTGGAATGCGATCTTTTCAGCCTCGCGCGTCGACGGCGGCGATCCCGTCGGCGAATGGCGCCGCCACAACGAAGCGCTCGCGCGCCGCACGTCGACGCTCAACGCGCGCCGCTTTCATGCGCTGCATTTCAGATCGGCCGGCGCCGATCTCACGGTCGGTCTCGCGGACGGGCACGAATGGGCCGGCGGCGCCTCGACCTCGAAGAACGGGATCGTCTGCAACGCCAACATTCCGACCGAGGAAGTGTTCACGACGCCGCATCGCCTGCGCGTGAACGGGCGCGTGCGCGCATCGAAACCGCTATCCTACATGGGCGCGCTGATCGAGGACATCGAGGTGCGGTTCGAGGACGGCGTGATCGTCGAGGCGAACGCGCGCAAGGGCGTCGATGTGCTGCGCAAGGTTCTGGAGACGGACGAAGGCGCGCGCCGGCTCGGCGAGGTCGCGCTCGTGCCTTACTCTTCGCCGATCTCGAAGAGCGGTCTCCTGTTCTACAACACGCTGTTCGATGAAAACGCCGCGAGCCACATCGCGCTCGGACAGGCCTACAGCAAGTGTTTCGTCGACGGCGACAAGCTGAGCGAAGCGGAGCTGGATGCGCGCGGCGCCAATCGCAGCCTGATCCACATCGACTGGATGATCGGCTCCGCCGACATGGACGTCGACGGTCTCGATTCCGCCGGCGTGCGCACGGCGGTCATGCGCGCCGGCGAATTCGTGATCTGAATCAATCTGGCCAGTGGCCGCACGCGTCACGCAGACGTGATCGCGGCCAGCCGCGCCTTTTTCCACAAGCATCAACGAATGGCGTTGTCGGAACTGCTGAATTGAGCGAAATTTTAGGATGACCGGGTCGTCTCCATTTACCCGGCGCGACTAGTCTTGCAGGCCATCTCGATTTCCCATGATCAATTTCGGTTCGACCATGCCCGCGCTCTCAAGTCGCCTTCGGCTGATGGGCTTGCTCCAGGAGCTTCAGAAAGAAGCGGCTGAACTCGGCCTGTCGCGCACGGCGGCGGCGCTCGAAGTCACCGTGGCGGTCGTCGCCGAAGAACTCGCCGACCAGACGCCGCCGGCCGCCGGCCGCATGTCCGACGCGCAGGCGGCCGAGGATGACGGGCTGTAGGCGGCCGCGTCAGCCTGCTGCGGCGTTGTTGCGTGCGAAAGCCGCGGCGGCCGCGCCCGCGCAGGCGCCCGTCGCGAAACAGGCTTGCAGCAGATAGCCGCCGGTGGGCGCGTCCCAATCCAGCATTTCGCCCGCGAGAAAAACGCCCGGCAGACGCGACAGCATCAGGTCGCGGTCGATCTCCTCGCACAGGACGCCGCCGGCGCTCGATATTGCGCGCTCGATGCCTGCCGCTGCGCGCACGGGAAGCGCCAGCGCCTTCAGCCGCGCGGCGAGTTCTGCGGGATCGTTTGGCGGCGCGCCGGTTTCGCGCAGCAGCGCCGCTGCGAGCGGCGATAGTTTGAGCGTCTTGCGCAACGCGTTCGACAGGCTGTCGCCCTTTCGGCGCATCTCCAGCCGCCGGACGATCGCTTCGCGCGACATGTCGGGTTTCAGGTCGATCGTCAGGACGGCGTCGCGGCCCGCGCGCAGATCAGCGCCGATCGCGGCCGACAGCGCATAGACCGGGCCGCCTTCGAGCCCGCGCCGCGTCACGACCGCTTCGCCGCGAATCGAGCGGCCGCCATGCGCGAACGCCGCCGTCTTGATCGCCTGTCCTTCGAAGCGTTCACGCAAAGCGTCCGACCAGGCGATCTCCACGCCGCAATTGGACGCGCGAAACGGCGCGATCCCCACGCCGCGAACCGCGAGCATATCGGTCCAGGCCGCATTCGAACCGAGACGCGGCCAGCTCGCGCCGCCGAGCGCGAGGACGACCGCCTTCGCGCGAACGCGCTCGATCGTATCGTGCGAGAAGGTCAGATCGAATTCGGCGTGCGGCGCCGGCTCAATGGAGGCGAGCCGGCGCCGCGCGCGAAATTCGACGCCGAGATCGACAAGTCGTCGCAGCCAGGCGCGCAGCAGCGGCGAGGCCTTCATGGATTTCGGAAAGACGCGGCCGCTCGTGCCGACGAATGTTTCGACGCCGAGATCCGCACAAAACGCGCGCATGTCCTGCGGCGAGAAACGCTCGAGCAGCGGCCGCAACCAGCGCGACGCCTCGCCGTAGCGCGCCGCGAAGCTCTCGAAATTTTCGGAATGCGTGATGTTGAGACCGCTGCGGCCGGCCATCAGGAATTTGCGGCCCGCGCTCGGCATGGCCTCGAACACGACGACGCGCGCGCCCGCGGCCGCCGCCGATTGCGCAGCCATCAGGCCGGCGGGCCCTGCGCCCGCCACGGCGACGTCGACTATTTCGCGTTTTGTCTCGTTCATCGCGCCAGCAATCACGCCGGGCGTATCCGGCGCAAGGTTGCGGCGACGCCTTTCGCCCTCTATCTGCGAGCGATGAACGAAGCGCCGACCCGTCACACCTTCGTCGTCGCGCCGGAAGAGGCCGGCGCACGGCTCGACCGCTATCTCGCCGAACGGCCGGCGCTGGTCGAGGCGCAGGTGTCGCGCACGCGCGTCAAGGCGCTCGCGGAACAGGGGCGGGTGATGGTCGACGGCGCAGCGGCTGCGAGCGTTTCCGCCAAGGTCGTCGCCGGCGCGCAGATCGCCATCGACATTCCCGCGGCGGCGCCGGCCGCGCCCAAGGGCGAGAACATCCCGTTGTCTGTCGTCTACGAGGACGAATCGCTCATCGTGATCGACAAGCCGGCCGGGCTTGTCGTGCATCCGGCGGCAGGCCACGAGGCCGGCACGCTCGTCAATGCGCTGATCGCCCATTGCGGGGAAAGCCTGTCGGGCATCGGCGGGGTGAAGCGGCCGGGCATCGTCCACCGGCTCGACAAGGACACTTCCGGGCTGCTGGTCGTCGCCAAGACCGATCGCGCCCATCGCGGCCTCGCCGACCTTTTCGCCGACCACGGCCGCACCATGCCGTTCTCCCGCGAATATCTGGCGCTCGTCTGGGGCGCGCCCGACCGGCGGAGCGGAACGGTCGAGGCGGCGCTCGGCCGCCATCCGACCCAGCGCGAAAAGATGGCCGTCCTCCACAACGAGCGGGGCAAGGCGGCGGTCACGCACTGGCGTCTGCTCGAAAGTTTCGGGGCGGACAAGGCGGGCAAGCCGCTGGCCTCCCTGATCGCCTGCGAACTCGAAACCGGGCGAACCCACCAGATCAGGGTCCATATGGCCCATATCGGCTGCCCGCTGATCGGCGACCCGGTCTATGCGACCGGGTTCAAGACCAAGGAGAAGCTCCTGCCGCAGAAGGCCCGCGACGCGGTCGAGGCGCTCGGCCGCCAGGCGCTGCACGCCGCGCGTCTCGGCTTTCCGCATCCGGTCAGTCGGGCCGAGATGGATTTCGAAAGCCCCGCGCCAGCCGATTTCGAGAAGCTGCGCAAGGCGCTCACGGCCTTGTGAGAGCCCGAATTCCTTGAAACGGCGGACATTACCAATAGTTAAGCCAGCGGCGAGGCGCCCGTAGGCTGCCTGCCCCCTTTCGGCCACGGTGGGGGCGTCCTATATTTGCCTGTTGCGCGCGGTCGGCGTACTGCGGCCGCGCTCTGGCCCGCCTGACGGGGGCCCTGGAGGTTTTGATGGCTGCTGCCCTTCCCATGATCTCTGCCGAAAGCGGGCTGTCCCGCTATCTCGCGGAGATTCGCAAGTTTCCCCTGCTCGAGCCGCAGGAAGAGTACATGCTCGCCAAGCGTTGGCGCGAGCATCACGATTCCGAGGCGGCCCACAAGCTCGTCACGTCGCACCTGCGTCTCGTCGCGAAGATCGCCATGGGCTATCGCGGCTACGGCCTGCCGATCGGCGAGGTCGTGTCCGAAGGCAATGTGGGCCTCATGCAGGCGGTCAAGCGCTTCGAGCCCGAGAAGGGCTTTCGCCTCGCCACCTACGCCATGTGGTGGATTCGCGCGTCGATACAAGAGTACATCCTGCGTTCCTGGTCGCTCGTGAAGATGGGCACGACCGCCAACCAGAAGAAGCTGTTCTTCAACCTGCGCAAGGCCAAGAGCCAGATTTCTGCGCTCGAGGAAGGCGATCTGCGCCCGGAGAACGTTCAGGCGATCGCCAAGAAGCTCGGGGTGAGCGAACAGGAAGTCGTCGACATGAACCGCCGTCTCGGCGGCGACGCCTCGCTCAACTCGCCGCTGCGGGTCGACGGCGAAGGCGAATGGCAGGACTGGCTCGTCGACGACAGCGCCAGCCAGGAGAGCCGCCTCGCCGACTCGGAGGAATCGGATAATCGTCACGCCGCGCTGCGGAATGCGCTCGGCGTTCTGAACGAGCGCGAACGCCGCATCTTCGAGGCGCGCCGCCTGCAGGACGACCCGATGACGCTCGAGGAATTGTCCGAGGAATTCGGCGTCTCGCGCGAACGCGTGCGGCAGATCGAGGTCAGGGCGTTCGAGAAGGTTCAGGCGGCCGTTCGCGAAGGCATGGCCAGGCTCGAAGCGCTGCCGCCCCCGCCCGCGCGGATTCCGGCCGGCGCCGGCGCAGCGCGCTGAGCCGAGAGCACGTAACGAA
Source organism: Hyphomicrobiales bacterium (assembly GCA_028868735.1). Classification (GTDB taxonomy): domain Bacteria; phylum Pseudomonadota; class Alphaproteobacteria; order Rhizobiales; family Beijerinckiaceae; genus JAJXWB01. Next base: position 36,612 of record JAGWTW010000012.1, on the reverse strand, counting down.
AAAGGCGGCTCGGGCCGCCTTTTTTTGTCGGATGCGACCGATCGGGCCGCCTATTTTTCCTGATCCCAGGCGGCGATCGCATCATTGATGACCCGGTCGCCGGCGACGCCTTTCTCCAGGCTGAACTTGGCGATGCGGCCGTCGCTGAGCGCCAGCGGCAGGTCGACCCAGCCGCGGTTCTTCAGGAGGTCCATGTTGCGGGCGACCAGGTCGCCGCGGGCGAGGCCGATCAGATAGGCGCTGTCGGTGATCTGGACGGGCACGCCGCCGAGCGGCTCGCCGTTGGGCGAATCGTCGCGCCGCATCTGGATGACGCCGATCTGCTTCACGCCGGGGATGACGCTGCCCGGCAGCAAGCTGAAATTGACGTTGATCGTGTGCGAGGCGGGGAGCGAATCGTCGAGATTCTTCTGCATGTCGAGCGACATGCGCACCTTGGCGTCGGGAATGTCGACGTCGGCGTGAATAGCCGTCCCGACCGGCCGGCCGGTACCCGTCGGCACCGTGTCGAGCCGCCAGACGACCGAGCCGATGTAGGTCTTGACCTTCTCCGGCGTATCAGGCGCATCGATCAGAAGGGCCGCGCGATAGGCGACCGGCAGCGGCGGCTGCGCGGCGGCCGGCTGCTGCGGCTGCGGGCTCGTCTGCGGATTTTGCTGGGGCGCGGGCGCCGGCGCGGGATTGGGCGCGGGCGTCGCGGCCGATCCGTCCGCGCGGCCGGCGATTTTCGTATTGGCGGCCTGCTCGGCCGGCCTTTGGGGCTGGCCCTGGCCGAGACGGGCGAGGCCCTCCGGATTCTGGTCCCGTTTCAGGTAGGCGAGCGTCCCGATCACCGCCATGACGATGGCGGCCACGACGCCGCCGATGATCCAGACACGCTTCGCGCCTGGATTGGCGCGCGCGGGCGTCGGGGCGAGCGGGCGCGCGGCCTCGCGCGGGCGCAGCGGCTTTGCTTCCGGAATCCCGTCGCCATCTTCGGGCTCGGGCCGGACAGGCGCGTCCCCGGCGGCGTCCGCGTCGGCGGCGATCTCCGGCGTCGTCGAAGCCGGGGGACGGAAGGAAAAGGGTTTCGGTCCGCCCGCAGGGGCGGCCGGGCGCTGCGGCATGGCGATGCGCGGCGGCGTTTGCGCGCGCTCCGCCGGCTTCGGCGCCTCCAGCTCCGAATTGTTCTCTCCGACGGATTCGGCCGGCCCAGCGTCCTGCGCCTGCGCGCCGGTCGCCGAATTTTCGAGCGCCGGATTTTCGAGCGCCGGCTGTTCGGGCGCAGGCGAGGGCGCGGCGGCCGCCGCCTTGGCGGCGATATCGCCCTCGAGCCGCGCCACCGCCTCGTCGAGCGCGGCGTTTTCGCGCTCGATGTCGGCTTCCCCGACCGGCGGCTCGATCTTTCTGAGCTGGCCGATCAGCGCCGCGCGCGCGCGCTCGTAGATCGCACGGCGCGACGTTTCCGTCGATTCCGGCAGTGCGGCCACGGCTTTGGCAAGAAGGGGATAGTAATCGGCCATCGCGCGTTAAGACCATTACCCCTGTGTCGCGTCAATCCTGAAATGGATTGTGCACCAATATGGTGTCGTCGCGTTCGGGACTTGTCGAAAGCAGGGCCACCGGAGCCTCGATCAGCTCCTCGATGCGCCGTACGTATTTGATTGCTTGCGCGGGCAGGTCGGCCCAGGAGCGGGCGCCCCCGGTCGCGCCGTCCCAGCCCTCGATCGTCTCGTAGACCGGCTCGACGCGCGCCTGGGCGGCCTGCGAGGCCGGAAACCGGTCGATCGTCCTGCCGTCGAGCCTGTAGGCCGTGCAGACCTTGATCTCCGGGAATCCGTCGAGAATATCGAGTTTCGTCAACGCGATGCCGTCGATCCCGCAGGTCTTGACCACCTGGCGGGTCAGCACGGCGTCGAACCAGCCGCAGCGCCGGCGGCGTCCGGTGTTGACGCCGTATTCATGGCCCTTGTCGCCGATGAGCTGGCCGATCTCGTCGTTGAGCTCGGTCGGGAACGGGCCGCCGCCGACGCGGGTCGTATAGGCCTTGGCGATGCCGAGCACATAGCCGATCGCGCCCGGTCCGACGCCGGAGCCGGCTGCGGCGTTCGAGGCGACCGTGTTCGACGAAGTGACGAACGGATAGGTTCCGTGATCGACGTCCAGAAGCGCGCCCTGCGCGCCCTCGAACAGGATGCGCTTGCCGGCGCGGCGGGCCTGCGACAGCAGATCCCACGTGGCGTCCATGTGCGGCAGCACATGGTGGGACACCGCCATCAGCTCGTCGCGCACGGCTTTCGCCTCGATTTCCGGCAGGCCGAGGCCGCGGCGCAGCGGATTGTGGTGGGCGAGCAGGCGCGCGATCTTGTCGTCGAGCGTGTCGGGTTCGGCGAGATCCTGGACGCGAATGGCTCTGCGGCCGACCTTGTCCTCGTAAGCCGGGCCGATGCCGCGCTTGGTCGTGCCGATCTTGACGCCGTTGCCCGAGGCTTCCTCGCGGTGGCCGTCGAGTTCGCGGTGCAGCGCCAGAATGAGCGGCGCGTTTTCGGCGATCTTGAGATTGTCGGGCGTGACCTCCACGCCCTGGGCGCGCAGCTTGCCGATCTCTTCGACGAGATGGTGCGGATCGACGACGACGCCGTTGCCGATGACGGAAAGTTTGCCCGGCCGCACGATGCCCGACGGCAGCAGCGCGAGCTTGTAGGTCTTGCCGTCGATGACGAGCGTGTGGCCCGCATTGTGGCCGCCCTGGAAGCGGACGACGACGTCCGCCTCGACCGACAGCCAGTCGACGATCTTGCCCTTGCCCTCGTCGCCCCACTGGGCGCCGACCACGACCACATTCGCCATTTCGTTCCGGAACCCCTGCGATCCCAAGAAAAAACCCCGGCGCAATGGCCGGGGTCCGTTGCGGTCGTCACATAACCGAAATGGCGCGCGGAGGGAAGGGGCGCGCGCCCGCGTTCAGATCAGCCCGGCTTCCTTGCCGGCCTCGCGCGCGGCGTCGACGACCTCGGCCGCCTGGGCCTTCGCCTCGCGGACCGTGTCCGTCGCCGCGTCCGCGAGCTTGCCGCCGAGCGTGCGCTTCTCGACGCCGCTCACGGGCAGCGACGCCGCGATCGCCGCGCCGAGCGCGAATCCGCCCGCGGCCACGAGCAGGGGCTGCGCCTCGATCATGCGGCCGATGTTGTCGCGCGCCGCCGACAGGCCGGAGGCCAGCGCGCGGCCGTTGTCGCTGCGGATGGCCGCGTTGGCGGCGTCGCCCATGTCGCTGGCGATGTCGTTCACGCTTTTCCGCGCTGCATCGGCCATGTCCGACACGTAGTCGCCGGCGCCGCCGCTCGCCTCGCGCACAGCGGCGCGCGCATCGCCCGCGATGTCGCGGATTCTGTCCGCTGTCCGGCCGCCGTTGCGCGCGACGACGTCGCCGATGGAGCGTGCGGCGCCGCGCATTGTTTCGCTTTTCGCGCCGGCGAAAAGCCAGACCAGTCCTGCGCCCACGAGCGCGGCGCCGAGCGGATGTGAGCGCAGCATGTCGCCCGCGCCGGTCGTTTCGCTGTTCATCGCGTCAACTCCTGCGCCGCTTCCCGATCGCGGCGTATCTGATCGAGGGTCGCCTTCGGCGTCAGCCGTTCGGCGGAGAATCGACTTGCGCCATAGGCGATCGCGACGCCTGCGATGACGAAGCCGACGCAGGCCGCAATCAGGCACGCGAGCCAGGGCGCGAGATTGTGGAGCATCAGCCCTGCGGCCAAAGCGGCGAGCAACAAAGTGATCGCCGGAATGACGAAGGCGAGCCCGACGACGACGAGCGTCGCGCCGCGCGCGGCCGTCGCGAATTTCTCCGCCAATTCCGCACGGGCGAGCTCGGCTTCGTTGCGCAACAGGGTTGCGCCCTGCGTCAGCGCATCGCCGATCAGGTCGGCGATCGACCGTGGATCGTCGCGGTTCATGCGTCGCCACCGTCCTGCGTCGCGCCGGATTTGACGAGGCGCATCAGCCCGAAGCCCGCGAGCATGGCGATTCCGAACGCGGCGGTCGGATTGGCGCGCGCAAAATCCGTCGCGCCGCGCATCATCTGGCGGACGTCGCCGTTACGGATGGAGTCCGCAATATATTCGGCCTGCCTGCCCGCGCTGCGCAGCATGTCGCCCGCGAAGGGCATCTCGCGATCGATTTCTCCGGCGACGCGGTCGAGCGTTCCGGCCAGACCGTCGAGATAATCGGCGCCGGCCTTCTTCTGCCGGCTGGCTTCATCTACGACCTTTTCGCGCGCGCCAGACGCAAAGTCCGCCGCCGTACGTGCGAAGTCATTGCCGGCGCCGATCGCTTCGTTTGCGGCCGCGCCGGCCGCGCGCGCCGCGTCTTTCGCCGTCTGCGTCAATTCCTCGGTTCCCATTTCTAGCCTCCGGTTGTGCCGTAATCAGCAGCGCGCGCATCGTCGCGCGCTTCTTCGAGAAGATCCCGTTCGCACTCCCTCATCGCGGCGGTCTGTCGCTGTTGCTGGAAGCCCGACGTCGCGGCCTGGACCGCCGCGCCTGCGGCCTGGGCGGCCCCTTTCAGGGCGGCTGATTTCAGGCCCGTGCGCACGCCCGCGCCGACCAGGCCGGCGACGCCCCGTTCTGCGGCGGTCGCCGGAATCGCGCTGGCGAGAAATCCGCCGATCACCAGCCCCAGTCCGCCGACAATCAGCGGATTCTCCTTCGCGAACGCCACGATCGGGTCGGCCTTGTCGCGCACGGCGCCTGCCCCCGCGCGCACGGCTTCCTGTGCGTGTTTCGCGGCTGCTTGCGCAGCCTCGCCGGCCGCGCCCAATGCCTGAGCCGTCGTCTGGCCAATGTCGAATTTCGCCTGCGTTCCCGCGGCGGACAGAATCTGCGCCGTTTCCGACGCGTTCTTCGCCGCGTCCGCGACCGCGCCGCGCGCGGCGGCCGCCGCGTCGCCGGCCGTGGCGACTGCGGAGCCGGCCGCCGCCGCTGCGACGGTCGTCAAGCGGTCGGCGGCGCTCGAGATCGCCCCCGTGGCGGCCTCGACCGCGTCGCCGGCGTTCTCGCGAAGATCGTGCGTGCGCCGATTGACCTCGTCGGCGAGATCGGCGGCGCGGTCGGCGGCGGTGTCCACGACGCGCTTTCCGGTCCGCGTTCCCGTCAGAAACAAGCCGGCGCCGATCATCGCGATCGGGAGCGGGATCGCCCTGGCGAGGCGATAGAGCGGCCAACCCGCCAGCGCGACGACAGCTGCGGCCTGCGCCGGATTTTGGCGCGCTGCGTCAACGATTTGTCGACCGCGTTCCTGCGCGTAGTGCGCGGCTTCGGCCTTGAGGGAGTCCGGCTCCATGCGCTGTTTGACGCCCGAAATCGAGGCGCGCAGCGCGTCCACGGTGCCGGCGAGCTCGGCGCGGCTGCGCTCGGCGTCCTGTTTGATCTCGTACATGCTTCGCGACTGGGCCACCGACAGTCCTCCCTGAATGCAACTGGAACTCAAAACGCGGCCATATCGTTCCAGCTCAAGGCAGCGCCATAGTCGGGGCGACGGTCTATTTTGTAGGCGTCGGCTCAAAACTTGGGCGCCGGGCGCCCGGCGGATTTGCGCCCCGCCTCGGCCTCGGCCATGGCGCATATGGTACGGGGCTTGCGTCGCGTCGCACGCGGGCGTTCGATGGCTTGAGCAGGGCGGAGCGGACTTGGTCGGAACAGGCGTAGCCGAGGCGGCATTTTTCGACGAAATGGGCAGAGGGACGCCGCGTGCGGTCTATGCGCGGCTCGCCCAATGGCTTGCGGAGACGCCGGCCGAGCTACTGGAGTCGCGGATGGCGCAGGCCGAACTTCTGTTCCGGCGCATCGGCATCACCTTCGCCGTGTACGGCGACAAGGACGCCGCCGAGCGCCTTATTCCGTTCGACATCATTCCGCGCCTGTTCTCCCGCAGCGAATGGACCAAGCTGGAGAAAGGCCTCTTTCAGCGCGTCAAGGCGCTGAACATGTTTCTGACCGACGTCTACGGCTCGCAGGAAATTCTGAAGGCCGGCGTCGTTCCCGCCGATCTCGTGCTGCGCAATCCCGGCTACCGGCCGGAAATGGCGGGCTGCCGCGCGCCGCACGACGTGTGGGTTCACATCGCCGGAATCGACGTGATCCGCGTCGACGATTCGGACTTCTATGTGCTGGAGGACAATGCGCGCACGCCGTCGGGCGTGTCGTACATGCTGGAGAACCGCGAGGCGATGATCCGGCTGTTCCCGGATCTGATGGCCGAACATCGCGTCGCTCCGGTCGACGATTATCCCGATCGCCTGTTGTCGTCGTTGCGCTCCGTCGCGCCGCCTTCGACCAAGGGCGAGCCGACGGTCGTCGTCCTGACGCCCGGCCAGTACAATTCGGCCTATTACGAACACTCCTTCCTCGCCGACAAACTCGGCGTCGAACTGGTCGAGGGCGGCGATCTCTTCGTGCGCGACAATGTCGTCTACATGCGTACGACCACCGGGCCGCAGCGCGTCGACGTCATCTATCGCCGCATCGACGACGAGTTTCTCGATCCGCTCGTCTTCAAGCCCGATTCGGTGCTGGGCGTCGCGGGCCTGTTGAGCGCTTATCAGGCCGGCAATGTGACGCTCGCCAACGCGGTCGGCACCGGCGTGTCGGACGACAAGGCGATCTACACCTACATGCCCGAGATCATCCGCTTCTACATGAGCGAAGAGCCGATTCTGAAGAACGTGCCGACATGGCGCTGCCGCGAACCCGACGCGCTCGCCCATGTGCTGGACCGTCTGCCGGAGCTCGTCGTCAAGGAAGTGAACGGGTCAGGCGGCTACGGCATGCTCGTCGGGCCGCATGCGAGCAAGAACGCGATTTCGGAATTTCGCGCGAAGCTGAAAGCCAATCCGACCAATTTCATAGCGCAGCCGACCCTTTCGCTCTCGACCTGCCCGACTGCGGTCGCGTCCGGCGTCGCGCCGCGCCACGTCGACCTGCGGCCGTTCGTGCTGTCGGGCGCGAACGGCATGTCGCTGACGCCGGGCGGGCTGACACGCGTGGCGATGAAAGAAGGATCGCTCGTCGTCAATTCCAGCCAGGGCGGCGGCACCAAGGATACATGGGTGATCGACGATGCGTGAGGGACAGATCTGATGCTCGCGCGCACGGCAGACAATCTCTACTGGCTCGCCCGCTACGTCGAGCGGGCCGATCATGTCGCCCGCATCATCGAGGCGACTTCGCGGCTCGCCGCGCTGCCGCGCGCCTACGGCGGCGCCAGCAACGAATGGGAAAGCGCGCTGGTCTCCACCGGCGGGCTGAAACGCTTCACGGAAGACGATGCGCGCGTTCCGGACGAAAGCTCGGTGCTGTCGTTTCTCGTTTTCGAGATCGAAAATCCATCTTCCATTCACAACTGCGTCGAGGCGGCGCGCCGCAATGCGCGCGCGGTGCGCACCGCGCTCACCGTGGAGACGTGGGAAGCGATCAACAGCGCCTGGCTCGAGATGACGAAATTCGAGCGCGCGCGGACGGCGGGCAAAAGGCTCGACCGCGACGAGCTCAACCGTTTTCTCGCGCTCGTCAAGAAAATGGCGCTGGACGTCGACGGCTCGGCCTATCGCACCATGCTGCGCAACGACGCGTTCTATTTCATGCGGCTCGGCCATTTCGTCGAACGCGCCGACAATACGGCGCGTCTGCTCGACGTGAAATATCAATTGCTGCTGCCGGAGGCCGAGCAGGTCGGCGGTTCGCTCGACTATTTTCAATGGACCGCGATTCTGCGCGCCGTGTCGGCCAACACCGCGTATCACTGGGTGTACCGGCAGGCGGTGAAGCCATGGCTCGTCGCCGATCTCCTCATTCTCAAGCCGGACATGCCGCGTTCGCTGATCGCCTGCTACGAGAACATCGTGCGCTGGCTCGATCTGCTGGCGCGCCAGTACGGCAGGCAGGGCGCCTCGCAGCGCCATGCGCGCGCCATGCTCGCCAAGTTGCAAGGCGCCGATCTCAAGGCGATCTTCCAGAGCGGGTTGCACGAATTCGTCGAAGGATTCACCGACGACAACGACCGGATGGGATCCGTGCTCGCCGAGCAATATCTGGTTCACTGATTCATGCGCATCGTCGTTCATCACGAGATCGTCCAGGCCTTCGCATACCCGCTGAAATCCGCGATCGAGGTCTTGCGGCTGCGGCCGAAGGATTTCGAGAGCCAGCATGTGGCGGCCTGGAGCGTCGACGTCGATACGGACTGCGCGCTGCGCGAGGGGCGCGACGCTTTCGGCAATTTCACCCAGACGCTGGATTGCGAAGGCCCGATCTCGAAGATCGTGATCGCGGCGCACGGCGAGATCGACACGTTCGACACCGCCGGCATGCTGCGCGGCGGCGAACCGGAACGCTTTCCGGTCGACGTTTTCCTGCGCGACTCGGATCTGACGGTTGCGGACGAGGCGTTGCGCGCTTTTGCGCAATCGGCGGTCAAGGGATCGAAGACATCGCTCGACCGCCCGCATTTCCTGATGCGCGCGGTGAGCGAGGCCGTGAAATTTGCGGCGGACGAAGCGCCGGTTGCGGCGTCGGCCGCCTTCAGGCGCGAGAAGGGCTGCGCGCAGGACCATGCGCATATATTCATCGCCGGCGCACGCGCGCTCGGCATTCCCGCGCGCTGCGTCTCCGGCTATCTGGCGCCGGAGACGAGCGGCGAACCGGCCATGCCGCACGCCTGGGCCGAGGCCCATGTCGAAGGGATCGGCTGGATCGGCTTCGATCCGACGATCTGCCTCTGCATGCACGACGGCCATGTCCGCGTCGCGGCCGCGCTCGACTATCAGGGCTGCGCGCCGCTGCGCCTTCCGCCCATGACCATGGCGACGACGACGGAGACGTTGCGCGTGCGCAGCGAGCAGGCGGGCCGCCAGCAGCAGGGCTGATCCCGCGGCATTGACGCGGCGCGCGCGGTCTGCATCGTGGCGACATGGAAACGCCCGTCTTTTCGCGCGCCGCGGTCGCCGCGCCCCACCACGCCGCCGCCCGCGCCGGCAAGGCCGTACTCGCAGAGGGCGGCGACGCCATCGAAGCGATGCTGGCCATGGCGGCTGCGATCGCCGTCGTCTATCCGCACATGAATTCGATCGGCGGCGACGCGTTCTGGCTGATCCGCGAGCCGGCCGGCCGCGTGCGCTATATCGAGGCCTGCGGCTTCGCCGGCGCCAGGGCGACGATCGAATCCTACCGCGCGCAAGGCCACGCCTACATTCCGCGACGGGGCGCCGGCGCCGCGTTGACCGTGCCCGGCGCCGTCGGCGGATGGGCGCTCGCCCACGCCTTTTCGCAGGCGCGCGGCGGCAAGCTGCCGCTGAAGGCGCTGCTGCACGACGCCATCGGCCTCGCGCGCGAGGGCTTTCCGCAATCGGCCTCGGAGGCGCGCCTCAAATTGCGCGAGATCGACGCGCTGGAGGCCGCGCCCGGCTTCGCGCAGACGTTCTACGTCGACGGCAAGCGCGCCGGCGCGGGCGCCGTCCGGCGTTTCGAAAAGCTCGGCGCCGCGCTCGCTCATCTCGCGGAAGCCGGACTCGAGGATTTTTATCGCGGCGACGTCGGACGCGAGATCGCCGCCGATCTCGCGGCGATCGGCGCGCCGGTCGTGCGCGAGGATCTCGAACGTTATCGCGCGGTCATGCGCGAGCCGCTCGCGCTGAAACTGCCGGGCCGCACGCTCTACAATGCGCCGCCGCCGACGGCGGGCCTCGCCTCGCTCGCCTTGCTCGGCATATTCGAGCGGCTCGGCGTCAAGCGGGCGGAAAGCTTCGAGCACATTCACGGACTCGTCGAAGCCTCCAAGCAATCCTTCGTCGTGCGCAACCGCGCCTGCGTCGATTACGACATGAAGCGCGAGGATCCCGAGGGATTCCTGGTTTCGGCCGGCTTGCAGCGCATGGCCGATGCGATCGACATGAAGCGCGCCGCGCCCTGGCCGCTGCCGCCGGGCGACGGCGACACGATCTGGATGGGCGCGATCGACGGCGACGGGCTGGCGGTCTCGTATATCCAGTCGATCTTCTGGGACTACGGCTCCGGCTGCGTGCTGCCGCAGACCGGCGTTCTCCTGCAGAACCGCGGCGTTTCGTTCTCGCTCGACGCGAAAAACCCCAACGCGCTCGCGCCGGGCAAGCGGCCGATGCACACGCTCAATCCGCCGCTGTGCGTGTTCGACGACGGGCGCGTGCTCTCCTACGGCGCGATGGGCGGCGACGGCCAGCCGCAATTCCAGGCGCAGGTGATGACGCGCTTCATGTTCGGCGCGGGACTCGCAGATGCGATCGACGCGCCGCGATTCCGCTACGACAAATCCTGGCGCGCGGGACGCGCGACGTTGAAACTCGAAGACCGTTTCGATCCCTCGATCGTTTCCGCGCTCGAAAAGGCCGGCCACGAGATCGAGACGCATCCCGGCCCCTACGACGATTCCTTCGGCCATGCCGGCGGCCTGCTGCGCCATCCCGGCGGCCGTATAGAAGCCGCGCACGATCCGCGCGCGGACGGCGGGGCGGAGGGAATCTGAAGCGCGGCGCCTCTCGCCGCTGCGGCGGCGAGAGTCAGACGCCGGCGATCTGCAGCGTGTGGCCGCCGTCGACCACGTATGTCGCGCCGGTGATGTAGGCGCCGGCTTTCGGCGACGCGAGCAGCAGCAACGCGCCGTCGAGTTCGCCCTCGTTTCCGAAGCGGCGCATGGGAATGTGCTTCGTCATTTCGGAGCCCGCGCCGGCGAGATAGTCCGCGTTTATCTCGGTCGAAAAATAACCGGGCGCGATCGCGTTGGCGCGCACGCCGAGCCGTGCGAATTCGAATCCCATCACCTTGGTCAATTGCATCACGCCGGCCTTGGCGACCGCATAGGCGCCGTTCGAGCGGCCCGTGCCGAACGAGAGGATCGAAGCGAGATTGACGATCGCGCCTTTCCTGCCCGCAGCCGACATGCGCTGCGCGGCCATGACGCCGATGTCCCAGACGGCGTCGAGATTGACCTCCATCGTTTCGCGCCAGCCCTGGCGGTCGTGGTCGACCAGCCGCGAGGGGCGCGAGATGCCGGCGTTGTTGACGCAGATCGTGACCGCGCCCAGCGCCTGTTCGGCGCCGTCGAAGGCGCGCTGCATCGCGGCCGGGTCGATCACGTCGGCTTCGAGCGCGATCGCGGCGCATCCGGCGCTCTTCAGCTCCGCCGCGAGCGCTTCGAGCCGATCCTTGCGGCGCGCGACCAGCGCGACCTTGGCGCCGTTGGCGGCCAGCACGCGCGCGAAGCGCCGGCCGAGACCGGAGGACGCGCCCGTCACGAGCGCGACCTCGCCCGTCAGATCGAAAAGACTGGCGGCCCTCAAAGCGGAAAGTTCGGTCACGGCGTTTCCCCCGGGTCTGGCCGCGCGGACGACGTGTCGCAGACCGCGCGCTTTGATTTTCCTCGTCCGCCTGTCTATCGAGATGCGCGGGCGCGCGCAATTTCGCGGCGCGCCGCGGGATCGGACCTTTCATGCAGGGCTCGCGCAAACTGACGCTCGGATTGTCCGGCCTTCTCGCGGCGCTCGCGATCTTCGACTTCGCCATCGGCGCGCCGGGCGCGCGCCTGAACGCGGATGCCGGCGCAGTTCACGCCGCCGCCGCCGTGCTCGGCTTCGTCTGCTTCGGCCTCGGCGCGCGCGCCTGCAACGTCTATCTGGTCGGGGCCGGGCTGCTGTTCTGCACGGACGCCTTCATGGGGGTTTCGCGCGGCCTGTTCTATCTCTCGTTCGAAGCGATGCGGGGAAATGTCGAACCGCTCGGGAAGCCGGCGCGCTATCTCGCCAGCGCGCCGTCGGCGCTGATCGGGGTCGTCGCGCTGGTCGCGGGCCTGCGGTTCGCCAACGCCGACGCCAGACGCGACCGACGGCCGCCGCCGGTCTGAGTCCCGTCCGCCGGTTTCAAGCGGGATGACAGGCCGCGTGCGCGGCGCTAGCCTTCGGGCATGGCGCACGACCACGATCATCACGACCACGATCATCATCACGAAGGATCGGAGCTCTCCGACGTCGCGCTGCGCGTGCGCGCGCTCGAGACCGTGCTGACGCAGAAGGGCCTCGTCGATCCGGCGGCGCTCGACATGATCGTCGACACTTACGAAACGAAGGTCGGCCCGCGCAACGGCGCGCGCGTGGTCGCGCGCGCGTGGATCGATCCCGCCTTCAAGGCGCGGCTGCTCGAGGACGGCGCCAAAGCGATCGGCGAACTGGGATACGGCGGGCGCGGCGGCGAGCATATCGCGGTGGTGGAGAACACGTCGGCCGTGCACAACATGGTCGTCTGCACGCTCTGCTCCTGTTATCCGTGGCCGGTGCTCGGCCTGCCGCCGGTCTGGTACAAATCCGCGCCCTATCGTTCGCGCGCCGTGATCGATCCGCGCGGCGTTTTGAAAGACTTCGGCGTGACGCTGTCCGACGACGTCGAAATCCGCGTCTGGGATTCGACGTCGGAGATGCGCTATCTCGTTCTCCCGATGCGGCCGGGAGGCACGGAAGACTGGGACGAGGAGAAGCTCGCCGATCTCGTCACGCGCGATTCCATGATCGGCGTCAGCCAGCCGCTCGCGCCGGGCGCGCGGACATGAACGGCGCGCAGGATCTCGGCGGCATGATGGGGTTCGGCCCCGTCGTCCCGGAGAAGAACGAGCCGGCGTTTCACGGACGCTGGGAAGCGCGCGTGCTCGCCAATGTCATCGCGACGCAGGCGATCGGCTGGTGGACCGGCGACGCCAGCCGTTTCGCGCGGGAATCGCTCGATCCGCGCTTTTATCTGACGCGCGGCTATTACGAGATCTGGCTCGCGGCGCTCGAGAAGATTCTGGACGAGAAGAAGCTCGTGGGCGACGATGAAATCGCAGCCGGCAAGGCGCTGCGCGAGCCCGTACAGAAGGCGGACAGGATATTCGGGGCGCACGAGGTCGAGGCCGCGTTGCGGCGCGGATGGCCGTCGGCGCGCGAAACGGACACGGCTCCCAAATTCGCTGTCGGCGAACGCGTGCGCGCAAGGAACATGCATCCGCGCACCCATACGCGGCTGCCGCGCTATGCGCGCGGCCGCATCGGAACGGTCGAAGCGATTCGCGGATGCCACGTCTTCCCCGACGCCAGCGCGCACGGGACCGGTCCCGATCCGCAATGGGTCTATTGCGTGCGCTTTTCCGCGCGCGAATTGTGGGGCGAGGCGGGCGATCCGAAAAGCTCCGTCACGATCGACGCCTTCGAGCCCTATCTTGAACCCGCCTGACCTTTCGATCCTGCCCGGCATTCCCCGCGCGGCGGAAGGGCCGCTGTTCCGCGAGCCGTGGGAGGCTCAGGCCTTCGCCATGGCCGTGCATCTGCGCGACCGGGGGCTGTTCTCGTGGAAGGAATGGGCGCAGGCGATCGGCGCCGAAATTTCCGCCGCGCAACAGCGGGGCGATCCCGATCTCGGCGATACCTATTATCTGCATTGGCTTTCCGCGCTCGAAAAACTCGTCGTGGCAAAGGGCGCCGCGAGCGCCCGCGCCCTTGTCGAAACGAGAGACGCGTGGGACCGCGCCGCGCGCGCGACGCCGCACGGGCGCCCGATCGAACTTTGCGTGGAAGTTAAGCCTTCGTAAACGCCTCGCGCCTAGGCTGCGCCGGTTCACTGAAGATCGGCGCTTCCCATGTTCGAAGGTTTGAAATCGGCCCTCGGCCTGACGATCTCCGACGCGAAACCGCAGGCTTCCGGCGTCGACGCCGTGACCCATCGAATGCTCCGCGACCTCAATCTGCCCGATCCCGACGCCGCCGCGGCGCCGATCGCCAACCGTCGCGATCCGCTCGAGCAAGCGCGCGAGCAGGTCGAGGACTGGCTCGCCGAGGGCAAAGACATCGAGCAGGAACTCGACATCGTTTTCGAAGCGCTGTTCGACACGCAGGCTCAGGCGCAGGCCTATCTGGCGGCGGCGCGCAGCGCCGGGTTCGACGATTCCGCCGCGCAGGCCACGCGCGCGTTCGCAGCGTCGATCGCGGCGACGATCCTCGTCTCGATGATCCCCGCGCCAGAGGATCTCGCGCGCATCGAAGGCATGCTCGCCCCGCTCGCGCAGCAGAACGGCGGCGTATTCGACGGCTATTATCTCGACGGCCAGCAGCAGGCGTAGAGCGCGCAGCGCAGCGATCGGCTTGCGATCGCGCGTTCGACGTCATCGCAGGCGCCACGATCGGGCAACGCGCCGAAGATCAGTTGAGCAGCGGCGACCACGCCGGATCGGATGCGTAAGAGGGCGTCGGCACCACGAATTCCTGGCGCCCGTAGACGTCGGTCATGTGGATTTTCGAGCCGCCGCCGCCGCCGGGATCGCGGAAGAACATCAGGAAGAGGCCGTTCGGCGCCCAGGTCGGCCCCTCGTTGTGGAAGCCTTCGGTGAGGATTCGCTCGCCTGATCCGTCCGGCTTCATCACGCCGATGCCGAAACCGTTTTTCGACTGGCGGGTGAAGGCGATGTAATCGCCCTTCGGCGACCAGACCGGCGTCGAATAGCGGCCGTCGCCGAACGACAGGCGCCGCGCGCCGCCGCCGCTGGCGGGCATCACATAGATCTGCTGCGCGCCGCCGCGGTCGGATTCGAAGACGATCTGCGAACCATCGGGCGAATAGGACGGCGACGTGTCGATCGCATTGGAATCGGTGAGACGCGTCGTCGAGCGCGAGCGCAGATCCATGACATAGAGCGTCGACGTCGTGCCGGTCGACAGCGACATGATGATCTTCTGCCCGTCCGGCGAAAAGCGCGGCGCGAATGTCATGCCCGGAAAATTGCCCACCGACTCGCGCTGGCGCGTGTCGAGATTCATCAGCATGACGCGCGGCTCGTCGCCGCCGAAGGCCATGTAGGCGACATCCTGCGAAGACGGCGAGAAGCGCGGCGTGACCGCGAGGTCGGAGCCCTGCGTCAGATAGCTGACGCCGACGCCGTCCTGATCCATCACCGCGAGGCGTTTGCGGCGATGTTCGGCGGGCCCTGTCTCATCGACGAAGACGATGCGCGTGTCGAAGAAGCCTTTTTCTCCTGTTATGCGCGAAAAGACCTGATCGGACATGATATGCGCGACGCGGCGCGAAACGTTGGGATCGGTCGCATATTGCTGGCCCGCCGCCTGCTGGCCCGAGGCCACGTCCCACAGTCGGAACTCGGCGCGCTGGCGTCCGTCGCCGCCGCGTTGGGCGCGGCCGACGAGCACATATTGCGCGTTGACCGCTTTCCACGCGTCCATGTGCGGCGGCTGGTCCGGGCCGACCTGCTCCGGAAAGCTCGCGGGGTCGACCGGCTGGAGAAACACCGAACGCTTGAAATTGTTGGTGATGACGCCGGTGAACAAACGCGCGGCGTCCGGATCGCCGCCGAAACTCGCCACCGCTATGCGCACGGGTTTGAACGCGCCGCCCGGCCTGACCGTGATCACGTCGTTCTGCGCGAAAACCGGCGTAATCGTTGCGGCGGCGGCGCCGGCGAGCAGATTGCGACGGGACAAGAGCACGGACATCGATATTCATCCTGCGGTTTGGACGGCGCGCGTTCAGCGCATCACTTCGGGATCGAAGGCGATTGTGCGCGACTTCCACTGTTCGTAGTAGGAGGCGAATTGAGAGGGGACGCGCAGCGGATTGCATTCGCGCGTCGCGTTGATCGCGGCGGTCGCGAGGCTTTGGAGCGCGGGGTCGGCCGTCGGATTGACGAGCAGCGGCTCGGCTGCGAGCGCTCCGTCGGAGCGGAAACGCACTTTCACGAGCGGAATGTATTTCTGTCCGGCGCCCGTGCCGAAATAGTGCCAGCAGCGCGTATATTGCTCGATCATCCAGGAATTCAGGGCGTCCATCATGCTCGGCGACATGCGGGTCGCAGCGCCCGTCGCCGTGCCGAGCGAGGCCGTCCGAATCACCTCGCGCCCGGTCGAGCCTGTCGATTGCGGCTTGTCGTGATCGAGCAGACGTGAAATGTCGTTGGCGCTGAATTTCGATTTCGCCTGGTCGTTGGGCTCGCCGGACTTCGGGCGCGCGCCGGGCCTGTCGGACGACTTGTCCGTCGCGAGCAGTTTCGCGATCGCGTCACGATCGAGACGCGCTTTTTCCGGCGGCTTCGGCGCGGGTTTCGGCTCCGGCTTGGATTCGGTCTTCGGCTCGGTCTTCGCCTCGGCCTTCGGTTCGGGCTTGCTTTCCGTTTTCGTCTCGAGCTTCGGCCGCGGCGGGGGCTTCGGCGCAACGGGTTCGGCGTCCGCGGGGTCGGGCTTCGGCTCTTCCTTCGCCTGCGGCTTGGCCGGCTGCGGCCGCTCCGGCGGCGTCGGCGCGGGCCTGGTTTCTTCCGCGGGCCGCGGCGGCGGCAGCGCGGCCATTTTCTGCGGTTCGGGTTTCTTTTCGTCGTCGTCGCCGGGGTCGGCCTGCCTGCGCAGATCCGGCGGAGGCAGCGGCGTGTCCTTCTTCGCCTCGTTCAGCGGAGGAGTCGGTTTGACCTCCTGCTTTTCGGCGATCTTGTCGGCCTTCTGGACGGGTTTCACGTCCTTGGCCGTCTTCTCGCCCTTCGTGATCTGGCTGAAAGCGGAATCCGAAATCATTTCGATCGGCACGGCTTCCTGCGCATCGTCGAATTTCGCTGTCGAGGAAAAGGCGACGAACGCAGCGGCGAGCAGCGTCGCATGCGCCGCCGCCGAAACGATCAGGCCTGGCTCTTTCCGCGAAACGCGCAAGCGGCCCTCACTTCCTTTCCGGTTCGGTGACGAGCGCGACCTTCTTGAAGCCGGCGCCGGTCACGAGCGACATCACTTCGGCGACGCGGCCGTAGTTCACCGCTTTCGAACCGCGCACGTAGACCCGCTCGTCGGCGCCGTTCTTGGCGGCTTCCCGGAGCTTGTCGACGAGGTTGTCGAGCGTCACCGGCTGGTCCATCAGGAAGATCTGGCCCTTCTCGTCGATCGAGATCGACACCGGCTTCTGCTCGATGTTGAGGGGCGCGGCCTTCGTCTGCGGCAGGTCCACCGCGACGCCGGTCGCAAGCAGCGGCGCCGCCACCATGAAGATGATCAGAAGCACGAGCATGACGTCGATGAACGGCGTCATGTTGATGTCGGCCATCGCGCCGTAGCGCGGAACCCCTCTGCGCCTGCGCCCGCCTTTCCGGCCTGCGGCCATGGACATGCCCATCGCTGTGTCTCCTTACGCCGCGCGGTCGCCGGCGTGCTGGTCGATCTGACGCGACAGGATCGCGGAGAATTCGTCGGCGAAGCTCTCGAGCCGCGCCTGCGTCTTGGCGACGTCGCCTTGCATCTTGTTGTAGGCGATGAGCGCGGGAATGGCGGCGAAGAGGCCGATCGCGGTGGCGAACAGCGCTTCGGCGATGCCCGGCGCGACGACGGCGAGCGAGGTGTTCTTGGAAGCGGCGATCGAGCGGAACGAGGTCATGATGCCCCAGACCGTGCCGAACAGGCCGATGAAGGGGCCGGCCGACGCGACAGTCGCCAGCACGAGAAGGTTCGACTCGAGCTTCTCGACCTCGCGCGCGATGGAGACGTCGAGAACCTTCTCGATGCGCGCCTGCAGGCCGACGAACGAGGCGTGCGCGCCCTGGAAGGAACGCTTCCACTCGCGCATCGCTGCAACGAAGAGCGAGGCCATGCCGGTCGTGGGGCGATCGCTGAGGGTCGTGTAGAGCTCCTCCAGCGAGCGGCCGGACCAGAAAGTCTCCTCGAACTGGTCCATGGACTTGCGTACGCGGCGAAACAGCAACGTCTTGTCGACGATGATGGTCCAGCACCAGACCGAGGCGCCGAGCAGGCCGATCATCACGGCCTGAACGACGATGGATGCGTGCAGGAACATGCTCCAGATCGACACTTCGGCGACCGGGGCGGCCAAATCGGCAGGATTCATCTGGTTTCCTTACGGCTTTCGAACGGGCGGGCCGTGCTGGCGCCATGCTCTGCCCGCGGAATCGGTCAATTGTTTGGCCCGCCGGCGCGCGTGCGGCCTGCGGGTTCTTCCGGTCCAGTTAAGCCCCCGACAGGGTTAATGCGGGGTTTATGAGGCGCGCCCGAGGCCCCGATTTAAGGCCGCGTTAACCATGAAACCCTAATCCTCGCAATGGCGCGCGGACGATTTGCGCCGCGCGGGGAGTGCAGCCGAGGTGCGAGCGACAGGTAGGGGCGCCATTATCGCGCGGGTCCTTGCGGCCTGCGGGGCGGCGCTCGCCGCGGCGCCCGCATCGGCGCAGACGGCCAATCCGACGAACGGCTTGCGCGGATCGTCGGGCCTGCCCGCTGCTGCGGCCCCGGCGGCCGCCGATCCGAACGCCGGCCTCGTCTCGCCCCCGCCGCCGCCGGCGAGCTATGCGGCCGGCGCCGCCGATCCCGCGCCGGACGCCGCCATCAATTACGGCAAACCGCGGAAACTTCAGAAGAAGCCGCCCACCAATCCGGCGCCGAAGACGTCGAAGCATCCGCTGCCGGCGCTCGAACCCTACCGCACGTCCTACGAAGCAAAGCAGCAGGCGCGGCTGCGACGGAACCTGTCGCCGGAGGAAGCTGCCGCGTTCCCGCGCATGCCTGCGCCGACCGTCGCGGCGGTTCCGGCGCCCGCGCCGCGCGCCGCGCGGAAGCAAGAGGAAAAGCCGTTCGAGGCTGTCGGCGTCGGGATCGGATCGCTGCGGCTGAAGCCTTACATCGAGGGCTATGGCGGCTACGACACCAATCCGTACCGGGAGAACAGCCCGCCCAAGTCCTCGCCCATGCTGCGCGGCGAAGTGGGCGGCACGATCCAGTCCGACTGGTCGCAACACGGGCTCGTCGGCGATTTCCGGGTCGGCTATTCGGATTTTCCGCGCGTGAGCAGCGCGAACCGGCCCGACGGCGCCGGCAAGATCGACGGCAAGATCGACGTGACGCGCGACACGACGCTCGATTACGGCGGCGCGTTCTCCATCACGACGCTGCGGCCGGGCACGCCCGGTCTGCAGGTCGGCACCAGCACTGCGGCCTCGACGAATTCGCCGGTCGCATGGAGCGCGGGCGGCTATGCCGGCGCGACGCATCGGTTCAACCGGCTCGAGGTCTCGTTGCGCGGCACGCTCGATCGCGCGCAAACGGGCGACGCGACGTTTTCGGATGGAACGATCCAGAAGCTGTCGCTCAACGATTATACGACGCTCGGATTGCGGCCGCGCGTGTCCTACGAGATCACGCCGGGATTGAAGCCATTCGTCGAGGCGACCGTCGATCGCCGCATCTACGACACGACGTACGACGTGAACGGATTCCGTCGCAATTCGACCGGGCTCGCCGTGCGCGCCGGCGCAGCCTTCGAGATCACGCGTCAGCTGACGGGCGAGGCTTCGGGCGGCTATCTGCAGCGTGAGTACGAGGATCCGCGGCTGACGAAACTGCACGGGCCGACGGTCGACGCCGCCGTAATCTGGACGGCTTCGCCTCTGACGACAGTGACGCTGCGCGGGTCGACGACGGCGAACGAAACCACGCTCGCAAACGCCTCCGGCGCCATCTCGCGCACCGTGAGCGCGGAGATCACGCATGCGTTGATGCGCAATGTGACCCTGACCGGCCTCGCCTCCTATCAGGTCACGTCCTACCAGGGCGAACATCTGCAGGCCGCGTCGCAATATACGGCGACAGGCATCAACGAGCGTCTGCTGACGGCGACCGTGAAAGCGGAATACGCGTTGACGCGCACGGTTTCGGTCAAGGCGAGCTATTCATACGAGCAGCTCAAATCGACCGTGCCGGGTTCGGACTACACAGCCAACGTCTTCCTGCTCGGATTGAGGCTTCAGCGTTAGCGCGCGACTCAGGCCGCGCGCGGCTGCGCGGTCATGGCGACCGGCTGGCGCTGCGAAATGTCGGACTGCAGGCGTCGGCTGCGCGCGGCTTCGCAATTCTGCTTTGCGTGAGCGATCAGTTCGGCGCCCGTCTTTCCGTGGATCGGATAGATCGCGACGCCGTAATCGTATTCGAGTTTTTCGGCGCCGATTGCTTCGAACCGCATCTTGTCCATCGCCTTCGCTGCGCGCTTGCGCACGGAGTGCAGCGTCTCCTCGTCGGGCAGAAGCGGCAGGCAGATCGCGAAGCGGCCCTTCCCTATCAATTCGGCGCGGTCGGTCTTGCGCAGGACGAGCTGCAACATCGCAAGCACGAAGCCGAGCGCCTGATCGGCCGCAGTCGCGCCGTGCGAGCGCGCGATGCGTCCGTAGGATGCGACATCGTAGTAAATCACGCCGAGCGAGCGGTCGTAGAAGTTCGACGCTTCGAGCGCCATGTCGATACGTTCGGACAGCGACGCCGAGCCGTAGGCCCCGAGCGGATTGTTGCAGAGCGTTCGCGGGACGGCGTCGTGCGCCTCGCCGGCGATCACGCCGGGAGCGCTGTCGCCGCTCGATCGGATGAGCGAGACGAGGCCGCCGATGAAGCCAAGGCAGCCGAGGCCGCGCAGGATATCGACGAATATCCGGTTCTCGGGATCCTGACCGATTGCGAGCGGCAGCAGAATTCCAAACAGAGCCAGCGACCCCCACATGAACCATGCACTGAAACGACGTGCGCGCATGAGACCGATCCCTTCGACAAGTCGACGCCCATCCGGCCGGACGAAGATCGTTAAATCGGGTTCATTTCACAGCGCTTCGGTAAAGGCAGTCCCCAATTCGCTTGTGACAATTTTATCGATCGCCCGCCCAGACCCCTCCGGAGCGGGAATCGGCGGAAGAAGGTGAACGCCCGGTGACGCGCCCGCCGCGATCCGCACCGGCGGGAATTTGCCGGCGCGTCCCCGGGGATTGCGGCCTATTCGTTGGGGATCAGCACCCAGCCGCCGTTCTGCAATTTCACCATGACGCGCGAGCGCTCGTCGACGCCGAAGCTGCTCGCGGGGGTGAAATTGTAGACTGCATGCGCGCCGACGACCTCCTTCGTCGTGAACAGCGCCTCGCGAAGGGCCTGCTTGAAGGCCGGCGTGCCGGGCCTCGCGCCGGTTGCGAGCGCGCGTTTGGCCGCATCGACGAAGACCACCCAGCCATCGAAAGCGTAGGGCGCGAAAGCGTCCGTCGGCTCCGCGCCGTTCGCCTTCTTGTAGGCGGCGCGAAAGGCGAGCGCGACTTTCTTGATCGGGTTGGAGTCGGGCAATTGCTCGGCGACGATCACCGGCCCCGTCGGCGCGACGAGCCCGTTGGCCGCCGCTCCCGCGACGCGCAGGAAATCCTGGCTCATGACGCCGTTGTTGCCGTAGACGGCGCCCTTATAGCCCTTGTCGGCGAGCGTGAGCATCGGCAGCGCGCCCGGGGTCGCCGTGCCGCCGATCATGATGGCGTCCGGACGCAGCGCCATCGTCTTGAGGACCTGCGCGACGACGGACGTATCCGTGCGCGCATAACGCTCGTCGTTGACGACCTTGACGTCCGTGTCCTTCACGGCGCTGACGAGCGAATTGTGCATGAGGTCGCCCAGCGCGTCGCTGAAGCCGATGAAGCCGATCGTCTTGAGCTTGCGGGCGTTCATGTCGTTGACGACGCCCTTGGCGAGCAGCGTCTGCGGCTGAGGAATCTGGACGACCCACGGTCCGCCGACCCCTGGAGGCGGCGGCGCGATCGGCGAAACGGCGACCATCGGCGTCTGCAATTCGGCCGCCGTCGTGGCCATCGCGAATGTCTGCGGCGCGCCCGACGTGCCGATCAGGAAATCGACCTTGTCGCGTTCGACGAGCTTGCGCGCATTCTGGGTCGCGGTCGTCGGGTCGGAGCCGTCGTCGAGCTGGATCAGCTTGATCTTTTCGCCGGAGACCTCGTCCTGCCAGGCAAGGCCGGCGGCTATGCCCCTGGCGTTGGGAATGCCGATCGAGGACAGGGGGCCGCTCTGGCCGGTGACGAAGCCGACGAGAATGTCGGCCCGCGCCGGCGCGAGCGCCATCAGTATGGACGAGGCGAGAAATGCGGCGGACAGCTTGCGCATGGGGGCTCCGGCTCTGGACCTGCGTCCGAGCCTAAGTCCCCCGTCCGGCGTGCGCAACGATCCGCGGCGCAGCCTAGCCGAGCAGCTTCTTCAGTTCGGCCTTGTAGGGCCCTGCGAGCTCGGGACTGGCGAGCGCGAAGGCCGCATTCGCCATGAGGAAGCCGAGCTTCGAGCCGGTGTCGTAGGTTCTGCCGTCGAACCGCACGCCATGGAAGCCCTGGTTCTTCGCCAGCGATTTCATGCCGTCGGTCAGCTGGATCTCGCCGCCCGCGCCGCGCTCCTGCGTCTCGAGTATCTTGAAGATCTCGGGGCCGAGAATGTAGCGGCCCGAAATGATCGAGGTCGACGGCGCCGTACCCTTCGGCGGCTTCTCGACCATGCCGGTGATTTCGAACGTGTGGCCTTCGTCCTTGCCGATGGAGACGACGCCGTACTGGTGCGTTTCTTCGGGCGGCACTTCCTCCACCGCAATGATATTGCCGCCGTAACGATCGTAGGCCTCGACGCATTGGGCAAGACAACGCGACTTCTTCGCGCCGGCCATCGTCACCATGTCGGGCAGGAGGACGGCGAAAGGTTCGTCGCCGACGATGTCGCGCGCGCACCAGACCGCGTGGCCGAGGCCGAGCGGCGCCTGCTGGCGTGTGAACGAGGTGGCGCCGGCCGCCGGAAGATCGGCCATCAGCGCGTCGTATTCCTTCTTCTTGCCGCGCTTCTGCAAGGTGTCCTCGAGTTCGTAGGACATGTCGAAATGATCCTCGATGACCGCCTTGCCGCGGCCGGTGACGAAAACGAAATGCTCGATGCCGGCTTCTTTCGCTTCGTCCACGACGTGCTGGAGCACCGGACGGTCGACGACGGTCAGCATTTCCTTCGGAATCGATTTGGTGGCGGGCAGGAAACGGGTGCCGAGTCCGGCGACGGGGAAAACAGCCTTGCGAATTCGCTTGGTCATAGGGGTCCACTCGGATGCGTGAAGCGAGGCGCGAAAAGCGCGAAGCCCTTTTCGCGGAAGCCCGCCCGGTACGTCTTCGATTCGATTGCGCCGCAGACGCAATCGAGGCCGCACTCATCGGGTAAATGCGGCCCTTTTCGGACGGTAACGGCAAAGGTTTAAGGAAGCGCCAACGGAAGCGCAAAAGTTAACCGGACGTTGATGAGGCGCCGCCGCGTTTTCGCTTCACCGATTCGCAAGGCATTCGTCTTAAATTTTTCGTATTGGATTGCTAGCGGACGGATCGATGACAATTCTGGTGACCGGCGGCGCCGGCTACATCGGCAGCCATATGGCGCTCGAACTGTTGGATGCGGGTGAGGCGGTCGTCGTCATCGACAATCTGTCGACCGGCTTTCGCTGGGCCGTGCCGGAAGGCGCGACGCTCGTGGTCGGCGACTTCGGGGACGAGAAGCTCGTCGCCGAAACGATCGCCCGCTACGACATCGCGGAGATCATTCATTTCGCGGCGAAGATCGTCGTGCCGGACTCGGTGGTCGATCCGCTCGGCTATTATCTGAACAATGTCGCCAAGGCGCGCTCGCTGCTGGAATGCGCGGTCGGCGGCGGCGTCAAGCACTTCATCTTTTCCTCCACCGCCGCCGTCTACGGAAATCCCGAACAGAACCCGGTGACGGAAGACGAGACGCTGAAGCCGATCTCGCCGTACGGCCGCTCCAAGCTGATGGTCGAATGGATGCTCGAGGATGTCGCGCGCGCGCATCCGCTGACCTATGCGGCGCTGCGCTATTTCAACGTCGCCGGCGCGGATCCGCAGGGGCGTTCGGGCCAGTCCACGCCCAACGCCACGCATCTCATCAAGGTCGCCGTGCAGGCCGCGCTCGGCCTGCGGCCGGGCATGGACGTGTTCGGCGTCGATTATCCGACGCCGGACGGCTCCTGCCTGCGCGACTACATCCACGTGACGGACCTGGCGCGCGCGCATCTCGACGCGCTGCGCTATCTGCGCGCGGACGGCCGCAGCATCGTGTGCAACGTCGGATACCAGAAGGGCTTTTCAGTGCTCGAGGTGATCGAGGTCGTCAAAAAGGTTTCGGGCGTGGACTTCCCCGTTACGATCGCCGGTCGCCGGGCGGGCGATCCGGCCGCGATCGTCGCCTCGAACGCGCGCATCCGCGCGGCGCTCGGCTGGACGCCGCAACACGACAACCTCGAGCAGATCGTCGAACAGGCGCTCAACTGGGAACGCCGCCTGCACAACCGGCGCCTCGCCTGACCTCACGAAAGCTTCATCTTTCACGCCGGAACGCTTGACCGGTTTTTCCGTTTCGTTCGGGCGCGAGCGATGCGGCTCGCGCGTGTTTCAAGCGGAGTCCGGAGACCGGGAATGCATCGCCATATCGAATTGAGCGGGCGCATCTGGGGCGTTTTCGCCCACCGTTTCGCCGTGGAGACGGCGAAGGGCAAGATGCTCGTGGACATTGGCCCGAAGGCCGCCGAGCGGCTGTCGCTGCGAGAAGGCGATCGCGTCGAGGTGGAAGGCGAGACGAAGCCGAGCGCGATCAAGGCGCACATGCTCGTCGACGCGCGGGGCCGCCGTCATGCGATCGATTGGCCGGCCAAACGTCACAAGCACGACAAACACGGCGAGGCCGATCCTGGCGTCGCTCTCGATTCCGTTCGCGCGGAGGGATATTCGGTCACCCGCGCTCCGAAGCGCAAGCCGAAGCATTGGGAGGTGCTTGCCGAGCGCGACGGCGCGGCGTTCGAACTGCACGTCGAACTCGACGGCCGAATTCGTAAGGTCAAGCGTCCGCATTGATCCGCGGGAACACGCGCGCGGGTTGACGCCGACGCCCCTGCGGCCCGATGCTCGCGTCACGGCGACAGTGAAGGGCGCCGCGCGCATCTGCAGGGGTCGAGGGGAGGGGCATGCCGATCGAATTGAAAATGCTTGTCTGGTCGTGCGCGCTTGCGCTCGTCCACATGCTCGCCGCCGTCGTCGGCGCGCAAGTGCAGGTCGGCATACCCAGGCTCGCCGGCAATCGGGACGACGTTCCCGCTCTTACGGGCTTCGCCGGACGCGCCCAGCGCGCGCAGCGGAACATGCTCGAAAATCTCGTCGTATTCGCGGCGCTCGTCCTCGTCGCGCAGGCCACGAACCGCGTCAACGCGACAACGGCGCTCGGCGCGCAATTGTTCTTCTGGGGGCGGCTGGTCTACGCGCCGGTCTACTGGGTCGGCGTGCCGTGGCTGAGAACGATCGTGTGGTTCGTGTCTTTCGCAGGCGTTCTCATGATCCTGCGGCAGCTCGTCTGATCATCGCAAGGCGAAGCCCACATAGCCCTCGAGTTCGTCGAGCGCCTTGGCGGGATCGACCACCTTGATCGTCTTCATGCCCATGTCGCGCGCGGGTTTCAGGTTGACGCCGAGATCGTCGAGGTAAACACATTTCGACGGATCGACATGAAGAGCCTCGACCATCATCGTGTAGATGCGCGGGTCGGGCTTGCGCAGGCCGATCTTGGCGCTTTCGATCACGTGATTGAACAGCGCCATGATGTCCTTCTTGTACATGCCGGACATGGCGCCGGATTCTTTCGCCGGCAGATTGTTGGTGATGCAGCCGGTCTTCATGCGCGCATGAATGCGCCGCAGCGCCTCTACCATTTCAGGGCGCGGCAGGCCCGCCAGCAACGGCAGCACGTCGCCGCCGCGCACCTCGTGCCCGAGCGCTGCCGCCTCGGCGGCGAACAATTCGTCGAATTGCGCGTGCGTGACTTCGGCGCGCTCGAACTTCGCCCAGGCGTTTTCGAGATGATTGGTCGCGTTGATCGTGCGGATCAGATCTTTCGGCAGGCCGCGTTCGCTCTCGAACCGCGCGAAAGCCTCGAACGGGCTCGTCGTGATGACGCCGCCGAAATCCCAGATAACCGCTTCGACCATTTCTTTTCCTCCAGCCGCGTCTGTCTACAGGTTCGACGCCGCAAGGGCGAGGGGTTCTGGAAATCGGGGATAAGGGCGCCGCCGGCTTGATTTTGCCGTCCCGCCGTCGCATCCCTCGCGGCCGTTCCCGAGGTCAGAAAGCGCGCCATGGCTAGCAATTCCATCGACACCGGCCATCTCAAGGCCTTCATCGAGCGCATCGAGCGCCTCGAGGAGGAAAAACGCGCGCTGGCCGAGGACATCAAGGACGTCTACGCCGAGGCCAAGGGCACGGGCTACGACGTCAAGGTCATGCGCAAGATCGTGTCGATTCGCCGCCAGGACCACAACAAGCGGCGCGAGGAGGAGGAAATCCTCGACCTCTACATGTCCGCGCTGGGGATGAGCTGAGGCGGGCGGACCCGACATCATCTAGACTCGCTGCCCAGACGACTGATTCGCCGGAGCAGCGCATGAGTGAGGACATCGACCGCCGCACGATCCTGAAGGCTGCCGGTTTTGCGGCCGCCATGGGCGCTGCGCCGGCTTTCGCGCAAGGCGCGCAGCTCAAACTCGGACCGGCCAAGGCCTTTTCGTTCGACGGCCTGAAGGCGCAGGCGCGCCAGATGGCGCAGGGCGCCTACACGCCGCCGCCGCAGCCCGCGCCCGAGATCATGGATCAGCTCACCTACGAGGAATGGGGCAAGATCCATTACAAGACGGATTACGCCGTCTATGCGAACGGGACGCAACAAATCCCGGTCACGTTCTTTCATCTCGGAAAATTTTTCCGGAAGGGGATCGAGGTCAGCGTCGTCGAGAACGGGCAGGCGCGCGAGATCGTCTACGACCAGTCCTATTTCGACATGCCCGCCGATTCGCCCGCGCGCAAACTGCCGCAAGGCGTCGGCTTCGCCGGCTTGCGCATTCAGGAACCGAAGAACGGCCCGCTCGACTGGCGCAAGAACGACTGGGTCGCCTTTCTCGGCGCCTCCTACTTCCGCGCGATCGGCGAATTGCGGCAATACGGTCTTTCGGCGCGCGGCATTGCGCTCGATACGTGGCAGTCCGGCCGCAACGAGGAATTTCCGGATTTCACGAAATTCTGGATCGGCCCGGAGCAGGGCCATACGGTGACGCTCCATGCGCTGCTCGAAGGACCGGGCATCGTCGGCGCCTATCGTTTCCTCATGACGCGCGACGCGTCGGTGACGATGGACATCGATTGCGCGCTCTATCTGCGCAAGGACTACATTCGCTTCGGCCTCGCGCCGCTGACCTCGATGTACTGGTTCTCCGAGACCCGCAAGGGCGACGGCGTCGACTGGCGCCCGGAAGTGCACGATTCCGACGGGCTTTCCATGTGGACGGGCGCGGGCGAACGGCTGTGGCGGCCGCTCAACAATCCGCCGCGCGTGATGGCGTCCGCCTTCGGAGACGAGAACCCGCGCGGCTTCGGCCTCATGCAGCGCGACCGCGTGTTCGATCATTACGAAGACGGCGTGTTCTACGACCGGCGGCCGAGCGTGTGGGTCGAGCCGAAGGGAAAATGGGGCAAGGGCACGGTGCAGCTCGTCGAGATTCCGACCGATGACGAGATCCACGACAATATCGTCGCGATGTGGGTGCCGGACGCGCCGACGGGCCCGGGCAAGGAATTCGAACTGTCGTACCGCCTCTACTGGAAGGCGGACGAGCCGTTCCCCACCAACCTCGCGCGCTGCGTGGCGACGCGGCTGGGCAACGGCGGCGTGCCCGGACTGCCGCGTCCGAAAGGCGTGCGCAAATTCATGGTCGAGTTTCTCGGCGGCCCGCTGAAGAGGCTGCCGAAGGGCGTGAAGCCCGAGCCGGTGCTCTGGGCCTCGCGCGGAACGTTCTCCTACATATTCACCGAAGCGGTGCCGGACGACGTGCCAGGCCACTGGCGCGCGCAATTCGACCTGACGGTGGAGGGCCCGGATCCGGTCGAGATGCGGCTCTACCTCAAGAACGGCGACGAAATCCTCAGCGAGAACTGGATGTTCCAGTATCATCCGTTCGGACCGCAGCCCGAGCCGAAACCGGCCGAAACGAAAAAGACGGAAGCGGCTCCGGCGGAGAAAAAATAGCCGCGCGACGATTGGCGGCGTTCGCTTCGTCACGACGGGGCGATATCTCTCTCGAATGACCGCACTCCCTTCGTCCATCGACGTCGCCGTGATCGGCGCTGGCGCGGCCGGCCTCGCGGCGGCGCGGCGTTTGCGGCAAGCGGGCGTCTCCGTCGTCGTGATCGAGGCGCGCGACCGGATCGGGGGCCGCGCGCATACGATCGCGGCGGGCGGCGACGTGATCGATCTGGGGTGCGAATGGCTGCATTCGGCCGATCGCAACCCGCTGGTGGAAGTTGCGCGCGCACACGGATTTATGGTCGACAAGGGAACGCCCAACTGGGGCGGCCATGTCGGCCGCGGCTTTCCGTCAGCCGACCAGGCCGCGTTCCGCGCCGCGTCCGATGCATTCTGGGATGCGCTGGAGGCCGCCTACCGCTCGGGCGCGCCGGACCGCAACGCCGCAGACTTTCTGCCGGCCGGAAGCCGCTGGAACGCGCTGCTGCAGTCGATCTCGACCTATTACAACGGAACCGAACTCGAGAACGTATCGGTCGTCGATCTCGGCCGCTACATCGATACGGGCGTCAACTGGACGATCCGCGAGGGCTATGGCGCGATGATCGCCGGCGTCGGCGCCGGTCTGCCTGTCGTGCTCGATTGCGCGGCGACGCTGATCGATCATTCCGGCGCGCGGCTCAAGATCGAGACGGTCAAGGGGACGATCGACGCCGGCGCCGTCGTCGTCGCGGTCCCGACGCCGCTCCTTGCGCGAGAGGCGCTCGCCTTTCGTCCCGCGCTGCCCGACAAGGTCGAGGCGGCGGCGCATCTGCCGCTCGGACTCGCCGACAAGGTGTTCTTCGAAATCGTCGCGCCGCTCGACGTTCCCGAAGGCCACCTCTACGGCGCGATCGATTCCGTGGAGACGATCAGTTTCGACATCAGGCCGCGCGGCCGGCCGTTCGTCGCCGGATTTTTTGGCGGCGAGTTCGCGCGACGGCTGGAGCGCGAGGGCGTCGCTGCGATGGAGCGCGAAGCGCTGGCGCAAGTGACCGATATGCTCGGCGCCGACGTGCGCGGGGCGTTGCGCCTCGTCGCCGCGACGCGCTGGGACAGCGATCCTTTCGCGCTCGGCGCCTATTCGCACGCTTTGCCCGGACATGCGGACGCGCGCGCGACGCTCGCCGCGCCGATCGATGAACGCATCTTGTTTGCGGGCGAAGCATGTTCGCGCGATTTTTTCTCGACGACGCACGGGGCGTGGGAGACGGGGATTCTTGCCGCGGAAACGTATTTAAGCAGAAGCGGTCCGTAGGTCCGGTTTGGACCGAAGGCGGACATCGCGCTCCCTCTCCCCGCCTGCGGGGAGAGGGCCGGGGTGAGGGGCCGGGCGAGGTGGAGAGATCGCGCCAATGCGACTTGCCCCTCATCCCCCCTTCGGGGACCTTCTCCCCGCACGCGGGGAGAAGGCGCACTCGATCAATCAATCGTGCTTTCGTCTCCTAACCGCCGACAGCCGACGAACGCCACCTCAATTCATGTATTTCTTCAATTCCATTCGCGCGATCTGGTTGCGGTGGACTTCGTCCGGCCCGTCGGCGAGGCGCAGCAGGCGCGCGGTGGCGTAGGCCTGCGTCAGGCCGAAATCGTTGGACGTGCCGCCGCCGCCGTGCGCCTGGATCGCCCAGTCGACGATCTGGCAGGCCATGTTCGGCACGGCGACCTTGATCATCGCGATCTCGGCCTTCGCGACCTTGTTGCCGACCGTGTCCATCGCATGCGCCGCGTTGAGCGTGAGCAGGCGCGCCTGCTCGATCATGATGCGCGCTTCGGCGATGCGCTCCTGCGTCACCGTTTGTTCCGACACCGGCTTGCCGAACGCGACGCGATTTCGCGCGCGGCGGCACATTTTTTCGAGCGTGCGTTCGGCCAGGCCGATGAGGCGCATGCAATGGTGGATGCGGCCCGGTCCGAGGCGCCCCTGCGCGATCTCGAAGCCGCGGCCTTCGCCGAGCAGGAGATTCTCCTTCGGCACGCGCACGTTCGTGAAGACGACTTCGGAAGCGCGGTCGGGCACGCCGTAGAAGCCGAACACGGGCAACGAGCGCTTGACCTCGACGCCCGGCGTATCCATCGGCACGAGGATCATCGACTGCTGCTTGTGGCGGTTCGGATTGTCGGGATCGCTCTTGCCCATGAAGATGCAGATCTTGCAGCGCGGGTCGGTGGCGTTCGTCGTGTACCATTTGCGGCCGTTGATGACGTAGTGATCGCCGTCGCGCACGATCGAACTCTCGATGTTCGTGGCGTCCGAAGAGGCGACGGCGGGTTCGGTCATGGCGAAGCAAGACCGGATTTCCCCGTTGAGGAGCGGCTCCAGCCAGCGCTTCTTGTCGGCTTCCGAACCGTAGCGCTCCAGCACTTCCATATTTCCGGTGTCGGGCGCGGAGCAATTGAAGACTTCGGGCGCGAGATGCGAGCGGCCCATCACTTCGCAGAGCGTGGCGTATTCGAGATTCGTGAGGCCCGCGCCGCGGTCGCTGTCGGGCAGGAACAGGTTCCAGAGCCCTTCGGCCTTCGCCAGCGGCTTCAGTTCCTCGACGACAGGATAGACCTTCCAGGGTCCGAGCTCCTCGGCTTCCCGGTAGAAACGCTCCTCGTTCGGATAGATGTGGCGGTCCATGAAGCGCTCGAGCTGCGCTTTCAGTTCGGCGACCTTGGGTGAGACGGGATAGAGCATTCTGCTGGCCCT
This sequence comes from Hyphomicrobiales bacterium, assembly GCA_028868735.1. Lineage (GTDB taxonomy): Bacteria > Pseudomonadota > Alphaproteobacteria > Rhizobiales > Beijerinckiaceae > JAJXWB01. Next base: position 5,911 of record JAGWTW010000012.1, on the reverse strand, counting down.
GCTGGAGAGAAAGGGCCTCGCGCATCTGTCTCGCAGGACGAGGACGCGCGGCGGCCGGATATGTCGATGGAGATCGAAACGCGTCTCGAGGCCGTCCTCGCCGCAGCGGTCGCGCGGCGAGGACGAGCCGTCAGAGCTGCGCCCCCTGGATGATATCGCCGAAACGTTTCCAGCCCGCGCCTTCCCAGCGCTGCAATTGCACCTGCCGCAGCGGATGATGGTTGGTGGGGCTGGTGTTGACCTTGACGCCCGGCAGCAGAGTCGGAATTTCGAGATCCCTGAGATTGTTCGCCTGCGCCATGATGTTCTCGCGCGTGAGCTTGTCGCCGCATTGCTTGAAAATCTGCATCAGAACGAGCGCGACGGTGTAGGCGTAGATGCAATAGGCGTCCTTCGGATTTCCCTCCGGGAAGTATTTCTGCATGAAGGCGGTATAATCCGCGACGCCCTTGTCGTTGGCCCATTGCGGATCGTTCGCATCCTTCACATAAGCGGACGAAATGACGCCGACCGCCTTTTCAGGACCGGCGGGGTTGATGGCGCCGGTGATCGAGGCCGCGCCGCTCGCGATGAAATGCATCGCCTTCCATTGAATGTCGAAGGCGCGCTTGATCGATTGCGCGGCGAATTTCGCGGTCGTGCCGGACAGCAGCACGTCGGCGTCGCTCGCCTTCAGCGTCGCGATCTGCGAGTCGATGGTCGGGTCCGTCACCTCGTGCGGCACGGCCTTCGCGCGCGCGTCGAAATCGGCGCCCAGCACGTCGCGCACGCCGGCGACATAGTCCTTACCGAGGTCGTCGTTCTGGTAGAGGATTGCGAATTTCGCCTTCGGATTCTGCGCGAGCGCGTATTTCGCGTAGATCTGCGATTCGATGCGCGCGGACGGCGCGAAGGGCAGCGTCCACGGGTATTTCTGATAGTCGCCCCATTTGTCGCCGTTCACCGACAGGAAGAGATGCGGAACCTGCTTCTTGTTGATGTAGTCGACGACCGCGGAATTCGGCGCCGTTCCCAGCATGTTGAAAAGAAAGGCGACCTCGTCGCTTTCGATGAGACGGCGTACCTGTTCGACGGTCTTCGGCGGCTGGAATCCGTCGTCGTAGTAGAGATATTTGATCTTGCGGCCGGCGACGCCGCCCTGCTCGTTGATCATCCTGAAGAAGGCTTCCTGCACGCGATCCTGGATGCCGAGCGCGGAGACGGGCCCCGACAGCGAAGTCGTCGATCCGATCTTGATTTCGGTCGCGCTGATGCCGGTCGTGTCGTCGGCGCGGGCCATGCCGGGCGCAGCGATTGCGAGCGCTGCGGCCGCGCCGGATTGCAGAAGCGATCGCCTGTCCAGTTCAGCCATGGTCCCCTCCCGTTTTTCGTATTTCGACATGCTCCGACGAAAGGAGGGAATTGTCCAACAATTCTGTAGATCAATCCGGCCGTTGCCCGCCTTTGTTCGGCCACGATATGTTATATTGTTACATCGACTCCAGGCCCGGGAAATTCGCCTTGCAGGATCAACACAGCCACGATCACGACCACGGCGGCCACGGGCACGGCCATGCGCACGATCCGAACCTCGTCGTGCCGGCGTTCTCGCTGCTGCGGCTCTCCGCAATCGACCGGCTGGCGGGGGCCGCGCTCGTTTCGGCGCTCGTCTGGGCAGGGGTCTGGTGGTCGATGCGATGACGGCGGCGCTTTCCCTGTCCGACGTGACGCTCGGCTATGACGGGCATCCGGCCGTCCACCATTTGACCGGCCGGTTCGAGCCGGGCTCGCTGACGGCCGTCTGCGGGCCGAACGGCGCGGGCAAGTCAACGCTCGTCAAGGCGCTCGCCGGCGTCCTGAAGCCGATCGGCGGCCGCATCGACCGCGGCGGCCTTCTCGCGCGCGATATCGGCTATCTGCCGCAGGCGGCCGAGATCGACCGCGCCTTTCCGATCGACGTGTTCGATTTCGTCGCGCTCGGGCGCATCCGCCGCGCCGGCCTGTTCGGACGCCTCGGCGCGGCCGACCGCAAGGCCGCGCAGGAGGCGATCTCGGCCGTCGGCCTCGAAGGGCTGGAACGGCGCCAGATCGGCGCGCTTTCCGGCGGGCAGACGCAGCGCATGATGTTTGCGCGGCTGATGGCGCAGGATTCGCGCGTCATCCTGCTCGACGAACCGTTCGCCGCGGTCGACGAACGCACGATGGGCGACCTGGTCGGGCTCATCGCGCAATGGCATGCGCAGGGCCGCACGCTCGTCGCGGTCCTGCACGATTTCGCGCTCGTGCGCGCGTATTTCCCTCGAACGCTGCTGCTTGCGCGCGAATGCATCGCCTGGGGGCCGACCGACGACGCGCTCGCGGCGTCGAATCTCGCGAAGGCGCAGGCGATGAGCGAAGCCTTCGACGACGATGCCGGCGATTGCGAGCGAGCGGCGTGACCCACATGTACGACTTCCTGATCGCGCCTTTCGCCGACTTCGAATTCATGCGGCGCGCGCTCGTCGGCGCGATTGCGCTGGCGCTCGCCGGCGCGCCGATCGGCGTGTTTCTCATCCTGCGCCGCATGGCGCTCTCGGGCGACGCGATGGCGCATGCGATCCTGCCGGGCGCTGCGCTCGGCTATCTCGCGGCAGGCCTGTCGTTGCCGGCGATGACGCTCGGCGGCCTTGCGGCGGGCTTTGCGGTCGCGCTGCTTTCAGGCGTCGTCGCGCGCGCCACCATCCTGCGCGAGGACGCTTCGCTCGCCGGGCTCTATCTCGTCTCGCTCGCGCTCGGCGTTACGCTCGTCTCACTGCGCGGCTCCAACGTCGATCTGCTCCACGTGCTGTTCGGCAATGTGCTGGCGCTCGACGATCAGACGCTGCTCCTGCTCGCGGCGATCGCGACCGTCACGCTCACGGGCTTCGCGCTTCTCTACCGCCCGCTCGTGATGGAGACGCTCGATCCCGCCTTCACCGCGGTCACGACGGGGGCGGGCGCTGTGACGCAACTCGCCTTCCTCGCGTTGCTCGTGCTCAATCTCGTCGCCGGCTTCCAGGCGCTCGGCACGCTGATGTCGGTCGGGTTGATGATGCTGCCGGCCGCGGCCGCGCGGCTGTGGACGCAACGGCTCGACGCCGCGATCGCGCTGGCCGCCGCGCTCGGCCTCGTCGCCGCATATTGCGGCCTTGTGGCTTCCTATGCGTGGGGATTGCCGTCCGGGCCGGCGATCGTGCTGGCGGCGGGCTTTCTCTACGTCGTTTCGCTCGTCTTCGGCCGCGCCGGCGGCGCGCTCCGCAACTTGCCCAAACGGCGGCATCTCGAGGCCTGACATGATTTCGCGCCGCGCTGCGATCTTGACCTTGGCCGCGCTCGGCCTTGCGCCGCCGGCGCTCGCCCAGACGAAAATCCCCATTGTCGCCACCTTCACCGTGCTCGCCGATTTCGCGCGCGAGATCGGCGGCGACCGGGTCGAGGTCTCCTCGATCGTGGGGCCGAACGGCGACGTGCATGTCTACGACCCTTCGCCCGCCGACAGCCGCGCGATCGCCGCCGCCAGACTCGTGATCGAGAACGGCTTCTATCTCGAAGGCTGGATCAGCCGGCTCGCCAAAGCGTCGGGCGCGAAGGCGCTCGTCGTCGTCGCGACGAAAGACGTCGCGCCGCGCGAGGACAGGGGCAACGCGGAATTCGCCGCGCATCATGGAATCGATCCGCACGCCTGGCAGAGCGTGCCGAACGCAAAAATCTACGTCGCGAACATTCGCGACGGGATGATCGCGGTCGATCCGGCGGGCAGGGGCGAATACGAGGCCCGCGCCAGCGCCTATCTGACGAAGCTCGACGCGCTGGATGCGCAGGTGCGGGCCGCGATTGCGAAAATCTCGCCCGCCGACCGCCGCATCATCACGACCCACGACGCCTTCGGCTATTTCGCCCAGACCTACGGGATGGCCTTCGTCGCGCCGGCAGGCGTTTCGACCGAGGCGGAGGCCTCCGCCCGCGACGTCGGCCAGATCATCGCGCAGATCAGGCGCGAAAAATTTCCGGCGGTTTTTCTCGAAAACGTGAGCGATCGCCGGCTGATGGACCAGATCGCCCGGGAAACCGGGGCGAAAATCGGCGGAACGCTCTATTCCGACGCCCTGTCGCCTCCGGACGGGCCGGCAGGGACTTACATCGACATGATGAAACACAATATAAGCGAGCTGACGAAGGCGCTCGCGCCGTAACCCTCGTCCTGAGGAGCGCCCGCTGGGCGCATCTCGAAGGGCGCGGTCGAGAACATCAAACCGGATCATGTTTCGAGACGGCGCCGCGCGCCTCCTCGGCATGAGGGAAAGAGGCCAGTATGTCCGACAAGATCCCCGTCACCGTGCTCACCGGCTATCTCGGCGCCGGCAAGACGACGCTCCTGAACCGCATCCTCTCGGAGCCGCACGGCAAGAAATACGCCGTCATCGTCAACGAATTCGGCGAGATCGGCATCGACAACGATCTCGTCGTCGGCGCGGACGAGGAAGTGTTCGAGATGAACAACGGCTGCATCTGCTGCACCGTGCGCGGCGACCTCATCCGCATTCTCGAAGGCCTGATGCGCCGCAAGGGCAAGTTCGACGCGATCATCGTCGAGACGACCGGCCTCGCCGATCCCGCGCCGGTCGCGCAGACGTTCTTCGTCGACCAGGACGTGCAGGAAGCCGCGCGTCTCGACGCCGTGGTGACGGTCGCCGACGCCAAATGGCTGTCGGCGCGCCTGAAGGACGCGCCGGAAGCCAAGAACCAGATCGCCTTCGCCGACGTGATCATCATCAACAAGACCGATCTCGTGACGCCCGAAGAGCTGCGCGAGGTCGAGGCGCGCATCCGCGGCATCAACCCCTACGCGAAACTGCATCGCGCGGTGAAATCGAACGTGCCGCTCGACGCGGTGCTCGGCAAGAACGCCTTCGACCTCGACCGGATTCTGGAGATCGAGCCGGCCTTCCTCGAAGCCGACGATCACGATCACGCGCACGATCACCACCATGGCCACGACCACGAATGCGGGCCCGATTGCGGCCATGACCATCATCACCACGACCATCATCATCACGATCACGATCACGATCATGGCCACGGCCTGAAGGTCTATCACGACGAACACATGCAATCGCTGTCGCTTTCGATTCCCGGCGACGTCGACCCCAACAAGTTCATGCCGTGGGTCAACGAGCTCGTGCAGCGCGAGGGGCCGAACATCCTGCGCTCGAAAGGCATTCTGTCGTTCAAGGACGAGCCGAAGCGCTTCGTGTTCCAGGGCGTGCACATGATCCTCGACGGCGATCTGCAACGCGACTGGAAGCCGGACGAGAAGCGCGTGAGCCGCATCGTCTTCATCGGGCGCAACCTGAAGGAAGACGAAATCCGCGACGGCTTCATGAAGTGCGCGGCGTGACTTCCTTCTCCCCGCTCGCGGGGAGAAGGTCCCCGAAGGGGGGATGAGGGGCAGGTCGGTTCGGCGAAATTATCGGGCCGACCGGCCCCTCACCCCAGCCCTCTCCCCGCGGGCGGGGAGAGGGGGTATAGAGCCCCATGTCCGACGCCTCCCTTTCCCAACACGTGACCAACATCGACGCCGGCGCCGAAGTGGTCGTCGCCGCCTTCCTCGGCCGCACGCCGGTTTTCGCGCTCGCGGACGGAACGGTGCTCATCGCGGCAATCGGCGCGGAGAAACGCGTGGTCGCGCATCCCGACGGCGCCATCCTGGTCGCCGCCAGCGACGGCAAGCGCCTCGTCACCGGCGGCGACGACGGGCGGCTCGTGGCGGTCGACGCCGAAGGCCGTACGAGCGAGATCGCCAGCGAAAAAGGCAAATGGATCGACGCGCTCTGCCTGCGCGCGGACGGCGCCCTCGCATGGTCGGCCGGCAAGACGGTTCGCGCGCGAGACGCAAAGGGAGAGGTCAAAACCT
>JAGWTW010000123.1 GCA_028868735.1 Hyphomicrobiales bacterium | reverse complement strand
AGTCGAATCCACAGCATACGAGGCGCGGCACCGTATCCGTTCGGTTCCGGTCGTCGTGGCGATCGAACCGCTTCCGGTCCAGGAGCCCTGATAGCCGGCGAACGGGCCCTGATCGGCCTGCGCCGCAATCGGGCCCATGATGGTCAAGGCCAGAAGGCTTGCGACCAGTCCTGTCGTTCTCACAATCGATCTCCTCTCGAGGACCGCGTCGCGAATTCAGATAGCGCTCGGATGCGGTGCGGCCATTTCAGCGCGTCCTGCGCCGCGTCGCCGCGTCAAAACGCACGCGCAAGCGAAAGGTCTCAAATTTTTTTCGGACGCCAGACGGGCTGACCGGTCCAGGCCGTCAGACCGCCGTCCACGGGCAGGCAAACGCCCGTCACATACGAGGCTTCGTCAGACGCCAGAAACGCGACGGCGTTCGCGATCTCGTCAGCTTCGCCTGCGCGACCCAGGGGAATGCGGTCGCGATATTGCGACATCACGGTCTGCGAGGCGCGCATGCGCTCCGTCATGGGCGTCGCCGTCAGGCCGGGACACACCGCGTTGACGCGCACCCCGTCGGGGCCGGCATCGACCGCCATGCCGCGCGTCATGTTCACGACGGCGCCCTTCGCTGCGTTGTAGGCGAGATTGCCGCCGTCGCCCGCCAGCCCGGAAATGGAGGCGATGTTCACCACGGTCCCGCGCGAAGCCGCGAGATGCGGCATCGCCGCCCGGCTCGCGACAAAGACGGAATCGAGCGAAAGCGCCATGACCTCCCGCCAGTCCTCATCGGCAAGGTCCTGAACCCGACCCCGCCGGCCGCCGCCGACATTATTCACGAGCGCGTCGATACGGCCGAAGGATTCCGCCGCAGCGGAGACGAACGCCTCGACTTGCGCCGCCTCGCGCATGTCGACGGCCCGACAGAGAAACCTCTCCGCCGGCAGCGCGAAATCCCGCGCGCGGGCGTCAAGTTCGTCCCCGCGCAGGTCGCAAAGCGCGAGCCGGGCGCCTTCGCGCGCAAATCGATGCGCGACGGCAAGTCCAATCCCGGAAGCCCCGCCCGAAATGACGACGACGCGCTCGGAAAATCGCGACATTGAGCCTCCCTCGCCGCGCCATTGACGGCCGCGCGACCTGCCCCCTATCGTCCGGCAAAAGAAAATGCCGCGCAAGATTGTCAGACGTTCGGCGCTCGGAGGATGCGATGCAGGGACTAATGATGGACATGCCGCTGTTGCTCAGCGGCCTCATCAAATACGGGGCGGACTACCACGGCGAGGCCGAAGTCGTCGGCCGCGAGATCGAGGGCGACCTGCACCGCTACACCTATGCGCAGGCGCATCCGCGCATCAAACGCATGGCTCTGGCGCTCAGGCGCCTGGGGATGACGAGCGGAGATCGCGTCGGCACGCTCGCCTTCAACACGCATCGGCACTGGGAAATGTTCTACGCGGCGCCGGGCATGAGCTACGTGCTGCATACGGTGAACCCGCGCCTCTTCCCGGAGCAGCTCGTCTACATCATCAATCACGCCGAAGACCGGCTGCTCTTCATCGATCGCGCGACTTTGCCGATCGTCGAGGCGATCGCGCCGAAGCTGACGAGCGTCGAGGCGTTCGTGTTCATGTCGACGCGCGAGCGCATGCCGGACGTGAAATTGCCGAAACCCGTGCTCTGCTACGAGGAGCTGCTGGCGGCAGAGGACGAAACGGGATTCGAATGGCCGCTGTTCGACGAGAAGCTCGCGTCGACGATCTGCTATACGTCCGGCACGACGGGCAACCCGAAAGGCGTCGTCTATTCGCATCGCGCGGCGGTCCTGCAATCGCTCACAGCGTCCATGTTCGACTTCCTGCCCGGCCATCAGGAGGGCGTGCGCGAAGTCATGTTTCCGATGGCGCCGCTGTTTCACGGCAACGGTTGGAATATGCCGTTCACGGCGCCGATGACCGGCTCGAAGCTGGTGCTGCCCGGTCGAAACTACGAACCCGACAAGCTCTACGAATTGCTGGAGGGCGAAGGCGTCACGATTTCGGCCGGCGTTCCCAGTTTCTGGCTGATCCTGCTCGACTGGCTCGGCCGCAACGGCAAGAAATTCTCAACGCTGCGGGCGACGCTCTCGTCCGGCTCGGCGCCCTCGCGCGCGATGGTCGAAAAGCTGAAGAAGGACTACGGCGTCGACTATATCCAAGCTTGGGGCATGACCGAGGCGCTCGGTTGCTCGATGCCGAGCCTTCGGCCTGGCTCCGACAAGCTCAGCGACAAGGAAAAGATCGACCGCCGCATGGTCTCGGGCCGCGCCTGTTTCGGCACCGATCTGCGGATCGTGGACGACGCGGGCAAGGAACTGCCGCGCGACGGCAAGGCGGTCGGTCATCTCCGCGCACGCGGGCCGTGGGTGTCGTCGGGATACATGAAGCTTAACGAAGGCCTCGATCCCGACGGCTGGCTCATTACCGGGGATATGGCCGTGATCGACGCGCAAGGCCACGTGACCCTCACCGACCGTTCCAAGGACGTCATAAAGTCCGGCGGGGAATGGATTTCATCGATCCAGCTCGAGGACGCAGCGCTCTCTCATCCCGACGTGCTCCAGGCGGCTGTCATCGCCATCAACCACGAAAAATGGCAGGAGCGCCCACTCCTCCTGATCGTCCGCCGGCAGGGCGCCAATGTCGACGGCAAGGCGATCCTGGATCACATGCGGCCGAAGATCGCGAGCTGGTGGATGCCCGACGCCGTCGAGTTCATGGACGAATTTCCGATGACCGGCACCGGAAAGGTCCAGAAGATGGCCTTGCGTGAAAAATTCCGCGAATATCGCGCAAACTGAGCGCGCGGGGGTGTGGCGCAAGCGACACGGGACTTCGCATTAGCGCACGGCCGCCCCTTGCGAGATTGCAACACGGGCGGGCGTCGGGCGACAATATGCTTGGAATCAGGCGTGCGCCTGCCCCGCTCCGCAAAGCATCGGGAAATACAGGGAAACCTCAATGAGACGCCAAATTCTCGCATTCGCCTGCGTTCTGGCCGGCGTGATCGCCGCAGGCGCCGCCTCGGCCGCGCCGGGCGTGGAATATGATCCGCTGACCCATCAGCCGCTGGTGCAGAATCCGAATGCGGTCGGCGCCGGCGGCAGGCCGCTCGCGGTCGCCATTCCCCGCGAGACCGTAAACTTTTCCGGCAATTACGCGCCCGGCACGATCGTCGTCTCGACCAGCGAGCGTCGGCTTTACTATGTGCTGCCGGGCGGGCAAGCCGTCAAATACGGCGTCGGCGTCGGTCGGCCCGGATTCGAATGGTCAGGCGTCAAGACCGTCGTGAACAAGCGCGAATGGCCGGACTGGACGCCGCCGTCCCAGATGCTGCGCCGGCGTCCCGACCTGCCCCGCCACATGGCCGGCGGCATCGAGAACCCGCTCGGCGCGCGCGCGATGTATATCGGCGGCACGCTCTACCGGATTCACGGATCGAACGAACCGGAGACGATCGGCCAGGCGGTATCGTCCGGCTGTATCCGCATGACGAACGACGACGTCATAGATCTGTACGACAGGGTCAAGGTAGGCACCAAAGTCATCGTAATGCGTTGAGGCGTCCTGACAGAAATAAGAGAGGCCGGGCTGCGCCCCGGCCTTTTTCGTTCAGCGGGTCAGCCCCTTCGCGCTCAGGGCCGCCAGATAGGCAGCCCATTTGGCGTCATGGCCGCGGCCGAGCTCCGCCAGATAGGCCCAGGAGAAGATGCCGGTATTGTGCCCGTCGTCGAAATCGAGCCGGACGGCGTAATTTCCGACTGGCGCGATATTGACGATCCGGACGTTCTTCTTGCCGCCGACGGTCTGCCGCTCGGAAGGGCTGTGGCCCTGCACCTCGGCGCTGGGGCTTTCCACGCGCAGGTATTCGGCCGGAAGATCATAGACGCTCGCGTCGTCGAACCGGATCGTCAGCCGGGTCCCGTTGTCGTGCAGTCTCAATTCGCTCGGCCAGGCTTCAGCCATTGTCGTCTCCCGCGTCGGCGCCCGGAAGTCGACTACCGCCGCGCCCGCCAGCGCTTATATTGTGTCCAGAGGAACGATATAAGGGCGCCATGAACATCGTCGCCAACCCGCGCCAAAGCGCTACTAGCGCGCTCGTCGACCCGTTCGGCCGCGCGGTGACCTATGTGCGCGTGTCGGTCACCGATCGCTGCGATTTCCGATGCGTCTATTGCATGTCGGAAGACATGACGTTCCTGCCGAAGCGCGACTTGCTGACCCTCGAAGAGCTCGATCGCCTTTGCTCGGCCTTCATCTCCCGAGGCACGCGCAAATTGCGCATCACCGGCGGCGAACCGCTCGTCCGGCGCGACATCATGAAGCTCTTTCGCGGCCTGTCGCGACATCTGGCGTCCGGCGCGTTGCACGAGCTGACGCTGACGACAAATGGATCCCTGCTTTCCAAATATGCGGCGGAACTCGCGGATTGCGGCGTGAAGCGCATCAACGTCTCGCTCGATACGCTCGATGCGGCGAAGTTCAAGCTGATTACCCGACGCGGCGACCTCAACGTCGTGCTCGCGGGCCTCGAAGCCGCGCAGAAAGCAGGGCTGGCCGTCAAGCTCAATGCGGTTGCGCTCAAGGGCGTCAACGAGGATGAAGTCTTCGAACTCGTCGAATTCGCGCACGGACGCGGCATGGACATGACCTTCATCGAGGTGATGCCGCTCGGCGAGATCGAGAAAGAGCGTTTCGACCAATATTGGCCGCTGACGCAGGTCCGGGACAAGCTTGCCGAACGGTTCGCGCTGGAGCCGATCGACTATTCGACCGGCGGCCCCGCGCGTTACATGCGCGCAAGGGAAACCGGCGGCCGCATCGGCTTCATCACGCCGATGACGCATAATTTCTGCGAGAGCTGCAATCGGGTGCGCGTGACCTGCACCGGCACGCTCTACATGTGCCTCGGCCAGGAAGACGCCGCCGACCTTCGCGCGCCGCTGCGCGCCTCGGCGACCGACGAGGCGCTGCACGAGGCCATTGCGGCGGCCATTGCACGAAAGCCGAAGGGCCACGATTTCATCATCGATCGCGCAACGCACCAGCCGGCCGTCGCACGCCATATGAGCGTGACTGGCGGGTGAAAGCGAAATTCGGCTTCAACATCGTGGGAGGCGCGAATGTTGTCGAGATTGCTTTTCGCCGCAGGCGCGTTCGCCTCGCTTTGTGGAATGCCGTCCCAAGCATCAGGATCGGATACGGTCACGCGTTCCGCTCAAACTTGTGCGGCCGTCTGTCAGAAAGGTCTCGAGAGCGGGACGTTGCCTCCGGACGAAAAGGCAGTTTTCGATGATTGCGCCTCCAAACTTCTCTGCCTGCCTAAGGGGTTCAACATGCCGGTTGCCGGCACTCAACCGCCCCTAGATCCGATGTTGCGGTTGCGCGACATCCTCGAACAGAAAGGTTGGGTGAATGGGTGACTACGATCCAGCCGCAGTCTCGTTGCACGAACTTTTGTACCCCCTGATTTTGTCCGTTCTTTTCGCGCTAATCCCCGCCCTTCTTCAGCTAATTTTGGATTACAAGACTGGATGGAAGGGTTTTCGGCAAGCTTATGTGTTGTATTTCGCCTGTGGCTTTCCCGTAGCTTTAGCTGGCTATTCCGCAGGTTTTCTTACCGGAATAAGCCGCGCTCCCGCCGTCGGGAGCTTATTGCCGGCGATTTTGTCTTTAGTTGGAGGGGTAGCGGTTTATGTATTCGGATCGGAAAACAAAAATCGAATATTGGTTGGCTTTTGCGTTTGCGTACTGATAGCGCATGTATTTTTAGGCCTACAATTCGGCGCTTTGGAACGCGAAACCGGGCGCGTCGGGCGATTGATGAAGTTATCCGAACAAGAAAAGGTTATTCGGAATTACCGGAAGCTTCGTGAGCTTCCCGGCGACCTGCCAACCTGGCTATTGATCGAAGAAGGCAAGTAAACATTCAATTGTTGGCGATCGATCGAAGCCAGTGGTATCAAGACCGCGTCGCATACGCTTGTTCGGGCGCAAGCCGTCGAATGCACGACCAAAGAGGGAAACGTCCATGCTTGTCAGACGCCAATTCAATCTGCTCGCCGCCGCCGGCCTCGGCGCGCTCGCCTTCGCCGGCCCGAGCGCTGTCACGCTCGCCCGCGCAGCGGACCCGGTCACGATCGGCGCGGTCGAAATCCTCACGGGCCCGAACAACAAATACGGCATCGCGATCAAGAACGGATTCGACCTCGCCCTCGACGAAGTGAACAAGGCGGGCGGCGTGCTCGGCAGGCCGCTGGCGATCGCCTATGAAGATTCAGCCGGCAACAAGGATCAGGCGATCAACGCCGTGCGCAAGCTGATCGGCGCGCAGAACGTGCCGCTGATCCTCGGGCCGACCCTTTCGAACGAAATGTTCGCAGCTGGTCCCGTCGCCAACGAGCGCAAGGTGCCGATCGTCGGCACCTCGACCACCGCCAACGGCATCACCGCCATGGGCCCCTATGTCTTCCGTACGTCGCTGCCGGAAGCAGACGTTGTGCCCGTGACGCTGAAGACCGCGCAGCAGAAATTCGGAATCAAGAAAGTCGCCGTCATGTACGCCAACGACGACGCCTTCTCGAAATCCGGCTACGACGTGATGAAGGCCGCGCTCGAAAAGCTCGGCATCGAAACGCTGACGACCGAAACCTTCGGCACGAAAGATTCCGATTTCTCCGCGCAGATGACGAAGGTGAAGTCGGTCAATCCGGACGCGATCGTCGTCTCCGCGCTGGTCGAGCCGGCTGCCGGCGTTCTGCTCGCCAAGAAGGCGCTCGGCATCCCGGCCAGCGTGCACGTGATCGGCGGCAACGGGCTCAATTCTCCGAAGATCGGCGAGATCGCCGGCGATGCCGCGGACGGAACGATCGTCGGCTCGCCCTGGTTCATAGGCAAGCAGGACCCGACCAACCAGAAGTTCGTCGCAGCCTACAAGGCGAAATACGGCTCCGATCCGGACCAGTTCTCCGCGCAGGCCTACGACACGCTGTTCATCGTCGCCGAAGCGATCAAGGCGGCCGGCGCTCCGGACTCGGAAAAGATCAAGGATGCGCTGATCAAGGTGAAGCACACCGGCGTGCTCGGACCGTTCTCGTTCACGCCCAATCGCGATCCGGCCGATACGTCGGGCGTCGCCGTGCTCGAAATGAAGGCGGGCAAGTTCGGCCTGCTCCAGTAACGCAAAACGTTCTCGGTTCGAGGCGCGGCCGAAACGATCGGCCGCGCCTCGCCATGCGACGGCGCCAACCTTTTTTCGCTTCGTCTTCCGATGCTCGCCCAGCAACTCCTCAACGGCATCCTTTCCGGCGCGGTCTATGCGCTGTTTGCGCTCGGCTTCACGTTGATGTTCGGCGTTCTCGGCGTCATCAATCTCACCTACGGCTTCTATTTCTCGACCGGCGCTTTCATCGCGCTGTATGCGACGCACTATTTGCACATGCCGATCTGGGCGGCGCTGCCGTTCGCCGCGGCTGTCACCGGCTTGATCGCCATCGTCATCGACGAATTGCTGCTCGGACCTTTGCGGCGGGCCAAGGCTCCCGAACTGTCGTCGCTGATGGTCACGCTCGGCGCGACATTGCTGCTCTACTCGCTGATGACCGCATGGTTCACGACCGACATACGTCGTTTTCCGCCGGCCGTATTCGACGGCGGCGCTTTCGAAATCGCGGGATTGCGCATCACGCTTTCGCAAATCCTCATCGTCGCGACGACAGCGCTTATCGTCGGCGCGCTGGCGCTGCTGCTGCAGAAGACCAGGCTCGGCCTCGCCGTTCGTGCGCTTGCTGAAAACCCCGACGCCGCACAACTCATGGGCGTCAACGCCGGCGGCATCGTCCGCCTCGTCTCGTTCATATCGGGCGCGCTCGGCGGCGCGGCGGGCGTACTGATCGGACTCAATTACAACGCCATCCAGCCGTATATGGGCGAAGCGATGATGCTGAAAGGTTTCGCCGTCATTATCGTCGGCGGTTTGGGCGACATTCGCGGCGCCGTCATCGCGGGTCTCGTGCTCGGCCTGCTGGAATCCGTGACGGCCGGTTACATCGCCTCGTCGATGAAGGACGCGGTCGGCTTCCTGCTGCTCGTCCTCACGCTTTGGTTCCGTCCCGTCGGCCTGTTCGGCCGCGTCGCCGCAAAGCGCGCATGATGCCGCACTGGCTCGACAATTTCCTCTTCACCTACCAGAGCCTCGTCTATTCGCTCGGCGTGAACGCGCTGCTCGCGCTCGCCATGTATGTCGTGCTGGCGGTCGGCCAGCTCGCGCTCGGGCAGGCCGCCTTCATGGGCGTCGGCGCCTATGCGTCGGCCCTGCTGACCGTGAAGCTCGGCGCGCCTTTTCCGATCGCCCTGCTGGCGTCGATGGCCGCGCCGGCCCTGCTCGCCTTCGTGATCGGCGCGCCGACCTTGCGCCTTTCGGGGGTCTATCTGGCCATCGCGACCATCGGCCTCGGCGAAGTCTTGCGCATTCTCTATCTCAACTGGGATTTTGCGGGCGGCGCGCTGGGCCTCAACGGGATTCCTGAAAAGGCCGGCTTCGTCTGGATTTTCGGAACGCTCATCGTTGCGCTTGTCGCCTTCGTCTTCGTCTCGCGCTCGCGCATCGGTCGCGCGATGGAGGCGATCCGCGCGGACGAGGCGGCTGCGGGCGTGATGGGCGTCAATCTGCCCGCCTACAAGCTCGCAGCGCTCGTCGCGTCGGCGGCGATCGCGGGCCTCGCCGGCGCCTTCAACGCGCATGTCTCGTCCTTCATCGGACCGAACGACTATGGTTTCGATCAGGCGGTGACGATCTTGTCCTTTGCTCTGCTCGGCGGCGTCGGTTCGCCGTTCGGGCCGGTGCTCGGCGCGCTGGTGCTGACGGCGCTGCCCGAGGTGCTGCGCCCGCTGCACGACTATCGCCTCGTTATCGACGGCTTGATCATCGTCTGCGTCGTCATTTTCCTGCCGACGGGCATCCTGCCCTGGCGCATCGGCCGCATAGGAGCGCGCAAATGAGCGCGACGCTTCTTTCGGTCGAGGATCTGACGGTGCGTTTCGGCGGCCTCACCGCATTGTCCGGCGTCACGTTCTGCGTGGCGAAAGGCGCGGTGCACGGGCTCATCGGGCCGAATGGCGCGGGCAAGACGACCGCGTTCAATCTCATATCCGGCATGACCGCGCAGACATCCGGCTCCGTGACGCTGGAAGGCGCAAAGCTCGACGGGCTGCCGACCTGGAAGCGTACGGCGCGCGGCATGGCGCGCACGTTCCAGAACATCCGCATGTTTCGCGAAATGACTGCGCTCGAGAACGTGATGGCCGGCGCGCATCTCCGCACGCCTGAATCCTTTGGTTCGATCCTGTTCCGCCTCGGCTCCTTCCGCGCCGCCGAGCGGAGCGCTGTCGCGAATGCGATGGACATTCTGGATTTCGTCGGACTTTCGGAACAGGCCGAACGGCGTGGCGGCGATCTTGCGTACGGCGATCAACGCCGCCTCGAGATCGCGCGCGCGCTCGCGAGCGACCCGAAGCTTCTGATGCTGGACGAACCGGCGGCAGGCATGAACCCGTCCGAAAAGATCGGGCTCATCGACCTTATCGCCAGGCTGCGCGCGCGCGGCCTGACGCTCCTGCTCGTCGAGCACGACATGCATTTCGTCATGAAATTGTGCGACCGCATCACTGTTCTGAATTTCGGCGCGAAGATCGCCGAAGGCGCGCCGGCGGAAGTCCGCGCCAATCCCACGGTGATCGAAGCCTATCTCGGCGCCAAAGTCGCGCGCTCGCTGGAGACGCGGGCATGAGCGAGCCGCTCCTCAAGGTGCGCGGGCTGGCGCTCGGTTACGATCGCACCGACGCCGTCAAGGGAATCGATTTCGACGTTCACGCAGGCGGCGTCGTGACGCTGATCGGCGCCAATGGCGCCGGCAAGACGACGACCATGCGCGGTCTGTCCGGCTTATTGAAGCCGCGCGCGGGTTCGATCCGCTTCGGCGACCGCGAGATCGCGCGCATGCCTGCGCACCAGATCGCACGGCTCGGCGTCGTCCAGGCGCCGGAAGGGCGGCAGGTGTTCGCGGAAATGTCGATCGCCGAAAATCTGGCGATGGGCGCCTATCTCGAAAAGGATCCGGCAGCCGTAGCGCGACGACGCGAAAATGTCCTCTCGCGCTTTCCGCGCCTCGGCGAAAGGCTGTCGCAATCCGCCGGACTTTTGTCCGGCGGCGAGCAGCAAATGCTCGCCATGGGCCGTGCGTTGATGGCCGATCCGAAGCTGTTGCTGCTCGACGAGCCGTCGATGGGGCTGGCGCCATTGTTCGTCGAGGAAATCTTCAGCATCGTCGCCGATCTGAAGCGCGAGGGCCGCACCATTCTGCTCGTCGAGCAGAACGCGCAGGCCGCGCTCGAAATCGCCGACTACGCTTACGTGCTCGAGAGCGGGCGCATCAAACTGCACGGCCCGGCGCAGGAAATCGCCGACAATCCGGAAGTGGCGTCGGCCTATCTGGGCATGTGAGCTTTCAATCGGAACGCTCAGGGTCTATGGGAACGCTGCAGTCTCACGGACCCCGCCATGACCCTTTCCGGCCGCCCCTTCGACGATTTTCGCGCGCTCGTCCATTCGATGCCCGAGGCGTCCGAGGCCGCTGCCGCCGCGGTGCGCGCGCGCGATGCGCAACTCACGAAGCCGCCGGGTTCGCTCGGGCGGCTCGAGGAGATCGTCGAATGGCTCGCAGCCTGGCAGGGCAAGGAGCAGCCCGCTCTCGATCGTCCGACCGTCGTCGTCTTCGCCGGCAACCATGGCGTCGTCGCGCAAGGCGTTTCGCCTTATCCGCCGGAGGTCACGCGGCAGATGGTCGCGAATTTTCGCGAAGGCGGGGCGGCGGTAAACCAGATCTGCGGAACGTTCGGCGCCGGGCTCAAGGTGTTCGAGATGGCGCTCGACATTCCGACCAAAGACATCACACAGGACGCGGCGATGAGCGAGGCCGAATGCGCCGCCACCATGGCCTTCGGCATGGAGGCGATCGCCGGCGCCGATCTCGTCTGCCTCGGGGAGATGGGCATCGGCAATACGACGCCGGCGGCTGCGGTCTATTTCGCGCTCTACGGCGGCAAGGCGGCCGACTGGGTCGGGCGCGGGACCGGCGTCGACGACGAGGGCCTGAAGCGCAAGATCGCGGCGGTCGAGCGCGCGGTCGCGCTTCACCGCGATCATCTGGACGATCCTTTCGAAATCATACGTCGCGTCGGCGGCCGCGAGATCGCGGCGATCTTCGGCGCGATTCTCGCCGCGCGAATCGAACGCGTGCCGGTCGTGCTCGACGGCTACGTGGTTTGCGCCGCCGCGGCGGCGCTGCGGGCGGTCGACGCCTCCGCGCTCGACCATTGCATCGCCGGTCACGTCTCGGCGGAAGGCGCGCATCGCGAAGTGTTGCGACGGCTCGGCAAACCGGCGCTGCTCGACCTCGGCATGCGGCTCGGCGAGGGCTCGGGCGCCGCGCTGTCGGTCGGGATCATCCAGGCTGCGCTCGCGTGCTGGAAGGGCATGGCGACCTTTGCGAGCGCTGGCGTCAGCGACAAGGGTTGATCAGAGGCCTTTCAGAAAGCCGAGCAGCTCGGCGTTCACTTGCGCGGGCTTTTCCTGCTGGATCCAGTGCCCGGCGCCTTCGATGATCGTCTTGCCGCGCAGGCCCGGCAACAATTCGTCCATCGTCTTCAGCGCGCGTTCGCCGATGAGGCCGGTGATGACGGGATCCCGCGCGCCGGCGATGAAGAACGAGGGCTGCGCGATCTTGGCGTCCTGCCACGGCGCGGTCAGCGCCCAGTTGCGATCGAGATTGCGATACCAGTTGATGCCCCCGCGCAGCCCCGTGCGCGAAAATTCCTTCACGTAATGCGCCATTTCGCCGTCGCTGATCCAGGACGGCGTCTTCTCCGGAATCGTCGCGTCCTCGATCATCCCGCGTCCGGGCTTCAACGTCAGACCCAGCCCCGTGCCGTAATAGATGGCGCGCATCGAGAAATCCCAATTGCGCGCGAATTCCGCCTCGACGACGCCGGGCGTCTGGAAATATTGCCAATAAAACGTCGTGATCCCCTGCTCGCTCAGGGCCGTCATCGGCGCCTTCGGCCCGCGATGGCGCAAAGGAACGGACATGGCGCAGACGGCGGGAAAAACGTCCGGCCGGAACATGGCGCAATGCCAGGCGACATTGGCGCCCCAGTCGTGACCGACGATGATCGCCTGCCTTTCGCCGAGCGCTGCGACAAGCGCGACGATATCGCCGACGAGATGATGGATTGTGTAGGCGTCGATCGCTTCCGGGGCGCTCGTGCCGCCGTAGCCGCGCATATCAGGCGCAACGACGCGATAGCCGGCGGCGGCGAGCGCGGGGATCTGATGGCGCCAGGAATAGGAGAGTTCGGGCCAGCCGTGGCAGAGGATGACGAGCGGGCCCTTGCCGTCCTCGACAATCTGCATGTCGAGGCCGTTCGCCTTCACCATTCGCGTCGTCGCCGTCATGCCGCGTCCCCTCCGCCTTCGAGCGGGGAAAGGTCGCACGAAGCGGCAGGATCGACAATCTCAAACGAAATCAGTTCGAACGAAGTCAGGCGGCGGAGCGCTGGCGCGTGCGCACCGGGGCGCCGGTTTCTGCGTCGAGGCGCGGCAAGGCGTTCATTACGCGTTCGGGCGGGAAGACGACGACGACCTCCGTGCCTTCACGCACCTTGGATTTGAGCGTGAAGGTTCCGCCGTGCAGCTCGACGAGGCCCTTGACGATGGGCAGGCCAAGTCCCGAAC
>JAGWTW010000122.1 GCA_028868735.1 Hyphomicrobiales bacterium | reverse complement strand
CCGATGAAGCGCGGCTTCCGCCGTTCGGCCGACGCGCTCGCCGCCCCGACCTACGTCGAGGACAAGGATTCCGGCGAACTGCGCCGTCCGCATCATGTCGATCTGAAGACCGGCATGTATCGCGGCCGCCAGATCCTCAAGCCGAAGACCCAGGAAGCCTGACGGACCGCTGCGGTCCCGCGGAAATGACAGCCGGCCCATCGCCGGCTGTTTGCATTTGCGCGCGGGGCGCGCAACCCAGGGACGCCTCACCGCGCGCTGCGTGATTTCTCGGGGCGCCCGGGGCGTGCGGCCATCCGTCGTCCGTGCAGATCGATCACATTGTAGGGCTGGATCGGCGCCTTGCCGGCGTCCCAGCCGGTCCGCCAGTTGCGCCCGTCGATCGTTTCGGCGGGATACGGGCAATCGCTGATCGGCGCGCCGGCGAAACATGCGCGCAATCCTTCCGTGAAAGTCGTTTTCATGGATCGGCCGTCCTCTCGCTGCCGTACTTGCACCCTAGATAGCGCCGCAACGCAGAACATCCACGCGTGCGGCGCCGCCGCGCACGGGATCGCGTTCGCAAACCCCGCCCGTTCTGGTTTAACGGCGAGATGACGTCGCAGTTTCCGCCTTCGCCCGCGCCGCCCGCCGTGAGCCTTGCAGCGATGTTTCGCTTGCGCGCCGGGCCTAAGCGTCTTCGGTTTGCGTTGCGCGCGGCCGCGGCCATGGGCCTGTGCGCGGCGGCAGGATGGCTGTTCGGCAATCAGCCTGCGGGATTGCTCGCGACGCTCGGCGCCTTCGCCGCGCTCTACGGAAGCGGGCGCCCCTATCGCAATCGCGCCGTGCTGATCGCAATGATCGCAGCCGGCCTCGCCGCCAGCGTCGCCTGCGGCGTCGTCGCCGCGAACGCCGCGACGCCGTGGCCGGGCGTTCTGCTCGCAGCGGCGATCGCGCTCGTCGCGAGCTTTCTGTGCAGCGCGCTGAACGTCGGGCCGCCCGGCGCTTATATCTTCACGCTCGCCTGCGCGGCCGCGACGAACATGCACGGACAGTTCGATCATCTCGGCCGCATCGTGCTGATGGTCGGCGCCGGCGGCGCATTGGCGTGGGTCCTCCAGATGGCCGGCGCGCTCTGGCGGCCGCGCGGACCGGAAGAGCGCGCGCTGGCGAACGCTGCGAATGCGGTCGCCGCTTTCATCGACGCGAGCGCGCAGGGCCATGCGGATATTCAGCGTCATGCAAGCGCAGCGGTGCTGCACGAAGCATGGCTCACGCTCGTCGCGCGCCAACCCGCGCGTGCGCGGCCCGACGGAAAATTGCATCGCCTGCGCGCGCTCAGTCGCGAATTGCACCGGCTGTTCGGCGGCGCCATCGCGCAGGCGGGCGGCGGCGCGCGCGACGCAGACGCAAGCGAAAGGGCGCGCGCGATCGCTGCGCTCACGCGCGACCCTCCGCCCGTCGGCGCGAACGACGCCCTCTACAAGCCGCTCGCCTTCATCGGCGCCCGCGACATGCTCTCGCTGGCGCTGCGGCCGGGCGCGACGCCGCGCCGCATCGCGCTGCGCGTCGGCGTCGCGGCGCTGGTTTCCGGCGTCATCGGCGCCTCCATGGGACTCGATCGCGCCTATTGGGCGATCGCAGCCTCCGTCCTCATGCTCTATCAGGGCCTCGACTGGAGCCGGGCGCTGCAACGCGGCCTCGAACGCACGCTCGGCACGTTTGCGGGACTGGGAATCGCCGCCGCCGTGATGACATTGCATCCGCAGGGTCTCGCGCTCGCCGCGCTCGTCGCCGGCCTGCAATTTCTGATCGAGATGATCGTCGTCCGCAATTATGCGCTGGCGACCGTGTTCATCACGCCGATCGCCCTCATCATCGCCGAAGCGGCCGCGCCCTCGACGCATATCGAAACCCTGCTCGTCGATCGCGGGCTCGACACGTTCGTCGGCTGCGCGGTCGGCCTTGCGGTGCTGTTCGCAACGTCGCGCGGCGGCGGCGGACGGCTCGACGATGCGCTCGACCGCACGCTTGCGGCGGGACGCACGCTGCTCCCGCGGCTTGCGAGCGGCGAGGTGACGAGCGCCGCGGCGCGCATCGAGCGCCAGACGCTGCGCAACGCGGCGGTCGACATGATGCTCGATTACGAGGATCAGTCCGGCGCGCGCGGTCAGGCGCGCGCGGAAGCCGACCGCCTGTGGCCGGCGATCGTCGCCGCACAAAGGCTCGCCTTCCGCATTCTCGCGGCCTGCTGGGACGTGGAGGCGAAGGGACCGACGCCGATCGACGGTCCGACGGCGCAATCGCTCGCGCGTGCTCTCACGAATGTGCGCGACGGCGTCGCGCCGCAAGACGCCCCGCAAGACGCCCCGCAAGATACGTCGCACGGAGCATTCCTGCGCGCGGAACTCGCAGCGCTCAGGGACGGCCTGCGCGACGCTGCGCGGGGGCGCGGCGCGCGATCAGAGATGGAGCGAGCAGGCGGCGACATCTGAGACTGGAGCGTGATCGCATTCGCCGGCTGTGAAGACTGCGACTCACGCCCGAACGCCCCGCAACGAGGCGCAGATCGCGTCGCGGCGCGTCGCAAAATCGCGCGCGCCATTGCTCCCTAGCGCCGGCCCGCATGCACGCGCCGTCGAGCGCCGTACCACGCAAGCCAGGCTCGCGCGCTCAATGTCTGACGTCCTCGCCCGCACTTCGAGCGCTGCGCCTGAAAAATCTTTCGATGCGCGCGATGCAGAATGGAACAAGACCTGAGCTGATGTGTTTCATGAACCGATAAACGAAGGGGAGTAGTCAAATGCTGAAGACTGCATTTATTCTATCTATTGCTGCCGGAACGCTCGCGAGTGTGTCGATCTCTAGCGCTTCCGCAGACGAGTATTACGTTGTTCGGCGCCCGAAGACCCATGACTGCACTATCGTAGAGCAGAGGCCGGTCGACAATACTCTCGTCCAGGTCGGACCGCTCGCCTTCAAGACTCGCGGCGAAGCCGAATCCCGCCGTACTGTCCTGTGCAAGGACCGCTTCGACGACGAAGATTGATAGCGTCAGTCTTGCTGAGCGAGAGGCCCGGACGTTCCGGGCCTTTTGCTGTTTTTAGTTCGGATTTCGTGCAGCGTGGCCTGGTCGCTCCGGCCGGTAGGCGGCTCGTGACCGGTCACGACGGCCATTCGCCGGCGTCGCGCGTTTTTCGGCTTGCCGCCGCTCGCGGACGTGACGAGGGCGAGGCGATTTCTTCATGCGAAGGGTGTCCGGCGTTTCCTGCACGATGCATCGTATAGCTGAATGCGGGGCGACGAGGCCGAAGGGCTTCTCGCCTGCGATCGCAGCGCGAACTTTGTCGATCCTGAGCTGATCGCAGGATTGGTGCCCTGGCCGGGATCGAATTTTCGCTTGAGAGGCGCAGTATTTATGACATTCACCGCGTTCGATTTCACCGGAGGCCAACAAAAAGGCCAACACTCGATCGCCCACGCTATCTCGAACGCTCCCTGGCAGCGCTGATAGCGCGTCCGTCGGAATTCCGCCAAGCGGCAATCGAACAAAGGGCAGGTCCGAGCAGTAGACCGGTCGGTGGCTCAATGGGGAGGATGCGCCAGTTGCAGCCATAAGCCCCGCAGCCGGAACCGGACATACACGCGGGGCCAAGGCCGCTACCCCATCGTCACTGCGCTTCGGTCGCGGTGCGTCCGGCGGTCGAGCCACAAGGTGACGAGCGCGAAGCCGATCCATGTCGCGTTGTAGATTGCGCCGAACGCCAGCATGACCCAGCCGGGCGCGGGTCCGACGGCGGCTCGTTCGACAATCTCGGCGAAGCTGGTTGCAGGCGTCGGGTGGATCGCCAGCTTCCCCCAATAGGCGATCGCCTGGATCGCCAGGATCCAAACGTAGGTGCGCCGCAGCCGGCGCCCGATCGCCCGCGCGAAGCCGATGTGATGGCGCGGCGCCGTGTAATCGCGCGCCAGAACGTCGCGCCAGGAATCGCTCGCCTGGTCGCCGCGCAGGATCGGCGCGTAGAAATTGGTTTCGAGCCAGCGCGCACGGGCGCGCCAGACGTTGAAATAGCGGTAGCGGCGCGACTCAAAGATGAGAAAGACCGCCAGCAGCAGGCTGACGAGCAGCAGCGGGAACGGCGGCGCGTCCCGGCTCGAGAAGGTCGTGGAGAGCGCGATCCCCATCGTCACGATCGACCAGTTGGTCGTGTTGTCCAGCCGGGTGCGCCAGATGGTCGAGCGGTAGACCTCGCCGCGATAGAGATGGGCGATCGCGCCCATCTCCGCGGAATCGAAGGCGTCGCGGCTCTGTGTTTCGTTCGTCTTGTCGAGCATGCCGTTCCCGAATGTGCGCCAACGGAATCGGGGCGAGCCGAAGCAGGCGGCAGCGATGCGCGGGCGGGACCCCGTTGGCGTCAGCCGGCGGTGCGAAGGTCGCGGCGCAGGATCTTGCCGACATTCGATTTCGGCAGCGCCTCGACGAAGGCGACATGCTTCGGAACCTTGTAGGCGGCGAGTTCCTTCGCACAGAAGGCCGTCACTTCGCTCTCCTGCAACGTCGCGCCCGGCTTCACAACGACGAACAGCTTCACCGCCTCGCCGGTCTTGGCGTCGGGAATGCCGATGCAGGCGCATTCCGCCACGCCCGGACAGGCCGTCGCGACCGCTTCGATCTCGTTGGGATAGACGTTGAAGCCGGAGACGAGGATCATGTCCTTCTTGCGGTCGACGATCTTGAGGAAGCCGCCCTCGTCGAACACGCCGATGTCGCCGGTGCGGAAATAGCCGTCCTTGGTGAAGGCCTCCCTGTTGGCGTCGGGCTTGTTCCAGTAGCCGCTCATCACCTGCGGCCCCTTCACGCAGACCTCGCCGGCTTCGCCGATGCCAACTTCCGCATCCGCGTCGTTCAGCAGGATCACGTCGGTCGACGGCAGCGGCAGGCCGGTCGTGCCGCTGAACTTGTCCATGTAGGCGGGATTGAAGCTGACGACGGGCGACGTCTCCGACAGGCCGTAACCCTCGCGGATGAAGGTCCCCGTGATCTCCTTCCAGCGGTCCGAGACCGCGCCGACGATCGCCGCGCCGCCGCCGCCCGCGAGCTTCAGGCGCGACCAGTCGATCTCGCGCAGGCGCGGGTGCATGGTCAGGCCCGCGTAGAGCGTGTTGACGCCCATGAAGATGCTCGGGCGCGCCGCCTTCAGGACGTCGAGGAACTGGTCGATCGCACGCGGATCGGCGACGAGCCAGTTGTCGGCGCCGACCGAGAAATAGCTCAGGAAATTCACCATCAGCGCGAAGATGTGGTAGAGCGGGATGGCGGTGACGACGACTTCCTCGCCCGGCGTCAGCGCCTTCGGCATGAAGGCCTTGAACTGCTCGATGTTGGCGATGAGATTGCGATGCGTCAGCGTCGCGCCCTTCGACAGGCCCGTGGTGCCGCCCGTATATTGCAGGAACAGCACGTCGGCGCCGCGCAGTTCCGGCGCGACGAACTTCATGGCCGCGCCCTGGTCGAGCGCATCCGACAGGGGGATCACGTTCTGAAGGCGCGGATCGGCCGGAGGGCTCGGCAGCTTGGCGGCGGAGCCGTCGCCGACGCCGGCGACGATCACGTTCTTCACCTTGGTCGCGCCGATGATCTCGGCGAGCGTTCCGGTCGAGCCGGAAAAGATGACGATGGTCTCGACGCCGGCGTCGTTGAGCTGGTGTTCGAGCTCGCGCGGCGTGTAGAGCGGATTGACGTTCACCTGGATGGCGCCGACGCGCGCATTGGCGATCATCGCCAGCGGGAAGGCGAAGATGTTCGGCGTCATCACGGCGACGCGGTCGCCCTTCTTCACGCCGAGCTTCGTCTGCAGGAAGGCGGCGAGCGCCCGGGACTTCGCATCGACGTCCGCATAGGTCAGCGTCTGGCCGAACGAGCGTAGCGCAGGCTTGTTGGCGAATTTCGTCATCGCCTGATCGAGCATATCCCGGACCGAGGCGTGGGCGTCGGCGTCGATGGTCGCGGGGATGTCGCCGTAGGACTTGAACCAGGGACGTTCGATCATGTTCGTTCCGATCTCTACAATTGCGAAGGGAGGCCGCGCTCGTCTCGCGCGGTGTTGCGAAGGGATAATTCGATCCGGCCGGTTGACCGAAGTCAGTTGATCCGGCGCCTCGAAAGCTACACGCGTCGTACCGGCGGGGGCGCATAACTCTGATGCATTACCTCTTCGGTCGGCAAATAGGTCCGGAGGAAAAGGTTGAATTTGCCCTTCGGTGTCGGCAGCCAATTGGGTTCGCGCTCCGGCGCGGGACGTTCGTGCTGAAGCCATATGTCGAGCGATCCGTCGGCATTATAGGTCAGTTGGTCGCTCAGACTGCCGATCGCGTAGCGCCGGATCGGGTTGTCGATCATGTTGAAGCGTTCGTCGTAGAGCGTGATCGACCAGAAGGCGCGCGCCTTCGGAATCTCATCCTTGGAGAGATGTAACGCGTAGCGATTTTCGCCCGAAAGATCGGCGCCGTCCGCATCGACAAAAGTGCGTAGCTTGGTCGATTGCTCGATCCAGTGCTCGACGATGCCCGAGAAGCACTGCGGTGAAGCACGACCGAGGAAATCGCCGGACTCCGCCATGCGGCCCCAGTTGCGGTCGCCGTAGAACCAGCCGTTCACGACCTTCGTATTGCCTCCGGCAAGCGCCACATTGGCGAGCAGCTTCGGACCGTCCTCCAGAGCGCGCGCCAATCCACTCCAGGTGGCGTCGTCCAGATCGTCCAACGCGACCTTCGCAAAGGGACCGAGCCCGACCTGCGCGAATTGGCGCAGCAAGGCCTCGTCGCGAGTAGGCGGCGGGTTTTCCCGCATCGCCGCGTTCATCGTGCGGAAGTCCGCCAGCGAGGCGGTCGGCGGAAATGGCGCGAGAACGTCCCGTACTTCCGGAGTCGGCGCATGCGATATCCAGTTCGACAGCGGCTTGACCCGAAATTCTTGCTGCAACGAGAGCGCGGCGGCCAGGTCGTCGCCGCCGGGCGTCGAGACGCGCGCGACAAGGAAGGCGCAGGGCGTCGGCGAACGATAGACGGCGTCGACGCCCGCAGGCTTTCCGCCAGTCCAGTCGGGACCGACAACCAGCGCCGTCTGCGCCTTGCCGTCGTTGACGCTTGGACCTGCGTATCCGAACAGATCGGAGTAGAATTCGGCCAATTGAACGCTGACGTAGCGATCGCCGCAGGCCGGCGCATGAACGATGACGGGATCAGCGCGCAGGTCGAGCCAAGCGAGGGAATAGACTGCGTCGCGCATCGGCGATCCGCCATACTGCTCGTTGTGATCCGACAGTCGAGGAAAGTGGAACAACGTGTTCAGAGGCACGTCGATCGCGCCCTGCGGCTGGCGCACCATGCCAAAGCGCACCTTGGTGTAATGAATCGCGGGGAAGCCATAGATGAAGGCCTGAAGTCCCGTCAGATAGGCGTTGGCCTCCCGCCAATCCGCCTTGGAAATGTCGAATGATGGCGCAGCGTCGCTCACGTTCCACTCCCGAATGCGATGTCCGCAAGATCTGGGCTTTCCGAACCGCCCATTGGATTTCCGGACGATAGCGGGCCGCGCCTTGGTATTCTGTCGTCATCCAGACAGAAATCGAATTCGGCGACCGAGTTGTTTCACGGGGGAGGCGGAATGGCGGGCTTGCGATGCGCGCCCCGAAGCCCGAATATGGGAAAAATCGACATCAATGGCGAGGAAGTGTCGGAACTTTCCAAATCATCCCAGCGGGAATTGGCGCGCGCCGCCCTGGCCCGGGCGCCGGCGTTTTCGCAATGCGATAGCACGACGCTCGACCGCTTCGTGGCGGAAGGGACTTTGCGCACCTTCAAGCGCGGGGAAACCGTCAGCCACAGGGGCGGGCCGGTGTCCAATCTATGCGTGCTGGCCACGGGCAGCGTGGAGGTGAGCGCGACATCCACCACCGGCAAACGGCATGTGCTCCATTATCTGGAGTCCGGCCAATTGTTCAACGCAATCGCAGTTCTCGACGGCGGCCCCGGCATTCACGACGCCACCGCGCACGAAGAGACGCTCGCTCTGTTGATACCTCGTTCGAGTTTGATCGCAGCAATCGAGAGAGAACCTCATCTTGCGACAGCGATGATTCGCTTTCTCTGCCTGCGATCGCGAGCCTTGTACGACTACGTCGCTGAACATACACTGTTGCCCCTGCGCGCCCGGTGCGCGCGGCTGCTTCTGTCGCTGGTCGAGCCGTACGGAGCGTCTCGACCGCACGGCTATCTCATCACCCTCAAGCTGTCCCAGGAAGAATTCGCCGACATGCTCGGCCGCTCGCGCCAGAGCGTGAACAAGGAGTTGCGAATGCTGGAGAGCGAGGGGCTGATCAAGACCAATTATTCGCAATTCATCATCGTGGACCTGCCGACGTTGCAGGCCGTCGCCGAAGGGCGCTGATCGCCGCCGCGCGCAGCACTATCCTGCGAATTCCGCGATCTTTCTCGCGACAAGTTCCGGCGCTTCGATCGGCAGGAAGTGCCCGACGCCCGGCGCTTCGGCATAGCGCGCCTGAGGCACGAGTTCGTGCAGCTTGCGACCCATGCCGATATTGGCGACGGGGTCGGCGTCGCCCCACAAAATCTGGACCGGATCGCGTTCGCGCTGGATGGCGCCCACCCACCTGTCCTTGTGCAGATAACGCTCGCGCACGTAGCTGTAGACGTTCGGAATGCGCAAGTGACCGGATTCATGGACGAGCAGTTCGGTCATGAGCGCCGCATGGGCGTCAGATAGGGCGTCCGGACGGCCCATGAGGGCACGCAGTCTTTCCGCGTAGGATTGTGGCAGGGTGGCCACCATTTCGGCCGCCTCGTCGAGCGTGGCCGGGTCTTCGAGCACACGCTGAAATTTCGTCAGCGTCGCCATGCCCTTGATGATGCTGCCGTTGAGAAACGTCGAACTCGCAAGGTTGAAGGACAGACGTCCCTCGGTCTTGCGGGCCAGCAATTCGGTGTGGACGCTGGTTCCCATGTCGTGGCTGACGACATGGGCCTTGCGACAGCCGAGCGCCCCGAGCAGCCCCTCGATCATGTCGGCCTGCTGGAAGAGCGAATAGCTCCAGGCCAGCGGCTTGTCCGAGAGGCCGAAGCCGACGAGATCCGGCGCGATGCAGCGATAGTTGTTTGCAAGCACGCCGACCACGCCGCGCCAGTCGAGGCACGACGTCGGAAAGCCGTGGATGAACAGGATGCATTCGCCATCGCCTCGCACATGGGCGAAGACGTCGTTGCCCTGAACGGGGGTGAAGACGCCTTCCGCCTGCCAGGCGAGCGCTGCGGGCGATGCTGTCGGTTCGAGACGCACGGCTGTTCCTCCGGAGCTAGATTGCGTCGACGATCCTGCGGCCGAGATTGGCGTCGCCGCTGATCTTGATCGCCGCAAGGTCGACCGAGGCCTTCGCGCCGCCGTTCATCTTCGCCCAGTCGTCGAACCCGAGCTCGATCTGGCAATCGGCTGTCGATCCCGGTGTGGGTTGCCGGACCTCGACCACGCCATGCCGCAGATGGAGATCGAAGGTCCCGGCGCCGCCGAGCGCGAGCCGCACGAGCTTCGCGCCGGCGGCGCTCAGTTCGGGCGCAATCTTGAACCGGAGCGCGTTGACATAGGTGAGCGGCGGCATCTGCTTGACCATCGCTTCGTTGGCGAAGCGGATCGGCAGTTGGCGGGTGTCGACAGAGCCTTCGAGTTCGCGCGCCTGGGTGAGATACCAGGAGCGCGTATTCGAGGCTGTCGTCACCTGGCCCATGGCGCGGAGTGCTTTCGCCTTCAGGGTCTTGTAGCGCGCCTCGTTCGGCGAAAGCCGCAACAGATAGGTTGCGAGTTGCGCGGCCCATGAATATTCACGCGCGACGAGAGACTTCTCGGCGGCTTCGAACATCTTTTCCGCGCCGCCGGCGAGGTTAATCAGGCGCGCCGCCTCGTCCGCCGGCGCCACGGGGTGCAGTTCGACCGTATCGACACCGAACCAGCCGACGAGGCCCGCATAGATCTGGCGCACGTAGAACGGCAGTTCGCCATAGAACTGACCGGTGAGCCTGCCATTCGCGAGCGCCGGCGGCAGTTTTACGAATTCGACCAGTTCGGCCGGCGACAGCCCGGCGTTGATGCCGCGCACCGTCTGGTCGTAGGTGAACTGGATGCAGTCGCGATATTCGGTGACCGCCTGCTTGATCGCGTCCTTGCCGGAAATCGGCAGGCCGTGCACGCCGATCATGTGCTCGGGCTCGAGTTCGAGCATGAGATCGAGGCCGCGCAGCAGCTTGACCGGATTTCGGAACATCTCGCCGCGCAGCGTGTAGATGTTGAACATGACCGGCCAGGCGATGTTGTTGATGACCGTCTTCCTGTCTGGCATCCAGATCAGAAGGGTGTCGTCGGTGTCGCCTTCGGCGTGGAAGAACTTGAACCGCACGCCATCTATCGTGGCTTCCTGACCGTCCTCGATATCGTTGGTCGGGCGCACGAAGCCGCTCGTCGGCTTGTACTTGTCCAGTTCGAAGAAGAAGGGGCCGAGACCCTGGTTCGGCAGGCTGTCCTCGCCGTCACGAGGCAGGAACATGCCGAACTGGATCGCAACGCGGCGGGTGAGGAAGGGAACGAGATCGCCGACTGTGCGCGCGAGGTTCGTCATTAGGGCCTTGTGCGCCCACACCGGCGTCTTGCCGTCCTCGCCGAGCGGAATGTAGGTCCGCGACCCCAGCGCGTAATGGCTATGGGTGTAGAGCAGCGCGCTTACCGGCTTCGAGGACACCTTGCGGAAGTCCTCGTTCTGCTGCTGCGACTGCTCCACGCAATCGCCGGTGTCGACGATGATGAGGCCATTCTCGCCCTCGATCATCGTCGAATTGCCGAGGCAGGAGCCGACGTGGCACCACACGCCCTCGCCCACCTTGTGCAACTTGCGCCCGAACTGATGGGAATGGGCGATGTAGCTCGCTTCTGCGATCGCGCCGCGGGGACCCGTTTCGACCTGGACCGGCCCGCCCATGTAGCGGGAGGGACTCTTGGTTGTCTGCGTCATGTTCTGTAATCCTCTCAACGGACATAAGCCATGGTGGCGCCGCGGACGCGTTGTGCTGAACTGGCGGGCCTCAGCAGCGCCCAGCCGACCAGGCCGGCGACGGCGAGGAAGCCCCCGGTGACGGCGAAGCCGACCTCGTAGCCGGCCGCCACGCCGCCGCTGACCGACTGGACCAGATATCCCGTCACGATCGGTGCGATGATGCCCGCGATCGAGGCGACGGAATTGTCGATCGCGAGGATCGATCCGCGTTGGGGCTTCGGCGTGATTTCGCCGATGATCGCCGGACCCGTGTAGTAGATCGTCTGCGACAGTCCGGCGCCGATCCCGAGAATGACCACGCGTGCGATCGGCGAAAGGCTCGGGATCAACATGCTCGCGTAGCAGGCCGCGGCGATGAGCGTCGCGATCGCCGTCAGAATCCCGCGCGCGGTTCGGCTCGGCGACTTCTTCTGCATCAGGCGTTGCGACAACCACGCCGTGCCGAGGCCGAATATCAGATTGACGGTGATGAACAGCGAGAACATGCGGCCGGCCGTGAGCGCGTCGTAGCCGAGCCCCTTCTGCAGATAGACCGCCATCCAGGTCAGCGTGATGGCGAGCGACCAGTAGGACGCGAAATGCGCGAAGATGCACGCGAGCAGCGTAGGGTCGGAGAGCAGCGTCTTGTAGCTGGCCTTGCCGAAGGTCTCGTCCGTGTGCGCCTCTTCGAGCTGGCCCTCTCGTCCGAGCGGCAGCCAGACGAGGAGCCAGGCGAGGCCGACGAAGCCGAGGATCGTGAAGTTCGCGCGCCAGCCCCAGTTCTTGGTGACGGCCGGAATGATCAGGCCGGCCAGAATGAGCCCGATGCCGGCGGCTTGCCCGAGAACCGAAACCGGCAGCGACCGCTTTTCGTCCGGGAACCACTTGTAGAGCGCGTGCACGGCGACCGGCCATGCCGGACCTTCCGCCACGCCGAGCAGGAAGCGGCAGGCGATGATCGCGGCGACAGATGACGTATAGACGATCGGGAACTGGACGAGCGCCCAGACCAACGCCATGCCGGCGATGAACCATTTGGCGGCCACGCGGTCGGCGATGAAGCCGCCGACCACGCCCGCGATCGCAAACAGCCAGAAGAAGCTGCCGCCGACGACGCCGAATTCGGTCGGCGTCAGCTTCAGCTCTTCCATCATCGGCACGGCGACGAGGCCGACGACGATCTTGTCGACGAAATTGACCAGCATGAACAGGGCCAGCAGGATGGTCATCATCCATGCCGATTTCGGTTGGAACGCTGTGTCCTTCATTTCTCTCCCCTTGTCTTTCTTGGCGTCTGGCGCGAAGAGCGCCTATTGCTTTCCAAGGATCAGATCGGCGCCCTTTTCGCCGATCATGATCGAGCCGACATTCGTGTTTGAAGACGGCATGGTAGGCATGATCGAGGAATCGACGACGCGCAGCCCTTCGAGCCCGCGCACCTTGAGGTCAGGCGTCACGACGGCCTTGTCGTCGACGCCCATCTTGCAAGTGCCGATCGGATGCCAGGACGTCTGGCCGGAGGTCTTCACATATTCCAGCAGGCCCGCATCGTCGGTGACCGCAGGTCCCGGCCGCGTCTCGCGATCGACGTAGGGCTTGATCGCGTCCTGCGACATGACCCTACGGATCAGGCGCAGCGCTTCGAGCATGTGCGCGCGGTCCGTCTCTTCTCCGAGGTAATTCGGGTTGATGACGGGATCGGCGGACGCGTCGGCGGACGAAATGTGGATCGACCCGCGCGATGCCGGCCGAAGCTGGAAGAAGCCGATGGCGAACCCCGGGAACGGATCGAGCCCGAAGCCTTTCGCGGTCGCGTAACGGTCGGCGCCGCTGAGGTGATGCACCTGGATCTTCACGCCTGCGCG
>JAGWTW010000001.1 GCA_028868735.1 Hyphomicrobiales bacterium | reverse complement strand
GACGATGGCGGGATTCGGACTTTTGTTGTCCGCGGCAATCACGACGCCTTATCGCGCGTAACGAAGGAATTGATCCTGCCGGACAGCGTCAAGGTCTTCGGCGGGAGGGCAGATACAGTCTTACTCGAACGTGAGCGCGGTCAAATTCCCGTCGCGGTTCACGGACTGAGCTTCGCGCAGCCGCAGGCGCCGGAGAGCCTGCTTGCGAAATACAAACCAGCGGTCGATGGCGCTGCCAATATAGGAATCTTGCACACCAGTCTTGCAGGCGCGCCGGGGCACGACGCTTACGCGCCCTGTTCGGTTTCGGATCTCGAAGCAACAGGGTTCGAGTACTGGGCGCTCGGGCACATTCACAAGCGCGCTGTTTATCAGGGCCGTTCGACCATCGTGATGCCGGGAATGCCGCAAGGGCGAGACATAAACGAGGCCGGCTCGAAATCGGTGACGCTCGCCACAATCCTCGATGACCGCTCGGTGCAAATTGAAGAGCGGACAACCAGCGTCGCGGAATTCGGGCGCATTTCGGTCGATGCAACCGGCATTGAGGAGTGGGGTGATCTCGTACGCGCCGCTGAGAGCCTACTGACGCAGGCAAGATGTGACGCTGTTTCTGATCACCTGGTCGCACGAATTCGGTTTACTGGTGCAACCTCTCTCGCCTGGCGCGCCAGAAGCGATCTAGATCTCTTGCAAGAAGAGCTCGCTGTCAGAGCCTCCGCACTCGGCTGCTGCTGGATCGAGAAATTGGAAGTCGAATGCCGCCCGCCGGCGACATCGATCGGCGCTCCAGGCGACCCGCGCGCAGAACTGAGGCGGCTCGTTTCCGACGAGATCCTGCGGTCGGATGGCTTTCGCGCTGACGCACAGGCGATTGCGGAGGAACTTCGGGGTCAGCTCCCGCCTGAATCGCGCGCTTTGTTTGGGGCAGACGAGGCATCACTCGCCGACGTGCTCGCCGAGCTAGCAGGGCAGGGAGCTGACGACGTCCTGGCACGGCTCGAGGCGCCCGGGCAGGGAGGAGCCGCCTGATGCGGATCGCCCGGCTCGATCTAACCCGATACGGCAAATTCACGGACAAGATCATCGATTTTGGCCCGCGCGTCAGCGGCGAACCGGATCTGCATATTCTCTTTGGACCAAACGAGAGTGGTAAAACAACGACGCTCACCGCTTATCTCGACCTTCTGTATGGGATCGAGGTGCCCAAGGGCGAGAAACGTAGCCGCTACAGCTTCCGACATCCGGAAGCAACGATGCGGGTAGGCGCCCTTCTGGAGAACGAAGGTGTCGCTCGCGGGTTCGCTCGGATGAAGAATGGTTTGCTTGGTGAGAATGACCAGCCGATCTCGGAAGGTGTTCTGAGTGCTGAGCTTGGTGGCCTTGATCGTGCGGCGTACCGAGCCATGTTCTCGCTCGACGATGAAACGATCGAAAGCGGCGGCGACAGCATCCTGCAGAGCAAGGGCGATCTAGGTCAGCTCCTGTTTTCAGCGAGCGCTGGCCTTGCCGATCTCAGCCGTCAGCTAGCCGCCATCCGAGACGAGGCGGGTCGCTTCTACAAGTACAGGGCACATAGCGGCGAATTGCATGATCTTAAGAAGGAGCTTACGCGCCTCAAGGACGAACGCGCCAAAGTCGACACGCTGGCGTCGCAGTTCGCGCAGCTAATCAGTGTGCGCGATAGCGCAAAGAACCTCTACGACGCTGCGGCAAAGGAAAATGGTCGGATTCGCTTGAGGTTGGACGAGATTGGGCGTGTTCTCAGCGTGCTTCCTCGCCTCGTTGGTCTTCAGCGGCTACGGGAGCAGCTCGAAAATCTTCAAGCGTTACCTGGTGCGCCAATCGGCGCCCTCGACGAACTGAAGGTGCTGCAGCGGGACGAGGTTGACCTCGCGGCGCGCCTCGAAACGGCTAAGGGAGAAGTTGATAGGCTGCGCGTTGCGCGCGATGGCAGCGCTCCCGAACAGGCAGCATTCGAGTTGAGCCCCCTGCTGGACGCGCTAGGGATTCTGCGCGCGCGCCATGTCGCTGCAATTGAGGATATTCCAAAGCGGCAGCTCGAGTTGCGTGACCTCGACCACGCGGTCGCCGGAATTCTAGAAAGGTTGGGACGGCCGGACGAGAGTGATCCGAAGCGCCTGGTCATGCCTGCGCCGGTCGCTGCCCGTTTAAGGGCGCTGATTGAAGATAAGGCGAAAGTCGACGCTCGATCGATATCTGCGGCGGAAGAGGTTGAGGGAGCTCAGGAGCGGCTGACCGAGGCTACCGAAAAACATCGATTGGCAGGCGGCGCCAATTCCTCCTCGGATCAGGCTGCCCAAATTGCGGCCCTTGGCGCTACAGTGGCCGCTATTCGCGAGGGCGACGCCGTCGTCGCGCGAACTACGGCGAAGCGAGAACTTGAAACAGCTGAGGCCGACCTCCAGGAAAAGCTGCAAGCGCTCCAGCCTTGGAGCGGCACGGCGGATGAATTGTTGCAATTTCCGGCACCCGATAAGAGCGTCGTCGCTCGTTGGAAGAGCGAGATATCGAGTGCGCAAAAGAAGTCGGACAGAAGCGCTGGCGATGTTGAACGTCTGGACAAGGAACGGCTGCGACTGGAAGCGGAATTGTCGGAACTCGGGCGCTCGACCGGGATCGTAGACGACGCCGAAGCAGGTAGGATTCGGTCTGATCGAAATGACGCTTGGGATGTGCACCGAGCGGCCCTCGATAGGACCTCGGCGGATGCGTTCGAAGCCTTGTTGCGGCGCGACGATGAAACGACCCAGGCCCGCTTCAGCCACACCACAGAACTTTCCGAGCTGCGACAGGCTGGGCTGGTGCGAGCCAAGGTGCATGCCGAACTCGAGCATGCGCGGAGCGCGCTTGCTGAGGCGCGCGATGCTTTGTCGGTCCTGCTTGCCGACATGGTCGCGACCTTCGGCGCTTTGAAGCTGAAGGCTGCAGATGAACACGCGATTGGCCAGATCGAGGCGTGGCTGCGTATGCGAGATGAGGCTCTTAAGGCGCGCGTTCGTGTTTTGAGCGCCAGACGTTCGATCGATGAGGCCAAAGGTTCGATCGAACGTGCATGCGCGCGATTGGTCAAAGCTCTAACCGCTTGTGGCGTTTCGCAGGATGCCGATGCCTCGATCGAAGAACTGACGAATGCCGCTGAAGCCGTCTTATCGGACTACCAGAAGAGCAGCGCCCTGCGGGAGGAGATTGAGAACTGTCGAAAAGAGCTCAGCAAGAGAGAAAGCGCTCAGCGCAAAGCAATAGCGGCGCAGGCCGACTGGGCCCAGAGCTGGTCCGCGGCATGCAATGCGTGCTGGATCGGCGACGCGAACCGTCTCCCTTCAGTAGATGACATGCGCGAAGCGCTGAACCCGATCGCTGAGCTTTCACCTACGCTGGAAAAGCAGGCCGGATTGGTCGACCGCATCGAGAAGATGAAGAAAGACCAAGCCGAATTCGCCGATGAGATCGCCCAGCATTCGGCGACCTTGGCTATCGAGGCAACCGACAACGTGCTGGCCGCCTATGCAGCTATCGAAGCGCGCGTTCAGGCTGCAAGAACGGCGGCGGATCTGCGAGCTAAGCGTGTCGAGGATCTCGAAACGGCCGAGGAGACGCATCGCGAAATGGTCAAAAAACAGACCGTCCACGAGAAGCGCAAGGCTGCGCTCCTGGACGCTCTCGGCGCCTCAAGCCTTTCTATCGCATCGGACGTTCTCGATAAGATCGCGAAACGGGGCGAGCTGCTGAGTCAGGCGGCCGATGCAACCAATGAAATTCTTGACGCGATGAATGTCGCTACGATCGCGGAAGCCGAGGCCGTACTCGGCGGTTTAGACCGTTCCGCATTGGAGAGCGAACGCAGCGAGTTGGCTATTCGGCAAGAGTCCGAAAGCGAGCGTCTGCAGCGCCTTTTTGCAGACTTGAGCAAAGCGGTCGAAAAGATAGAATCCGTTGGCGGCGACGAGACGGTTGCACAATTGGAGGAACGCCGTAGGACGATCCTTCTGCAGATCGAGGACGGAGCGCAGAGGTATCTGCGATTGCGTCTGGGCGCGGTCGCCGCCGAGCAGGCTCTGCGAATCTATCGCGACAAGCACCGCAGCACGATGATGTCGCGGGCGTCAGAGGCTTTCAAGACAATCAGTCGGGGGGCGTACCAGAACCTCGTCGCCCAACCTGAAAAAGATGGCGACGTGCTCGTTGCAATCGCCGCCGAAGGCGGGTCAAAATTGGCGCATGAGCTATCGAAGGGGGCGCGCTTCCAGCTTTATCTTGCTCTCAGAATTGCCGGCTACCACGAATTCGGCTCCAATCGTCGACCGGTGCCATTTATTGCCGACGACATCATGGAGACGTTCGATGATGATCGGTCGGCGGAGGCGCTCAGCTTGTTTGCCGAGATAGCGCAATTCGGACAAGTCATTTACATGACGCACCATAAACATCTGTGCGATCTTGCGAGGAAGGTCTGCCCGTCGGTAAAAGTCCACGAATTGGCGTAGTCGCCATTGCGGCGTAAACGGCGACAAGAGTATCTGATAGGAGGTATTGTTTGCCGCTGCTGGTCGCGCACGCTCGGATAGGCGATGCTGCGTTCCTTCATGCCGGTGGACGATTACGATCGAAGGCACGGATGAATTTGGCGCGGCGCATCGGTCCGAGATAGCTCTGGAAAAGGATTTGAACAGTGTGACGGCGGGAGCTGTGGGCTTTTCTATCGAGGACGGCAAGGCGATCATGGGCCATCTGCAGCAGGTCATCGTGAAGCAGCAATGCGAGTCCTACGTCGTGGCTCGCCGATTTTGCATGGATTGCGAGCACTTTCGGCGCATCAAGGACTACAGCGAGCGCAAGATCAGAACTGTGTTTGGCTGCGTCGAGGTTCTTAATCCACGTATCCTGAATTGCCAACGCTGCGTGCCGTATTTTCGCGCCGCGTCGGCAGTCCTGCAAGATTTTTGCCCAGACCAGGCCACCCCGGAAGTGATGGAGCTGTCGCCTCGACTCGGCAGTTTAATGCCCGACTGCAAAGCGGCTGATGTCATCGCGGAGTTTTTGCCAGTCAAATCGACAGAGTCCTTCGCCACGGTTCGCCATCGCACGCTCGCTCTCGGCAAGCGGCTCGATGAAAAGGCGCGAGATCGCGCTTGGTTCGATCCGCCACATGCCGGCGAGCGCGAGCAGATCGAGCTTGATCTGTCAAATGATCCCGAGCGAGAGTTCGTTGTCAGCATTGACACAGCCCACATCAAAAGCGCCTCCGAGGCGGACGGGCGAACCTTTGAGATCGCGGTTGCGCGATGCGGTCGCGGACTACGCGGCTCCCGTCCCGGTCACTATTTCGTGACGGCGGACACCTCGAAACAAGAACTGCGGCTGCGCACGCTTCAAGCGCTTCAGAGCGAGGGCTACGAGCGTCGCGGCGAGGTTACCATGTTGTCTGATGGCGCGGAGATTATGAAGCGGCTACCTCGTAATTTGCCGCGTCCAACCAAGCATACCGTTGACTGGTTCCACGTCGCGATGAAAATCCAGCCCCTACAGCAAGTTGCCGATCATATCGTGCGCTGGCGCAAGGAATGGACAAACGAAACCATCGTTC
The DNA here is from genome assembly GCA_028868735.1 of Hyphomicrobiales bacterium. GTDB lineage: Bacteria > Pseudomonadota > Alphaproteobacteria > Rhizobiales > Beijerinckiaceae > JAJXWB01. Next base: position 142,697 of record JAGWTW010000001.1, on the reverse strand, counting down.
TCGATGAGGAGATCCGCGCCTTGAAGTGGAAGCTGTGGAATGGACAGGTCAATCGAGCGATAGAACACCGTCGGGAAACCATCGCAGACATGTCGATGTTGCGCGAGCAAGTCGACCTGTGCGCCGGCCGCATATGGCAATTGGCGCAACCGCTTCTGACTTATATCCGTCAAAACAAGTCTGCGGTCGTCGATTACGGAGCTCGATATCGGTCGGGACGAAGAATCGCCACAGCTCTGGCCGAATCCGCAGTGAATTCGTTGACCGCCCGCCGCATGGTCAAAAAACAACAGATGCGATGGTCAAGACGCGGCGCTCATCTGATGCTGCAAGTGCGCGCCGCGGTCATGAACGGAAACCTGCTTGAGCAGCTATCCTACGAACCGGCAATCTTCAAATCGCGTTTCGACTGGTTGTTCAAGCCGACACCGCCGCTCCTTCGAGCAGCATGACCGCCCAGTCAATTTAATGGACCCCTTCGAAAGGCGGTCTGAGCTAACATATTGACTACGAGCCAGACCTGAACGGAGATCATTCCAGCCGATGAAAGTTCTCATTGTCGAAGACGAACGTAAGACAGCCGCCTATCTGAAGCGCGGCCTGGAAGAGAACGGCTTCGTCGCCGATGTCGCCGAGGATGGAGAGGACGGGGCTTATCTTGCCCAGACGCGATCCTATGACTTGATCATTCTCGACGTGATGCTGCCCAGCCGGGACGGCTGGAGCATCGTTGCGGATTTGCGCCGACGCCAGATCAGGACGCCGGTTCTCTTTCTCACCGCGCGTGACGGGGTCGACGACCGGGTCAAGGGACTTGAGCTCGGAGCGGACGACTACCTCGTCAAGCCCTTCGCTTTCGCTGAACTTCTCGCGCGCATGAAGACGATTCTGCGCCGCGGGCCCTCGCGGCAGTCGCAGATGCTCGGCATCGGCGATCTCGAATTGGACCTCCATCGACATCGCGCCGTCCGGGGAGGACGCCCTCTCGAACTCACGCCGAAGGAATTTCAGCTCCTGTCGCTGCTGTTGCGTCGCGCCGGCGAAGTCCTGTCGCGGACGTTGATCGCAGAACAGGTGTGGGACATCAACTTCGACAGCGATTCCAATGTGGTCGAAGTGCACATGCGCCGGCTTCGGGCCAAGGTCGACGATCCGTTCGATGGCAGGTTGATTCATACCGTTCGTGGCGTCGGCTATGTTCTTGAGCAACGGAGCTAACATGGTTCGCGCAACGCGATCGCGGCCGGCCCGGCCCGTGTCAATCGCGCTGCGTCTGACTCTCTGGTACGCGCTCTCCGCTTTCTCGCTGATCGTCGTCGCGACCGGCCTGCTTTACTGGGTTCTGGTCAACAGCATGTATCAGGAGGATATCCGCGATCTCGCTGACAATTTGAATAACGCACAGCTCTTGCTTCCCCCTTCGCCAACAGCGGAGTTCGAGGGACCGCCAGAGCAGCGTCCCTCCTGGGCGCCGCCGCATCAGCCGGAAATCTATCTGCGCGTTCTCGATGCCGGGGCGCACACCCTGACTGAGACGCCCGGAATGGCGCAACAGCTTCCTCCACCGACGCCGGCGGAGCTCGCCACGATTTCAACACTTGAAGGTACAAAGCGCGACATCGTCTCGTCATCGAGTAAGCCGTTCCTCAGTCTGATCGTCCGTATCCCAGGCAAAAGTGCTGGGCAATCGTCACGCTTCATGCAGGTCGCCATGGACCGCGAGCACGACGAATACTTGCTGGCGCGCTACCGAGAACGTCTGTGGCTTGTGCTGGCGGGTTCGCTCGTTCTGTGTTCGCTTGGCGGCTATCTCATCGCCCGGAGGGGCATGCGGCCAATCGAGGATATCGGCCGCACCGCGGCGCATATCCGCGCAACAACTCTGCATGAGCGTATCGGGACGGACGGCTTGCCTGCCGAGCTCTCCAGCTTGGCGGACACCTTCAACGAGATGCTCGATCGGCTGGAGCAGTCGTTTCGTCACGCGTCGCAGTTCTCCGACGATGTGGCGCATGAGCTGCGGACGCCGATCAACAATCTGCGTGGCGAGATCGAAGTCGCGCTGGGTAAGTCCCGATCGAGAGAGGAATATCGCGAGGTCCTCGAGTCGTGTCTTGAGGAATGTGCACGCGTCTCGCGTGTGATCCAGACACTGCTTTTTCTTGCGCGCTCGGATACAGCCATCGGGATCCTTCAATACGAAAAAATCGAGATCAATGGGGAGCTGCGAACGGTCCAGAGCTATTATGAGGCCGCTGCTGCCGAGGTAGGTGTTGAGCTCAGCGTCTTACCGGGCGATGCGATTCACGCTGAGCTCGATCGGACGATGTTTCAGCAGGCTGTCGGCAATCTCATTTCAAATGCTCTTGCTCATACTCCATCGGGAGGGGCTGTGCGCCTTGCTGCGCGGGCCAAGCAAAGCAGCATCACCGTGAGTGTCGACGATACGGGGTGCGGAATTCCCGCCGAGCACCTACCTCGGGTTTTCGAGCGCTTTTATCGTGTCGATCAAGTCCGCAGAAGCTCCGCGCACAATGTCGGGCTGGGTCTTGCCGTGGTCAAGAGCATAGCGGACCGGCATGGTGGCCATGTTGAGATAAACAGCGATGTCGGACACGGCACCGAGGTCCGGCTGATCCTACCCGCATCCGATCAATCACCTTGATCAGCGTTTTTCCTTCGTAGATAACGATTTCGTTATCTGAGCGTCAGCGCGTCGTCAGTTTCACCGTTTATGCAGCGGCTTGAAATCGCGACACCGGCGCTATCGCGATTTGATGCGATGGTGCGGCCGCGGCTGGCGAACTACGCCCTGATGGACGCGCTCCAGCGACCACATTTCGATCCGGGCCACTGGACGATCGCGCCTGGAGCACAGAAGCCGTTCTTTCCTATGCGGAGTGATCGATATGAGTGGAGAACCCACGCCTCGGGTGACGTCGGCGCGCGCTGTCGCCATAACCGGGGTCGCCGCCGCGGGCGTCGCGGCGCTTCTCATCTGGGGGTTCTTCGCAGGCCGCAGCGAGGCGACGGCCGAAGCGGCGCGCGAGCAGCTGATCAGGCCTGCGGTCGAGGTGTCCTGGGGCAATGCAGGAACGGCCATCGTCACCTTGCCTCCCGATCTGCAAAAGCAGGCCGACATCCAAGTGCGGCCGCCCGAGGCTGCGGCGTACCAGCCGCAGGTGCAGGCGTACGGCAGCGTTCTGGATCTGCAGCCCCTAACGGACCTCCGCAACACGGTCGCCAACGCAAAGGCTCAACTCGCCATCGCCGAGGCCAGGCTTGCCGCTTCCAAGTCCGCGCGTGAGCGTGCGCAGATTCTGCATAAGGACGGGCAGATTTTCTCGACGGCGCAGCTTCAAGCGGCGGAGGCGACCTATCAATCGGATTTGGCGGCGGTTCAGGCCGGGCAGGTGCAAACTCAGAACGCGTTAGCCAATGCCTACCAGGCCTGGGGTCCGGTTCTGGGGCGGTCACTTGTCGAGGAAACGGCTCTCGGCAGCGATCTGGTGCTGCACAAGAAGGTCCTGATCCAGGTCACGCTGCCTCTGGGCAAGTCGCTGCCGCAGCCGCCGCAAACAGCGTCGATCGAGACTTCGACGGGGCAGCGCGTCAAGATAGCGCTCGTCTCGCCGGCGACCCGCACCGACCCGCAAATTCAGGGCGTCAGCTTTTTCTACACCGCCGACGCTGAAAGCGACGCGCTGCCGGGTATGAACGTGATTGCGCTGCTTCCGGTCCGAAAGCCGTTTCCCGGCGTCGCGATTCCCGCTTCGGCGGTCGTCTGGCTGCAGGGACGAGCGTGGGTCTATCTCCAGATAGCGGCGGGTAAATTTGCTCGACGAGAAATTCTCACCGGCGAACCGCAACCGAACGGCGGCTATGTCGTTGCCGCACTGCCTTCCGAGAGTACCGCTTCCAGCCTGGAGCCCGACGTTGCGCAAGGCCTTTCGCGCCATGAGTCCCTCGTGGTCGTCGGGGCGCAGACGCTGCTGTCGCAGGAGTTCAGCGCGCAAATCCAGGTCGGGGGAGATTAGACATGGCCTCGTCCGCGGGCCCCCGCCCCACCGGCCTGCAAGCGGCCATCATCGCCTTTTCCATCCGCTTTCGCGGCGTCGTCATCGCGCTTGGAGTCCTTCTGCTGGTCTACGGCGTCGTCAGCCTGCTCAGCGCGAAATACGACGTGTTTCCGGAATTCGCGCCGCCGCAAGTCAGCATCCAGACTGAGGCGCCGGGCCTCACACCGGAACAAGTCGAGATGCTGGTCACGACGCCTATCGAGACCGACGTCAACGGGGTGCCGGGCATTCAGAAACTGGTCTCAACGTCGATCCAGGGAATTTCCATAGTCAAGGTCTTTTTCAACAGCGGCAGCAACATCTATCTCGATCGCCAGGTCGTCGCCGAGCGACTCGCGGTAGCGGCGCAGCAATTGCCGAAAGGGGTGCAGGCGCCGGCCATGACGCCGCTCACTTCCTCGACCGGAATTGTGCTGGTGGGGGGACTGACCTCCAAGAGACAATCGTTGATGAAGCTCAAGACAGTAGCGGAATGGACAATCCGGCCGCGGCTGCTTGCCGTGCCGGGTGTCGCCAATGTCACGGTCTTTGGTCGAGACACGCGCTCGCTGCAGATTCAGGTCCGCCCCGACCAGCTCGTTCGCTATCACCTGGGTATGAACGACGTGCTGGTGGCGGCACAAAAAGCCACCGGCGTACGCGGCGCCGGTTTTATAGATACGGCAAATCAACGGATTCTCTTTCAGAGCGAGGGGCAATCCCTCACGCCCGACGAGCTCGCGCAGACCGTTCTTCTCACCCATGGTGCGGCGCGATTAACGCTTGGCGACGTGGCCAACGTCGTGGTGGCGCCGGAGCCGCCAATCGGCGCGGCGGAGGTAAACGGCAAGCCGGGCGTCGTCTTCAACGTCGAGGAGCAGTACGGCGCCAATACGGCCAATGTGACGCGGGGCGTCGAGACGGCGCTGGCCGATCTGGCGCCGGGCCTGAAAGAGCAAGGGATCGGCCTCCACGCCAATCTCTTTCGGCCCGCGAACTTCATCGATACGGCGATGGCCAACATCCGCACATCGCTTTACATCGGTGGCTCTCTTGTTGTGATCGTCCTGACGCTGTTTCTGTTCGACCTGCGAACAGCGGCGATCGCTGTTGCCGCCATACCTCTGTCGCTTCTTGCCGGCGTCATTGTTCTCGAGAAAATCGGCGGCACGCTCAACGTCATGACGCTGGGCGGTCTTGCGATCGCGGTGGGCATCGTGGTCGATGACGCCGTGATCGGGGTTGAGAACATCGTCCGGCGCTTGCGCGAGAACCGACAGCGCGCCGCGCCGCAACCTCCGGTCCGCGTTATCCTCGAGGCAGCTTTCGAGGTCCGCAATCCGGTCGTCTACGCAACCTTTGCGGTGCTGCTGGTAACCGTGCCGATCCTTTTGCTGCCTGGCATTTCCGGCGCGCTGTTCGCTCCGCTCGGCATCAGCTACAGCCTCGCCGTCCTGGCTTCCCTCGTCGTAGCAGTAACGGTCGTCCCGGCGCTGAGCATGGCGCTGTTGGCGCGGCGCACCGAAACGGAACCGCCGCCGGTCGTTCGCTGGTCGCGCGCGCGCTACGAGGCGCTGTTGCGCCGAATCTCGAGCCGGCAGCGCATGGTCATCGCGCTGGCGGCGGTCTTCACCATCCTGGGATGCGCTACCCTGCCGCTCTTCGGCGCCAGCTTCATACCGGAATTGCACGAAGGCCATTACATCATCCACATGTCGGCAGTTCCCGGCACGTCGATTGCTCGTTCTCTGCAGATCGGCGCTCGTGTCGCCGAGGCGCTGCGCAAGATCCCGCAGATCCGCGCCGTGGCGCAGCGTGTCGGCCGGGCGGAGCTTGCCGGCGATGTCTACGGCACGCATTACAGCGAAATCGAGGTTGATCTGAAGCCAGGACTCTCGGGAGACGATCAGGAGGAGGTCCAAGCGGAAATCCGGCAGGCGCTCTCCCGCTTCGTGGGCGTCAATTTTTCCGTCAAGACCTTCCTGAGCGAGCGTATCGAGGAAACCCTGTCCGGCTACACGGCCGCCGTCGCGGTGAACATCTTCGGCAACGACCTCGATGTGCTCGATCAGAAAGCGCAGGAAGTCGCCCGCGTGCTCAACGGCGTTCCGGGAGCAGCCGAAGTCACCGTGCAATCACCGCCCGGCCTTCCGCAATTGACGATCCGTTTGTGCAAGTCGGCGCTGGTCCGATGGGGCGTGGATCCGACGGACGTACTCGATGCGCTCCGCGCGGCCTATGCCGGCGACACGGTCGGCCAAACCTACCGGGGCAACCAGGTCTTCAACGTGAGCCTGATCCTGAGCGCCAAAGACCGAAACAGTGTCAGCAAAATCGGCGACCTGCCGTTGCGCGCGCCCGACGGCACGCTTGTTCCGCTGCGGCAGCTTGCCGACATCTACGAGGCGAGCGGTCGCTATCAGATCATGCATGAAGGCGGGCAACGGGTCGCGAGCGTGACCTTCAATATTGCGGGGGGCTCGGCCTCGGCGGTTGTCCAGGCGGCAAGAGCGCGCATTGCGTCGCAAGTCAAGCTGCCGGCTGGCGCCTACATCCAACTCGCCGGCAGTTTCCAGGCCCAAGCACAGGCACAGCAGAACCTGATTCTGAATTCTGTTGTCGTCGGCGTCGCCATTATTCTCCTGCTGTCGATCGTGACACGCGGCTGGCGCAACCTGCTCTTGATCCTGGTCAATCTACCATTTGCCCTGGTCGGCGGCGTCCTCGCGGTCTTTGGTACTGGCGGCTATCTGACACTCGGATCCATGATCGGCTTCGTCACCGTGTTCGGAATCACGGTCCGCAATTCGATCCTCATCATCTCTCATTACGAGCATCTCGTCGAAGTCGAGGGGTTGAGCTGGGGTCTGCCGACAGCGATCAAAGGAGCCGGCGATCGGCTCACGCCGATACTCATGACCTCTCTCGTGACAGGGCTCGGTCTCCTGCCCCTGGCTGTTGGCGGCGGTGCGCCCGGCCAGGAGATCGAAGGTCCAATGGCGATCGTGATTCTCGGCGGCCTCCTGACCTCCATGGTGTTGAACCTGCTTGTGCTGCCGACGCTGGCGCTGCGCTATGGGCGGTTCGAACCAATCCGGATTTCCGACGATGCGCTGGGCCTCGAAGGGCGGCTTGCGCCATCGCAACCGTCACCAGCCGAGTGAATGATCAACTTTGTCTATCGGCTCTATACTCGTTGGTTGCTCCGCGAGGTCGGCCGGGCGCCCACGCCCGGGCACGTCGCAATCTTTCTCGACGGTAATCGGCACCACGGTGAAAGAATGGGTCTGACCGACCCGACGGCGATCTACACGATCGGCGCCAGCAAGCTCGATGACGTGCTGGAATGGTGCGCCGAACTCCGGAGTCCCGCCGTCACTCTTTGGGTTCTGTCAACCAATAACCTGAACCGGCCCGCCGATGAGGTGGCGGGGATTCTCGCGGCGATCGAAGGTAAGATGCGCGCGTTGGCCCAGGATCCGCAAATCCATCGTCGCCGCATGCGCATCCGAGCGGAGGGTAAGCTGGAGTCGCTGCCAAGCTCGGCGGTCGCCGCGATCCGCGCGGCGCGCGAAGCGACCGCCGGCTACGACGGGATGATCCTTACGATCGTGACTGCCTATGGCGGACGAGCGGAGATCATCGACGCCGCGCGCGCGCCTCTCGTCGACGACAAGCGAAACGGCGGCACGCTCGATGACGCAATCGCGCATGTGACCGCCCAGGCGATCAGCCGTCGCCTCTACATGGGAGAAATGCCCGATCCCGACCTATCATCCGCACGAGCGGCGAGGTGCGGCTGTCGGGCTTCCTGTTGTGGCAAAGAGCCTACAGCGAATTCTACTTCTCCGATGTCCACTGGCCCGCATTCCGCAAAATCGACGTCTTGCGCGCCGTCCGCTCGTATCAACAAAGGAAGCGGCGATTTGGCGTGTAGGCGATGTCCGGTAGCGCAGCTATCGGAAGCCCCGGGCGACAAGACGCCCGCCGAACTGGCGCAGGAGTTCGACGTTCGTCCGGACCGGATCACGACCTCAATCGGAAGGGCTCGGGTGGAGAGGCAGTCGCCGATCGCGATCGGCAGGAAGCTGTGTCGTCTTGCGCACTGGCCCGCTCACTCGTGGTCGTGTCGGTGATGCAGGTCCGGAAAATGGAAGTGCTTGTGCCGCATCGGCTCGTGCCGGTGCCGGTGGGAATGCGGTTCGGTCGTCGGACCGGCGTGGACGTGCTGATGATGGGCGTCGTGGACATGCCTGTGTTCGTGTTCCAGCGCCTCGTGGTCGTGCACGTGATCGTGGCGCTCGGCCAGGTGGAGCCATAGGCCGAAGCCCATGAGCGCTCCTGCGACGACAAGCTGGGCCGAAGCCTGCTCGCGCAGCAGCCCGAGCGCGAAAATCGCGCCGATGAAGGGCGCGAGCGAGAAATAGGCGCCGGTTCGCGCGCTCCCGAGGTGGCGCAGGGCGATCACGAACAGAACCAGGCTGACGCCGACGCCGAGAAAGCCGACGAGCGCCGCGGCAGCGAGCGCGGTCGACGGCGGCGGGCCGACGCCGCGCAAGAGCGCGAGCGACATGTTGACCGCGCCCGCGGCGAGACCTTTCACAAGCGCGATGAGAACCGGGTCCGCCGCGGAGAGCTTGCGCGTGAGGTTGTTGTCGATCCCCCAGGCCAGACAGGCGGCCGCAATCAGCAGGCCCCCCGCATCCGCACGCAGGCCCGCGCCCTGCCACGACAGGATGACGGCGCCCGCAAGAATGGCGGCCGCTCCAAGCAGCAGACGGCGGTCGACGTTCTCGCGAAAGACGACCCAGGCGATAGCCATGGTCGCCAGCCCTTCGAGATTGAGCAGCAGCGATCCGGATGAGGCCGTCGTCCGCGCGAGCCCGAGCATCAGGAATAGCGAGCCGGCTACGCCGCCGAAGGCGACGACCGCGGCGAGGCAAGGGAAATCGGCGCGCCGGAGCGGCGCCTCGGGCGCCGCGATGCCGAAGGCGGCCCGGCCTGCATGAACGACCGCGAGGCCGACGCCCGCGCCGAGATACATGGCGCCGGCGAGCATCTGCGGATCGAGCACGCCCAGCAGCAGTTTGGAGAACGGCGTGGAGGCGCCGAACAGGACCGCCGAGGCGAGCGCCAGAGGAACGCCCGGCCACAAATGCGATGCGCGAGATTGCGACATGCCCAACTCTAACGCGCGGAGGTGAGCGCGTCGCGCTCTGTCCGGCCCGACTGCCGCTGTTCCGTCCGCAGCGGCGCCTCCGCCGCCGGCCGAAGGTCGCCTTCCGGGCGATCGGCCGCCGTGCGGACAGACCTCGTCCGGCTTCGAAACGGCGATGCGCTCACTCCACCCAGTCCTGAAGCCGCATCGTGACGAAGCGGCGACCGTGCGCGCCGCGAACCAGCACGAGCACATTGGGCCAGCCCTGCTTCTTGAGTTCGCTCATGCGCGCTTGCCGACGCGTCATCATATCTCGCATCCGTGCAGGCATGCCCTTCAACATGGCGCTCGCACGATCGCCGGAGCCTTCCATCATCTGGCCCATCGGCATGCTTGGTTCGGTCTCTTGCGGATTCCACGTCATCACATAGGGGCCAACCTGCGTCTGCTCGATGACGTCGCCGACACTGAAGCCCGCCGCTCCGCCCGGTGAATCGGGTTGAACGCCTGTGACGACCACGCCCATTTCGTCTTTCGGCAGGCTGAATTGCGCGCGCAAGGCATCGGTGAGCGGCGCCACGTCGACCCCGAAATGCATGGGCTCGGCGTCCTTTGTTTCGAGCGGCGAAGTCGGCGTCGCCACCGGCTTTTCGTCGGCCCATTGCACTGACTGCACCTCGACTTCGCTCGTCTTGCCATGGCGCCAGTAGCGCACGTCGAACGTATGGCCGAGGCTCTCGGCGACCTTTGTATAGATCTGGTCGACATCCACAACCGGCACGCCGTCGAGCGCCAGAATTACATCTCCGGGGAGCAGGCGACCCTTCGCCGGACTGTCGTCGGCGACGTCGAGGACGATCACGCCCTGTTGGGCGATGCCGAGCGAGGCGGCGATGTCAGCCGTCACGTTGCGTGTGTCAAGTTCGAAGGAGCCCGCGCGGATGTAGCCGTACTGGCGGATGACGGAGAGGAGTTCCTGGGCGATGGAGGAGGGAATGGCGAAGCCGATGCCGATCGAGCCGCCCTTCTGGACGCCGCCCGTGTAGAGCGCCGTCGACATGCCCACGACCTTGCCGTCGAGATCGAAGAGGGGGCCGCCGGAATTGCCGTGGTTGATCGCGGCGTCCGTCTGGATGAAGCGGTCGAACTGGGTCAGGCCCAGATTGCGGGCGAGCGCGCTGACGATGCCGGAGCTGACGGAGACGCCGAGCCCGTAGGGATTGCCGATCACGAAGAGCCTGTCCCCGAGCTTGAGCTTGTAGCTGTCAGCGAAGGTCACCGCCGGCAATAGCCGGTGCGCGTTCACCTTGAGCAGCGCGATATCGTACTTGCGGCCCTTGCCGATGATGTCCGCGTTGAGGCGCGTGCCGTCGGACAGGGTGACGATGACGTCGAAGGCGCCGTCCACCACATGACGGTTGGTCGCAATGTAGCCGGCCGGATCGATGACGAAGCCCGAGCCGAAGCTTTCCTGCGCCTTCGCCGTCGCGAGATCGACCTTCTTGTCTGCGGGATTGGCGAGCGCCTTGGTCGTGATCGACACAACCGAGGGCAGCGCGGCCGCGATCACGTCAGGCAGGGGATTCGTTCGATTTTGGGCCTGCGCCGGGTCGACGCCGATCAACAGGAACAGGATCGCCGCAACGCGCGCAATTGAATTCATGTTCTCCTCCGGTCGTCGCTTTCGGACCCAGGCCCACAGAAGGTACCTGGGCAGGAGACGAGCGCCAATGCTCTGGCGATGCGCAGCGTCTTGAAATCTCGATCGCCGCGCTCGCGAAGACGCTGCACAGCGCAGTGGATGCGGAGAGATTTCAGCGAACCGTTCGTTGAAATGACGGATCGCGCTCAATAACTGCGCGAGTACGCTCGCCATTAACAGATGACGCGTACGCCACCATTTAGCAAATTGTTGGATCGGTTCGGCGCCGTTGTATGAGTTTATGTGCAGGCGGCATCCGCAAACCTTCAAAATGCGCGCCTTGCGGAGCTCGGCCCTTTGTCCCGGCGCTGAAGGCAGCGGACGTTCGGAACCGGGGCGGAGGGTGGATTGCGGGAGTTGCGCGACAACGGTCAGGACCACCGCCGCTCACGACGCAATCATTGACGACCGACTGAAGGGCAGATCATCTGACAAGCGCCCGCGCCTGACCAAGGTCGCCCGCGAGCGGCGGCAACGACAATACCTTCATCGCTTGTGCATCGCGACGGCTGGCGACCCCCCGTGATGATCTAATGGCGGGTCTCGGGCAACTGCCGCGCGATTTTAATGATCGAGCTTCCGCAGGCCGGCCTGGACATAGGCGAGCGCCGCCCATAGGAATTTTCCAGGACAGGACAGGCATGGACCGTATCCTGTTCGCCGTCTTCACCTATGAGAACAACTCACGGAGTGTCAGCAGCCCTTCCTGCTGACACAAAACAATTGACGTCACCACAATGAAAATGGGTCGAGCGCTCTGCTTGAGTATCCAATTGTTGCCTTCTATTTCGTCACACTTGGCCGACGAGCGCGCCCTCCCGAACTGCGTGTTCGAACGTCCGTGATCTTCACGGAACCGTTGAGCTTGCTGATTCTAAGCTCGATGAGCGTACCGGCCTTGAAGCGGGAGAAGTCGACGCTCGCGGCGGCGTCCAGCGTCATCGTCATGGCCGGCATACCTAATGCGGGTGCAGGGACATGGGTGATCCTGACCCGTCTTCTGGCTCGATCGACCGCCCTGACGGTAGCGCGGAGCCAGGGATGCTCGTGAGACGAAGTCGACTCGGCGCGAATCCTCTGCTGATATTCGTAGAAATCGAAGATGGTGGGTTTCGCGAATGCTGTGACTTGCATTGCTACGCTGAGCGTCAATCCAAAGATGGTGGACCTTTCTAAAATTATCATGTGTTCCTCCTTAGACGACGGACCGTTGGCGCAAACTCTCACGCCGCCAATTCGTCTAATTGGACGGATCCAGAATCCCGAGCGTCGCCGTGACAGCAAGAACTGTTACCGCAAGAACCTGCTCGAACACGACGCTGCGAACGAGCGCCGGGAACGCTGACGCCTCTCCCTTCGACAGGCGGGGCATCAAAAGAAAGCGGTTGACGCAAGCGAGTGCGATCATGGCCGCGACCAGCGCCAATTTTACAAGGAGCGTTCGCCCCCAACCCGAGTCGAGCAGCATCGACGGCAACGGATTTCCGTGCGCCGCCACATTGATTGCCCCGCCGAACAGAATTGCGAGGACCGCTGCCAAACCGACGCTCGAGAATCTCTCCAGGACAGGTTCAAGGCTCTTGCGCTCGAGGGGGGCAAGACGTCGAGAGCCCGTCATGACGAGGAGGAGACAGATTAGGCCGCCGAACCAGACGGCTGCGCCCCACACGTGCAATGCATATGCAATCGTGATGGCCCATCGGATCGGAACTGCGATCGACGCGACGTGACCAACCCATGCTTGGCTAAAGAGGAGGCTGGCGGCGAGCGCAACGATGACCGCAAAGGCGCTTCGCCCACGCGTGGCGACGACGATCGTTGTCATCAGAACACCGAGCATGATCCTCGCGACCCACGCCGACCCGAAACTCGTTTCGAACAGGAAGGCCGACCAATCGCCGGCTTCCCAAAGACTCGACGGATCACCCGTCATAGTGACCAGCGCCCCAGCCGCCCAGGCGAGCGTCGAGATCAGCGCCAATGCGCCTCCTGCGACAAACAGTCTGGCCGTCGCAGGTTGGGCGAGAAAAGCACGCCGTCCTTCTGACGGCGCGTAGACGGAAAAAAGGGCCATACCCATAAGCCCTGCGACGGCGGTGAAATTCAACCAGCGCGCAACAACCAGCGCGAGCCATTCACCGGTCACGGAAGCACCTGAAAGCTGAACGATCCCTGCATCGCATGGCTATCGGCCCCGGAAGCGCGCCAGCGAACGCTGTAGGAGCCTGGCCGGAGTTGCTTCACGCGAACGTGCATGAGCGTCCCGTCGGCGCTGTCTATGGCTGGCTTACCCGCCTCGAAGTGCGCGCCTTTCGCATCGATCACCTCGATCTTGTTGAAGACCGGCTGGATTTTTTCAGAAAACCAGACAGATACAGATTGCGGCGCCTCGATTTTCGCGTTCTCGGCGGGGTTCGAACGCACAAGCTTCGGATGTGCCAGCGCCGTTATGGGGAGCAGTATGATAGTTCCGAAGATAAACGCCGAAGCTGGGTTCTGATGAAAGGTCATGCGCTACACCTGTTCGTGGTGGGACAACTTGCACGCGTCCATGGAAATTCTGCTCCCGCGCGTATGATTGCGCGCCCGCAGCGCCGAAGTCGCCCTCTCCGTAACCAAGCTCGTTTCGATGCGGTTGTATCTTTCCGGAAGGAAAGTTCCTCATCGGGCGAATAATCCAGCTTCCGGCGATGCCGGACCGCACTCGTTCGCAGGTCGGTGGAATTTTCGTCACAACGTGATCGCAACACTCCGGCATCCGAGGTGTTGCGATCGAGATCGCTTCATTCGCTTGACGCCAATTCCGAAGGGGCAGTGAAGCCGACAGCCGCCTACTTCGCTTTCTCGATCGCGGTGACGGTCAGCTGCCCGTTCACCGAATCGGCTTTGAACCTGACCTTCTCACCGGCTTTAACAGCCTTGAGCAAAGCGGGGTCGGCCGCGCGATACACCATGGTCATCGCTCCCATGTCGAGATTCGGGATCGGTTGATGGTCGATCGTGATCTTTCCAGCCGACGTATCGACCTTGACGATCTTTCCTGCGACGAATGGAGTACTTTGTGCGACAGCGGCCACGGATGTGGCAAGGACGATCGAAGCTGCAAGCGATATCAGTCTGTTCATATTGGTCTCCTCTAGAGTCGAAGATCGCAGGGAGCATCGCGCCCCTATTCGTGGCCGCCATGCCCGTGTCCAGGCTTAATGGCGCGCACATCGAACTTCGTGGATTTCGGATCGCGGGCGTTTTGCGCACGTGGCGCCGTGGCAGCCTCGCTCTCGCGCACCAGATGCGCCACGGTTCCTTCGGGATGCTTGTACCAGCCGGGGTCCTTGTAGTCCCCGTGCGAAATCCCCTCGCGCACCTTCAGCACCGAGAACATGCCGCCCATCTCGACCGGCCCGAACTGCGCATAACCCGTCATCATCGGTAGCGTGTTGTCTGGCAGTGGCATCTCCATCGCGCCCATGTCCGCCATGCCGCGCTCGCCCATCGTCATGTAGCCCGGGGCGATGCGCCCGATCTTGCGTTGCATGCTCTTCAGATCGAGGCCGATGTAGGTTTTGACCGTGTGCCCCATCGCATTCATCGTGTGATGGGACTTGTGGCAATGCATCGCCCAGTCGCCGAGTTCATCCGCGACGAACTCGATGGCGCGCATCTGACCGACCGCCACGTCGACGGTCACTTCCGGCCATGCAGCGCCGGGCGGCACGAAACCGCCGTCCGTGCCAGTGACCGTGAACTCATGACCGTGGATGTGGATCGGATGGTTCGTCATGGTCAGGTTCCCAATGCGCACGCGCACCTTGTCGCCCCGCGCGGCCACGAGAGGATCGATGCCGGGGAAGACGCGGCTGTTCCAGGCCCATAGATTGAAATCGAGCATCGTGTTGACTTTGGGCACATAGCTGCCAGGTTCGATGTCGAATGCATTCATGAGGAAACAGAAATCACGATCGACGCGTCGCTCGGCGGGATCGCGCGGATGGACGATGAATAGACCCATCATCCCCATGGCCATCTGCGTCATCTCATCGGCGTGCGGGTGATACATGAACGTACCCGCGCGCCGCAGCTGGAACTCATAGACGAACGTCTGTCCTGGCTTGATCCCGGGCTGGGTCAGGCCAGAGACGCCGTCCATGCCGTTCGGCAGCCGCTGGCCGTGCCAGTGCACCGCGGTGTGTTCCGGCAAGCGATTAGTGACGAAGATGCGAACCTTATCGCCTTCCACCGCCTCGATCGTCGGTCCGGGCGACTGGCCGTTGTAGCCCCAAAGATATGCTTTCATGCCCGGCGCCATTTCGCGTACGACGGGTTCGGCGACGAGATGGAATTCCTTCCAATCGCCGTTCATGCGCCACGGCAGCGTCCAGCCGTTGAGCGTAACGACAGGGTTGTAGTCGGGGCCGATCGCAGGCGCCAACGGCGCTTGCGTTGTAGCGTCCTTCGCCGAAGCGGCTTCGGGGATCGCCGCCGCCGCGCGTCCTGAGATCAAAGAACTCGACACCGCAGACATTGCGGCGGCGGCAGGAAAAAACTGTCGTCTTGAAAACATCTCCGCCTCCTCAATCCGCCGCATTGGCCGCAACGGTCGACGGCGCCGCATCCGCACCGCCCAATCCTGCACCCAGCATCGCTGCGTTCAGATTCGTTTCGGCTATGAAGAAGTCGCGCTGCGCATCGATCGCGGCGACGTTGCTCTGGACTCGCGCACGGGCATCCTGAAGCAAGACGAACAAGTCGGTGAGCATGCCGTTGTAGCGCAGCAGCGACTCGTCCTGGATTGTCTTGCGCAATGGTAGGATTCGAGACATGTAAAGGCGGGCCACGTCAAATGATCCGCGGTAGGCCGTGTAGGCCTCACGAACCTCCGATCGGGCGTTCACCCCCTTCTCGACGAGGCGATTAACGGCGCGCATGTAGATCTCCTCCGCCTCTCGCCCGCGCGCTTGTCCGAAATCGAAGATGGGGATTTCGAATGCGGCTTCGAAGCCACGCAATCGCGACCTCTCGGACGTGGTTGCGCCGCTCGGGTCTACCTTTGTCGCCCAGGAAGCGTTTTCCGCGCCCGACAGGCTAAGGGCGTTGACGAAGCGCGTCGCTTGCGTGAGGCCAAGCGACTTGGCGGTGCGTTCCAGATCGGTGCGCGCCATGGCTATGTCTACACGCTTGGCGAGGGCGGTGGATTCGAGATCGCGATACGGCTGCAGTCGACGCGGCAGGCGCGGCAACGAGGCCGGGACAGCGAAGCCTGTGTCTTCGCCCCACAGGCCCATCAGCCGCGTCAACCGTTCCTTCTCGACTTTTTCCTGTGTCCGGGCGCGGGCGAGTTGCGCGGAAAGTTCGGTGTAGAAGGCGAATTCCCGCGCCTGATCGAGCTTCGGCATGGCGCCGGTCTCGCCGAGCTTGTGCGCGAGTTCCGCCGTCGCCTCGACCGTCGCGCGCGCCTGCGTCAGATGTCCGACCTGCGCGCGCGCAGCCACGGCTTTCCAGTATTGCCGGCGGACATCGGCGGCGAGCCGCAGGGTGTCGGAGATCGCAGTCTGCCGCGCCAACCGCCATCGCGTCTCGGCGATCTCCTGCCGTGCGGGCAGGGTCGCGAGCGAGAGCAGGTCGACGGCGAGGCGGCGCTCGATATCGAGCATCATGAAGCCGCGCACGCTCAGTATCGAGGCGCTCGGGTTGGGTGGCAGACTGTCTTCCACGTACCGGGCTTCGGATATGCCGAGATCGTTGTAGGCGCTCTGCAGGCCCTTGTTTCGCAGAAATGCGATCTGGACGGCCCGATCCGCGGTCAGCCCCCGTCTGAGAAGGGCGTGCGCATGATCTTTGGCGACCGCGTCCTGTGAATCGTCGGCGACCTTGACGACGTCGAGCCGGGTTTCCGCGCCTACGCGGCCGGCGACGGCGGACATGCCGCCATCTGGAGAGAACGAAGCGCAACCGGCGAGTAGCGTCGCTACCGGCAGGAGCGCTACCGCGAGTATGCGGGTCATGGCTGGGCCTCCTTGGGCTTCGGCGTCACGCGGCGATTCACGGCGCCCCAGTCGCCGGGCGATGCGGGGCGAAAGTCTGTCGTTCCGGCGGTCGCGTTCCCGAGCGAAAGCGCGCCGACCGAGACGCTGGCGTCGGCCGCACGGACGAATTGCGGCGGCGCCGGCTGCGCGCACGCCGCCAGCAGGAGGCACAGGGCCCCCGCAAGCAACATTTTCATGAGTAAGTGCCTGAGTTCGAGCGATCGGGCGCCGACGGGCGGCGCGTTTAGAGCGGCAGACAGAAAAAGGGGGGACTTTCCTCTTCCTTCGTCTGCATATCGCTCAGACGCGCGGAGGTCTTTCGATCCGATACGGCGGCGCTAGATTGGCGAGTGCAGTCGTGGGCGCCGGCATGTTTTCAGCTTCGGACATTTCGACGTTGGCGCTGGAAACGAACCGGGCTGGGACAGCACAGGCCGCCGGACCACAACAGGCGTCCAGACACGCGTGAGCGGTCTTGTGCTTGATATGTTTCGTCGTCCCTGCAACGGAATCCGCCACGCCTGAGTAGTGGCGACCGTGTTCGACGGACATTGCGTGGGCTTCGTGCATCGCGCTATGCGCGACAAAAATTGGACGCACGTTCGCTCCGCCCACGATGAAAGACGTCAGCGTGAGCGCGACGATGAAGAAACCGAGATTCTTGACCAGATCAACCAGCATGCGACGACAGCGGCGTCCAAGCGAACCTGATTGAGTTATAGGCGTTCAACACAGTCGCCGCAATACGCGCCAATGGGCAGTCGCGGAACTCGTGCGGCACGTGCTTGCGTGGAGCGCCAGGGAGGGCGCCCCATGTCGGCGCAGCCGCGCCGGCGTGCTGAGGCCTGTCCAACCTCGGAACGGGGGGCCAAATGCAGCTTCATGCTTGACCTTGCAATGATTGGAAGGCGTAGTCTTCAATCTATTGACGTACCGGACCTGACCATTTCGAGGGCGCGCGCGCCGGATGGCGTGCAGCGCAAGCGACAACGCACCCGACGGGCTGCGTCAAGGCGGGACAAACCCGGACATGCCGGACGCCCGAAAAAATGCTGGAGGGACGCGCCGTGACCGATCCTCTTGCCGGACATACGCATCGCGATCATCGCCGTGCCCACAATCAAGGTTCTCCGCAACCGGCGGCCAGCGTCGAAGACCCGGTCTGCGGCATGAGGGTCGACCCGCGTTCTGCGTCGCACCACACCGAGCATGACGGCAAACCCTATTATTTCTGCTCGGCCAATTGTCACGACAAGTTCGTCGCAGATCCCGACCGCTATATCGGAAAGTCGGCGGCGACGGCGCCCGCTGCCCCGGAGGGAACGATCTACACCTGCCCTATGCATCCGCAGATACGCCAGTTCGGGCCGGGCAATTGTCCGATCTGCGGCATGGCGCTCGAGCCGGTCGTGGCGACGGCCGAAGCCGGTCCGAGCGCGGAACTGCGCGACATGACGCGCCGCTTCTGGATCGGCCTCGCGTTCGCCGCGCCCGTCTTCGCGCTCGAAATGGGCGGGCATTTGATGCGAATCGATCATTACATGGGGCGCGCGGTCTCCAATTATGTTCAGTTTGCGCTTGCGACGCCCGTGGTCCTCTGGTGCGGTTGGCCGTTCTTCGAACGCGGCTGGCGGTCGCTGGTCACGCGCAATCTCAACATGTTCACGCTGATCGCGATGGGCACGGGCATAGCGTGGATCTACAGCGTGGTTGCGACCTTCGTGCCGAATCTCTTTCCGCCGACATTCCGCGACCCCGAGGGCGCCGTCGCCGTCTATTTCGAGGCCGCCGCGGTGATCACGGTTTTGGTTCTTCTAGGGCAGGTTCTCGAGCTGCGCGCGCGCGAAGCGACGGGCGGCGCGATCCGCGCGCTGCTCGATCTGGCGCCGAAGACCGCGATGAAGGTCGGGGCGGACGGAAGCGAGCAGGAAGTCGCGCTAGATGGCGTAATGGTCGGCGACCGGCTGCGCGTCCGTCCCGGGGAGAAAATTCCGGTCGACGCCGTCGTCGTCGAGGGGCGCAGCGCGGTCGACGAGTCGATGGTTACGGGCGAGTCTATGCCGATCACGAAGGCGGTCGACGCAAGAGTCATCGGCGGTACGATGAACCAGAGCGGCGCGCTGATCATCGTCGCGGAAAAAGTCGGCCGCGACACGATGCTGTCGCAGATCGTGCAATTGGTCGCCGATGCGCAGCGCAGTCGCGCGCCGATCCAGCGGCTGGCCGACGAGGTTTCCGGCTGGTTCGTGCCCGCCGTGATCCTGGCCGCGATTCTGGCCTTCGTTGCATGGTCGATCTTCGGCCCGGAGCCGCGCTTCTCTTTCGGCCTGATCGCGGCCGTCGCCGTGCTGATCATCGCTTGTCCCTGCGCGCTCGGCCTCGCAACGCCGATGTCGATCATGGTCGGCGTCGGGCGCGGCGCGCGCGCAGGCGTCCTGATCAAGAATGCGGAAGCGCTGGAGCGCATGGAAAAGGTCGATACGCTGGTGGTCGACAAGACGGGCACGCTCACGGAAGGCAAGCCCGCCGTGACTGCGATCGCGCCGGCGGAGGGTTTCGAAGAGGCGGAGCTTCTGCGCCTTGCGGCCAGCGTCGAACGCGCCAGCGAGCACCCGCTGGCTTCGGCGATCGTCGCCAAGGCAATGGAGCGCGGTGTCACGCTCACGCCTGTGGAGGAGTTCGATTCGCCGACCGGCCGCGGCGCTCTCGGATGGATCGAAGGGCGACGCGTCCTCCTCGGCAATGCGCGCTTTCTGCAGGAGCAGAACATCGACGCGTCGCCGGTCGCCGACGAGGCGGACCGTATGCGCAGAGACGGCGCGACGGCCATCTTCATCGGCGTCGACGGCCGCATCGCCGGCGTATTCGCCATTGCCGATCCGGTTAAGGCGTCGACTCCCGAGGCGCTGGCGGCGCTGAAGGCCGCCGGCGTGAAAGTCGTCATGCTCACAGGCGACAACTGGACAACGGCCAAGGCGGTGGCGCGGCGTTTGGGCATCGAAGATGTCGAGGCCGAAGTCCTCCCGGACCAGAAGGGTTCCGTCGTGCAGCGGTACAAGGCCGAGGGCCGCGTCGTCGCCATGGCCGGCGACGGCGTCAATGACGCACCGGCTCTCGCGGCCGCCGACGTCGGCATCGCCATGGGTACCGGAACGGATGTCGCGATGGAGAGCGCCGGCGTAACCCTGCTCAAGGGCGACCTGACCGGCATCGTGCGCGCGCGAAAGCTGTCGCAGGCGACGATGGGCAATATCCGCCAGAACCTGTTCCTGGCCTTCGTCTATAATTCGCTCGGCATACCCGTGGCGGCCGGCGTGCTCTACCCGTTCTTCGGCATATTGCTGTCGCCCGTGATCGCGGCGGCGGCGATGGCGATGTCCTCAGTGAGCGTCATCGCCAACGCCGCGCGACTGCGCGCCGTGAAGCTTTAGACGGCGGCCCGGTCGATCCGGCCGAGCGCCGTGGTCGATTCCGGCGGATCAGCAACACCGGTGGCGCTTCGAGGCGGGACCGGACATGGCCGGCGCCCGCTCCGGAGTGGCCGCCGCCACGTCCGTGGCAGGCGCGCTCACGCTTTGCAGCGCGCTGGTCGTCGCATCGTTCTGATGGGCGTGGCTTGCGCCATCGCCGTGACGCATGCACAGGCCGAGCGCGCACATCACGGCGCATGGCAGCAGCGCGAGGACCAGAGGCGCAAGCCCGAGCGCGGTCAGCCAGCCCCAGCTCGACCACAGGCCCGCCGCCAGCAGCGCGGCTGCGATTGCGATCATTGCGAAACGGTGCGAAAGCGCATAGCGCGCGATCGTTCCGATGCGGGCGATCCCCCGGCCGGGGAGCCCGTTGCGCGATGTGACTTCCATGCGTCCTGCTCTTCAGTCAGTTTTGGTTCGCTGCCGGCGATGCGCCGATCGGCGTCGCGGACGAGGTCCTGGCTCTCGCCGCCTTCAATCGCGCAACCAACGGAACGATCGTCTTGTCGAGGATCTCCTGCGAGAGCGGCCCGACGTGCTTGTAGGCGATCAGACCGTCGCGGGTGACGACGAAGGTTTCGGGGACGCCATAGACGCCCCAGTCGATCGCGACTCTTCCCTTGGCGTCGTCGCCGGTGCGGACATAGGGGTCGCCCAGTTTGTCGAGCCAGCGCGCCGCATCGTCCGGGCGATCCTTGTAGTTGAGGCCATGAACTGTGACGCCCCTCGCTTTCAGTTGCATCACCAGCGGATGCTCGATCCGGCACTCCACGCACCACGATGCGAACACGTTGACCAGCGACACTTCGCCACGAAGGTTCCTGGTCGACAGGCCGAGCGTGCGCCCTTTGACCGGCGGCAGGTCGAAGCTCGGGACGGGCTTGTGTATCAGCGCGGAGGGAAGCGTCCTCGGATCGCGCGTGAAGCCCCACGCGAAAAGCGTTCCGATGGCGATGGCGGCGGCCACGGGAGCCCAATATATCATTCGTCGGGCGCGACCCGGGCGCGCGCCGGCAGTCAGGTCTGAGTTCATTGTCTTCTCGTATGAATGGGTTGCGTATGGAGGGGCGACGTGCGGCGCCATGCGCCGGGAACGTCGACCAGACTCGAAAGCTACCGACACGAGCGGCGGGCGCCGACTATGTCGGCGTGGCCTGACGCGCCAGAGTCATACGAATGATTTTGGAGGCCTTCGGTCGGGCGGTTCGATCTGGTCGAACATTTCGCGCTGGCGCGAGGAAAGAGGGACCGGCCGCCCGTTGCCTGCTTCTACGATCACGCTGACCGGCAAAACGAAAGGCGCGACGATGCAGCTGAAACAATTTTGTTGCATGCTTGCGTGGCCGTTGTTCGCGCATTCGTGTTGCGCCGAGTTGGGCGATGCGCCAGCGGTCGTACCGACAGAAATCGATGATAACGTACCGGCGCGCGCGCCATCCCCGGCCGCTTGCGCGACACTGATGGCGGCGAGCAAAGCGAACAGAAAGAACGCCGGTGTCAGCAGCGCAAGCCCGGCCAAGAGTCCCCGCGGCGCGCGCATCTTAACGCAAACACCCGTCTCCCGGGACTTGTCCGGTTTGCGTCGCATCGTCGTTATGCCGCCGCGACTGCGAAAGATGCTGCGATCGCCAGGACAAATGCGCCGACTGACAGAAGCGCCATGACCATCGTCCAGGCCAACGGCGCCGTTTGCGCGCTCGCCTTCGCCTCGTGCGTCGCATGACCGATCGTCGAACCGCCATCCATCGTCGCGGACGCTTTGGAGAGGTCGCCGTCAGCCGCTGGCCGGACAGTCATCATTCCGTGCTTGAGCCCCTTCGCGACCAACTGCCAGTTTATGGGATAGGCGACAATGAATCCGGCCAGTAGCGCCATGCTCATAACAAACCAGAAAGCCGGCGAGAGCGGGCCGGGCCGGCCGCCGATCAGACGCCATCCCAACGCCGCTGTAGGCGCCATTCCAGCCATCAGGAAGTTCATCGACAGGAATTCAGGCACGAACGTACCCGCGAGCGACCTCAGGTAGGACCCGCCCGCCATGTCGCGCATGAACAGCGCCTGGAAAATCGTCCATCCGAACCCGAAGCCGAGCGCGTATTCGAGCGCGAGTTCTGTCGCGGGCGGCAAGACCAGAATCGACCCGATCGCCGCTCCGGCGAGGATGCCGACCCCGTCGCCGGCGACGCAATGCAATGTCGAGCCCAACGTCTGGCGCCATCGTACGGCGACATAGCGCTCGTGAAGTCCGCTCAGCGGCTCCCGGCAGCCGAGCACATAGAGAAACGCGCCGAAGGGACCGAGATAGACCGCAATAAGGACGAAGCCCCACTTCAGTACGGACGATTCCGGCGTGTTGCGGATGTCGAGCGCGACAAAAGCAACCGACAGCGCCGTCAAAGCGAACCACAGCAGCATGACGCCGTTCAGCACGGCCTTCTCCACTAGCGATCGGTGAGTTTCCACGTGAAGGTCCGCTCGGGGATCGAGCCGACCTTGCGTACCTTGAGCGTTATCGAGGCGGGCGCCGGGCTGAACGCCTTGAACAGGAGCGCGCCCTTGCGATGATGCCCTCCGGACGGATCGCCCTGCCACGCCGTCGGCGCTTCCTCATGACCCTTGTCGTCGGAAAGGACGGAGTCGGCGGCGATATTCTGTGTGATCGGCGACACATGCGTGTTGAACTGCATGTCAAATCGCCAAGTCGCGGCTCCCGGCGTAATGACGGGCGTCACGGAAACCATCAACTGGCCCTGGTTGTCCTGGCGGGACGCCAGCGCGTGGTCTTGCGCCCGCGCTGCAGAGCCGACGACCAGGGCCGCGGCGAGCGCAAACGCCGGATATGGCGATGTGCGAGTAATCATGATCATGCGCCCTTCGTGAAGGAGAAGACTCGAGAGCCGATGTAGACGATCCCGGCGAGGTTGGCGCCGATTCCGAACCAGAACAGTTGCGTCTGGTACTGGCCGACGAAGGTCACCAGACCGGTCGCGCCCAGAGCCGGCGCGAGATTTGTGAGGTAGTGGGTGCAGCACGAAACCATCGTCGCGCCCGACGTCGCCCCGGTCGTGGCGACCACACGGCCGGACGCTGGATTGTGAATAGCGCGTCGCAGATAGACGAACAGCCCGACCTGAACGCCGAATCCGGCCGCGAGCGCGACGATGAACGGCCAGTATTGATCGAACTGCTGGAATGTGAACTCCCAGCCCGACACGAGCGCCAGCACCACGAAGTAAAAGCCGAGCATCGCCACGATCGCCTGCAGGCCTATCATGGCGGCGCGGCCGACTTCGGCCAGGGCGACGACATGACGGCCGCCGTGACCCGAATGATGATGGTCGCGCGCAAGTTCAGACATGGCCGTCGCCTCCCATCGGTCGAAGAGACAGGACAGACTGACGTCCGGGCCTGACGGTTGAAAACCGCTCAGCCGCCCAGATCGCCCTTCTTCTGGAGATATTCGTCGCGGCCGATTTCGCCGCGGGCATAGCGTTCTTCCAGAACGTCGAGTCCACCGGCGCGGCGCGACGTCGGCAGCATCGGCTGCGCTTGCTGACGCTGGAAGTACCATGCAATTCCGGCGACGATCGCCACCAGGATCACAAGCCAGATGATCATCCCCATCGGTCCCGCTCCATCAGTGCCCCAGCCGCCCATCATGCCGTAATGCGGTCCATATCCCCACATGGTCGTACCTCCGGTCGGCGCCGGCCGCCACCGGGATCCGCCTCGAATCCGAGCGCCGGCGCGCTGTAGCTCAATTCGGTATGGATTAGACGCGGCGCCTGTCACCCAAGTTTTTCAGCTGATCGGCGCTTTGTGACAAACTGTGTCAATGCGCCGGCCAACGGTCGTGCGTCGGCTCCGCTGAGACGCGTCCCATCCGACGTTTACCAATGCGACGGCTTTTCTTGGCCTGGTCAGCGGTCCTCGCGCTACGATCGACCTGAATCGATCCGCAAACGCTCGATCGCAGGCCTGGACATGAACGATCAGAACCGCACCGCGTGGGTCGACGTCGCGAAGGGCGTCTCGATCCTCCTCGTCGTGACGATGTATTCCGCCTACAACACGGGCGAATACACCGGGGGCGTCGGATTCCTCCATTACGTCATCGGCTTCGCTACGCCGTTCAGAATGCCGGAATTCTTCCTCATTTCCGGTCTGTTTCTCTCACGCGTGATCGACCGCCCCTGGCGCAGTTACGCCGATCGGCGCATCGTGCATTATTTCTATTTCTACTTGGTCTGGGCGTTCATCATGATCGCTCTGAAAGTGGGCGTCTACGGCGCGTCGCCCACGGAGATGGCGCACGATTACGCGTTGGCTCTCGTCGAGCCCTACGGCGTGCTCTGGTTCGTCTACCTGCTCGGCGTTTTCGGCGCGGTCATCAAACTCTGTCGACAAATTCGAATCCCACACTGGATTGTTGTTTCGACCGCAGCTGTGCTGCAAATGGCGCAGGTGGTTTCGCCGAGCTACATCGTTCAACAATTCGCCGCCTATTTCGTGTTCTATTATGCCGGCTACGTGTTTTCGCCTCTCGTTTTCCGCGTCGCGGCATGGGCGCAGGAGAACAGGTCAGGCGCTGCGCAGGGTCTCGCTGCATGGGCGCTCGCCAACGGATTGTTGGTGTTCTCGCCTGGCTTCGAGGTTCTGCCCACGCATACGCAGATGGGTTATGCGGCGTTTCCGCCTGTGCATCTCGCGCTCGCGCTCGCCGGCGCGGTCGCCCTGTGCGTTTTCGCTGCGCTCGTCTGCCAGCGTCCCGCGACGAATTGGTTGAGATGGCTCGGCGAACATTCGCTGGTTGTCTATTTGGCCTTCACGATTCCGATGTCGCTCTTTCGCGCCTTCGCGCTTTGGAGCGGCATCATTACGCAGACAGGCCCGCTCAGCGCGGCCGTGCTGGTCGTCTCGGTCGTGACGCCGGTCGCCTTGTTCTGGATTGTCAAGCGCTCAAGCTTCGGCGGCTTCCTGTTCGAACGCCCGGATTGGGCCCACATAAACGCCGCGTCCCGTTTCGCCGGATCGAACTTGTCCGGCGTCGACCGCAGTCTAGGCCGCGTCGCGCGATAGACGAGGCGCGCAATCGACCTGTGGGCGCGTTGCGGTTCATGTCACCGTGAACTGGGCCATCATGCCGGCGTCCTCATGCTCGAGGATGTGGCAGTGCGTCATGAACGGATGGTTCTTGTCCGCCGGCGCGCTGAAGGGGACGAGCAGTTCGACCGTGTCCTCCACGAGCACAACGTCCTTCAGTCCGGCGAGATGCGCCGGCGGCGAGCCGCCCGCGATCGAAAGGATGCGGAACGAGGTCCCGTGGATATGGAAAGGATGGGCCATCATCTGCGAGCGGACCGTCCAGATTTCCGTCGTTCCGAGCTTCGCGTCGAAATCGACGCGGTTCATGTCGAAGCTGCGGCCGTTGATGCCCATGCGCGCCCCGCCGCGCATCATGCCCATCATGCCCATGCCGCCCAGCATGGGTTCGAGCACGGCCTCCCGACGGCGCGCGGACTTGGACGCGTCCGGTGCGCTCGGCCCATCGAGTTTGGTCGGGATTTTCTGCTTGGCGACGGGCAGCGTGGCGTCTGGCTCGAAGCGCATGACGGGCTCGGCGCGATCTGGCCCGGCCTGCATCATCCGCATCATCGGCATGCCGGACCGCGCGCCGACGCTATGGGGAAGACTCTGTAGCGCGACAGAGTCGCCATCCGAAAAATCGACGAGAATCTCGTAGCGCTCTCCCGGCGCGAGAACGATATCCTTCAAATTGACGGGTGCGGCCAGATAGCCCGCGTCCGACGCGATCGCGTGGAACGCGCGCCCATCGTCGAACCCCAAACGCAACGTGCGAGCATTGGAGCCGTTGAGCAGGCGCAGCCGCACGAGCCCTTTCGGAATTCGCGCGAAAGGCGCGACCGCGCCGTTGACGATGACCGTGTCGCCGAACATGCCCATCATTGCAGCCATCGGACCCAGATCGTAGGCGAGCGAACCGTCGCGGTGGAAGGCGCGGTCCTGCAATACGAGCGGCAGATCGTCTACGCCGTACTCGTGTGGCAGGCCACGATCGGCGTCGCCGTCGTCGGTCAGGAGGATGAGCCCCGCGAGGCCGCGATAGACCTGTAGGGCCGTCGCGCCGTGCGGATGCGCGTGATACCAGATGGTGGCGGGCGGCTGGTCGAGCTTGAACGAGAGACTCCACGCCTCGCCCGGCCTTATCGAATTGTGCGGGCCGCCGTCGACCGCGCCGGGAAGGATCGCGCCGTGCCAGTGCACGGTCGTCAACTCCTGCAGTCCATTGCGGATTGAAAAGCGCGTTTCCTCGCCGCGCCGCAGGCGGAGCGTCGGTCCGAGATAGGACGCCGAAAAGCCATAGGCCTGAACCGGCGAGCCCGGTCGGAATTCGTGCGCGCTGGCGCGCGCGACAAGATCGATGGCGTGACCCTGCGCGCGAGCGTCGACGAGCGTCGGGATCGGCAATTTCGTCGCGAAGGCCGTCCGCGCGCGCGCACCGCCGATGCGCAACGCGCCATAGGCGGTCGCAATCGCCGCCGAGCCTAGAAGGACTGATCTGCGTGTGAGCATGTTCGCTCCTGCGTTGTGAAATTGCGATCGACTACGCGGCGTCGCCCCGTTGCCAGCCCGCCGTTCCCGTGCCGTGAGCGTATCCGCCCATCGTGCCGCGCCGGTCCTCCATCATGCCGGGGCTGTAGCCCCGCGGATGGCGCCAGCCGCAATCTCGGCGATAAGCGTATTGCGGATAGGCGCGGTGGGCGCGGCCATATCGGGTTCCGGGCAGCCGATGGCCGTAGCGGGCGAAGACGCGGCCAAAGGCGTTGCGTGGTTCGCCCCCGCCGAATTGAAATAGCGCTGCGCGCAGGGGAAGCCCGTTTGCTGCAGATAAATCGGCCGCGCTCGATCTATACGCGCAGACGTCCCCGCAACGGTGGCGCGAAGAATTTCAGCGACCGCGGTCGCCGTAAGAGCGTGCCGGATACTCAAGGTTACCTTCTTTCGTGAACGCTGCAGGAGTGACCAAACCTAGACGATGACTTGACAGCCAAAATGTCACCAAAATTTTTCGGCACGCGCGGGAATTGTGACAGAGTATGTCAGCTGCGCGGGGGCGCTCCCTTGTCGCTCGACATCTGTCGGTCTGTTGCTGCAATGTCATCGCGTGCGAGGCGGGCGGCGAACGAGCGACGCTCATGTCGACCTCACAGGCTCAGACAATTAAAATCACGGATGGGAGATCGGACGCCTGATGAAAACGGTCAAGATTGCAATATTCAGCCTCCTCGCCGTCGCCGTCGCTTGCGGCGCATTCATCTATTCGGGCGTCTACGGCGTCGCTGCCGATGATCCGCATACGAAGCAGGTTTATTGGCTGTTGAACATTGCGCGAGAGCGCTCGGTCGAGGCGCGCGCCGCTTCCATCGAGCCGCCGGCGGATCTCGGCGATCCGAAGCGCCTCTCCGTCGGCGCCGGTCTCTACGCCGAAATGTGCGCCGGCTGCCATCTCGCACCGGGCATGGAGAAGACCGAGATCGCGCAAGGCCTCTATCCGGCTGCGCCGCCGCTCGCGCAGGCCAGGAAAAGCGTGCCCGGTCGCGACTTCTGGATCATCAAGCACGGCATCAAGATGTCCGGCATGGCCGCGTGGGGAAAGACGCATAGCGACGAGCTCGTCTGGAACATGGTCGCGTTTCTGCGCAAACTCCCTTACCTGTCGAAGTCGGATTACGATGCCCTCGTACGCAGCGCTCCGGCCGATCATGACGAGACGATGCAGGCAGACCACGGCAATGGCGATGGCCACGATCACCAGCACGAATAATGATCCCGCCGGTCGCGTACGTCGGAACTGTGCTTGGTCGCGTGTCGCGAGAACTTGCGCGCGCAAGACAGTTCGACGAGTCGAGCAGTCGACTGCGAATCGGATTGGACACTACATCCGATGTTGTCTGTAGGTGATGCCATTCGCCACTTGAAGTTCGCGAATGTAGCGAACGATCTTGGCGATGTCGTCCTGCGACGCCTGCGGTAGCGGCGGCATGTCTCCGAATCTCCAATGGTGCTGACGCACGCCGAATTTTGCCGCCATGAAGAACGCCTCGTCGGCGTGATGTCCTGGATTGTAGATGTCGTGAATCAGCGGCGGACCCTTGTCCGTTCCCGCGCCATTCGCGCCATGGCATTGCGCGCAATTCGAAGCGAAGGCCTTCTTGCCTGCCTCCGCCTGCGCCGAGAGCTGCGGCAGTTTTACTGCGACGGGAATTCCCGCGACGGCGCGCGGGTTGTTCGATTGTGCGAACCATAGTCCGATCGCGCCGACGAAGAACGCGAGGACGACGTACTTCGGGAGATTGTCCTTGATGTTCATATCCGTCCAGCCATGCTTGGCGTACCGCCGTCCGCAGGAGAAGCTGCCCGGCGATGTTCAAGATTTTCTTCGGCGCGCGCGATTAGGCGCCGGTGCGCATGAACGCTTGGGCGGCGCCCGCCGCATCGAACCCGATGACGGTGTAGACGCCGG
This sequence comes from Hyphomicrobiales bacterium, assembly GCA_028868735.1. Taxonomy (GTDB): domain Bacteria; phylum Pseudomonadota; class Alphaproteobacteria; order Rhizobiales; family Beijerinckiaceae; genus JAJXWB01. The sequence goes on along the minus strand of JAGWTW010000001.1, from coordinate 113,741 downwards.
GCGCTCCATCCATGCCGGGTGAACCGACCGGCATTCCCGGGAGCGCGAGCCCCTTGAGCGTCGGCCGTTCGGCAAGAAGCTTCGCGATTGCGGGCTCAGGCACATGACCTTCGATCACATAATCGCCGATCCTTGCCGTATGGCACGACGTCAACGCATCGGGCACGCCGAAACGCGCCTTGATCGGATCCATGTCCTCGACCGCCGTCACGTCGACTCGATATCCCTTGGCGCGCATGTAGTCGACCCAGCCGCCGCAGCAGCCGCAATAGGGGGATTTCCAGACCTCGACCGCGAGGGGCTCCGCCGCGCGCACGGACCCGCGTATGACCGTGGTTACGCCCAAGGCGGTGAGCGCCGCAAGCAGCGCGCGCCGCGACACCGCTCCAGCGATTTCGGTTTGTGCCGCAGTCCGTGAGAGCAGTCGCTCGTTGTGTCGCCTCGACGATACGCGCATGTTTGCCAATCCCGATTCTCGCATGGGCCGACGTCACCCTATCGGCGCGGCGTCGGTTCTCTTTGATTTTCGTCAACGTCGTCGCGCCGGAGCGCCGCTCGTCGAAACGTCTCAGCTCGCCAGGTCGTGCTTTTTCTGCAGGTATTCCTCGCGCTCGATTTCGCCGCGGGCATAACGCTCTTCGAGCACGTCGAGTCCTCGCGAGCGGCCTGACGTCAACTGCGGCGGCTGGCCCTGCTGCTGTTGCTGCATCCGTTGGAAGAACCAGACGGCGCCGGCGACGATCGCGACGAGAATGACGAGCCAGATGATCATGCCGATTGGTCCATACCCGCCGTAGCCCCAGCCCATCATGCCGTAGTTCGGTCCGTAGCCCCACATTGTCATTGCTCCGGTTGGTAAGCGCCGGTATGGCGATCAAACGCGAACTTCTGCACGAGCGCGTCCTTGTCCTTGGTCACCACTTCGGCCGTGATCGTATCTGCGCTCTTCTCCTTGACGTCGCCGACCTTGAGGCGCGGATTGTCGATCATCTGCTCGACGTACTTCTTCACGTCGTCGACGGAGAGGTCGAGGTTGCGCGATTGACCGGAATAGCCGGGGCCCTGGCCGTTCATCATCCAGCTGCGCTGGTAGCCGCGGCCCCGCCAGCCGGGCCCATACCCGCCGCCCATCATGCCAGGGCCGTAGCCGGGCATGCCGTACCCGTTCATCATGCCGTAGCCCGGTCCGCCGCAACCGTAGCCGTCGCCGCGCATCATGCCGTAGCCCGGCCCGTAGCCATCCATCATGCCATAGCCGGGGCCGCCGCTGTTCATCATGCCCCAACCCTGGGCCATGGCCGGCGCCGCGAAGGCGATCGCGCCGGCGAAAGCAGCGCCCAAAGTGGCGTCGATCAGTAATTTGTTGCGCATTGTCCGTCTCCCATATCGCGCTGCAGTCACGGAGCCATCGCTCCCGCCGGCGGGCGTCTCACCAGCCGCGCATGTGCGGACCGGATCCGTAGCCGTTCATCATGCCCGGCCCGTAGCCGTCGTTATCTGCGCCGCTGCGGCCCTCGTCCCGCCAGCGCCGGTAGCCCGGTCCGTAGCCGTGCATCCAGCCATGTCCCCGGCCGTACCCGTGCATCGGGCCATATCCGGGCCCGTAGCCGTCCATCATGCCGTACCCCGGCCCATAGCCTTGCGAGTCCCGATCGCCATAGGGTTGGGCGGCTGCGGCGCCGAGCGTCGCGGCCATCAGGCCGGCGGTGGCCAGCGCCGTCAGAAAAGCGCGAGTTCTCATGACCTGTCTCCTTCGATGCGCAACCAATGCGTCGAACCCGATCCAAACGGAAACGTGTCACGCGAATATGCCGCCGGGATGCGAATTTGTGACAGAGTGTGTCAGACGCCCGTCGCGACACATTGCGTTGCAACTTTTTCCTGCAAGCGCACGCGAATGGCGCTAGCTTCGCGTCATGACCTCTGGGCCGCATATCCTCGTCGTCGACGACCATCGCGAAATCCGCGACCTTGTTTCGCGAGCGCTACTCAAGGACGGGTTTCGAGTAACCGCGGTCGGCGATGGCAAGGCGATGCGCCGCGCGCTCGCCGACGCGAAAATCGACCTCATCCTGCTCGATCTCATGCTGCCCGGGGAGGACGGGCTGTCCCTGTGTCGCGCCTTGCGCGCGGACTCAGACATTCCAATTATCATGCTCACAGCCAAGGGGGAGGAGATTGACCGGGTCGTCGGTCTCGAACTTGGCGCTGACGATTACGTGTCGAAGCCGTTCGGGAGCCGCGAACTGATCGCAAGAATCCGTGCGGTTCTACGACGCAACGGCGGGCGCGAGGTCGGACATGATAGCGAAGATGCCAAGCTTTATCAATTTGATCGCTGGACGTTCGACGTCAACAAACGCGAACTCGTCGGCGCCGATGCGGTTGCGACGTCGCTGAGTACGGGCGAATTCGATCTGCTTCTGGCGTTCGTCGAACATCCGCAGCGCACGCTCAGCCGCGACCAGCTGCTCGATCTGGCGCGAGGTCGCGCTGCAAATGCCTTCGATCGCAGCATCGACACACAGATCAGCCGCTTGCGCAAGAAGATCGAGCGGGATCCTGGCGACCCAGAGATCATCAAGACGATCTGGGGCGGCGGCTACTTGTTCGCGCCCGAAGTTCGACGCTCATGACAGGTCTCCTCAGACGGCTCGTGCCGCAAAGCCTGTTCGGGCGGACCGTGCTGATTCTGCTCGTCGGCATGCTCACATCGCACGCGATCAGCATCTGGGTCACCAGCGGCGCGCGCGAACAGGCCGTTCGCGCGGTCGGCGGTTTCGTGGCTGCCCAGCGCATCGCCAACCTTTCGCGCCTGATCGAGGAGGCGCCGGTCGACTGGCGTCCGCGGATCGCGCAAGCGCTCAGCGACCAGACGTTTCGCGTGTTGCTGTCGCCCGCTGCGCCTGACTGGATCGGCGCGCCAGAACAAGGCGCGGCGGCGACGGTCCGGGACGCTATTGCGGGACAATTGACCGAGTGGCCCGGCCGTGAGGTTCGCGTCAGCGTCGCGGGCCCCATCGGACCATCGGGGCGAGTTCCGTTCGCAGCAGCATTCCACTATGGTCCCCGGGGCGGCGTTGGCCCGTCCGGCGAGATGGACCACATGATGCGCGACATGATGGGGCCGGCATTCGATGGCGGCTTCGGCGTCTGGCGGTCGATACAGGCCGCGGTGCGCCTCGGCGATGGACAATGGCTCTCGTTCGCAACGGCTCTGCCCCAGAACGGCCCGCCCTTCTCATGGAGCTTTCTCGTCACCTTCGCCGTCATGGGCGTGCTGGTTCTCATCATCTCGGCCTGGGCGGTTCGTGGCGTTACCGCTCCGATGGAGACCTTCGCCGCCGCCGCCGACAGGCTTGGACGCGACGTGACGGCCCCGGCCCTGCCGGAGGCGGGGGCAAGGGAGATACGCGCCGCGACCCGGGCCTTCAACCGCATGCAGGAGCGCGTGCGCAGGCTGGTCGAGGGGCGCACGCAGATGTTGGCCGCGATATCGCACGACCTGCGCACGCCGCTGACGCTGCTGCGCCTGCGCGCCGAAGAGGCCGACAACCCGGAAGAGAGAGACAAGGCGCTGGCGACCATCGACGAGATGGATGGAATGATCTCTTCGATGCTGGCCTTTGCGCGCGACGACCTCCAGTCGGAGCCGCGCCGTCGCATTGATCTGGCCACGCTCGTCGAAAGCATGGTCGACGACATGGCCGACGCCGGAATGCATGTCAGGATGGCGCCATCGGAACCTCTGCCCATCGAATGCCAGCCAGCGGCGATAAAGCGCGTGGTCACAAACCTCCTGGATAACGCCGTCAAGTACGGTGGGCGCGCCGACGTTTCGATCATCTCCTCGCCCGAGGCGGTCGAAATCGTCGTCGACGACGCCGGGCCCGGCATTCCGCCTGACCAGTTGGAACGGGTTTTCCAGCCGTTCTACAGGATTGAAAGCTCGCGAAGCCGGGAAACCGGCGGCACAGGATTGGGGTTAGCGATTTCGCAATCAATCGTCCAGGCGCACGGCGGGGAAATCACGCTTGCGAACCGCAAGGACGGGGGCCTTCGTGCGACCGTTCGCTTACCCAACTGATGGGACGAGCAGATGGGTGGCCGTACCTAATCAAAGGAAAACTTTGCCATCGCCGCCCAGCCCTCGCGCTGGAATTCATTGCTGGCGTCGACCGCGGTTCGCGCGCTTGCCGCCGATCAGACAAGCGGCGCAGCGCAAGATTCCGCGCAGCACGTCCATGCGACAGGCGCATGGACGTCAAATGCGGCAGGGGCGAAGCTCGCCGTCGCCATCGACATCGACAAGGGCTACCATATCAACGCCAATCCCGCGTCGCAGGATTACCGTGTTCCGACGACACTGACGGTCATCGGCGCCGACGCGAAGGTCTACTATCCCGTCGGTGAGCGATTTGCGCCGCCGTTCGCACACGACGCGATCATGGTCTACACGGGGCGCGCGACGATTGAGGCCCGGCTGCATGCGCGTCTCGCCCAACTGCCGAGAAAGGCGCAGTTGCAGGGGCAGGCCTGCAATGATCACGTTTGTCTGGCGCCGTCGACCGTCGATATTTCGCAGAGCATTCCCGTCGCACGGTGAAATCCAGGCCCCAAGAACTCCTAACTATCCCGCGCAGCAGGAGAGCTTCGCCACTTCTTTGTCGAAAGCGAGCGCGGCGAGTTTCAGGCCCTCCACTGTCGTGAGATATGGAAAGATCGTTTCCGCGATTTGCCGAACCGTGAGCCCGCAGCGCATCGCCATGACCGCCGTTTGAATGCTGTCGGCGCCTTCCGGCGCCAGTATGTGCGCGCCGAGGAGTCTGCCGCTCTCCGCCTCGGCCACGAGCTTGATCAGACCGCGCGTGTCACGCGCGGCGAGCGCGCGCGGGACCTGATCGAGTCCGATCGTCGAGACACGCACGTCGTGTCCTGCCGCCCGCGCTGCCGATTCCGTCAGGCCGACGCTCGCCGCCTGCGGGTCGGTGAACACGATCTCCGGCATGGCCGCATTGTCGTAAGCCCGGCTGTCGCCATTGAGCGCATTGTTAGCCGCGATTTTCGCGCCATAGGCGGCCATGTAGACGAACTGATCGCGGCCCGTGACGTCGCCGGCGGCGTAAACGCCGAGCCTTGTAGTGCGCATCCGGTCATCGACGATGATGGCGCCCTTCGGCGTGAGCCCGACGCCCATGTCCTCGAGGCCGAGGTTCGCGGTGTTGGGAGACCGACCCGTCGCGACGAAAACCTTGTCTGCCTCGATCTCGATTTCCTGGCCGTTGTGTCCGACCGTGAGCGCCGCGCCGCGTTCCGTTTTGCGGATCGTCCGGTATAGAGCGCCGGCAAAGACATCGATCCCTTCGTCACGCAGATATCCGGTCAATGCGGCGCCGACCTCGGGCTCGGCCTGTGGCAACAGGCGGGAACGGCAGACGAGCGTCACCGCTACACCCGCGCGCGAAAACATCTGGGCGAGTTCCGCGCCGATATAACCTGCGCCGATCACCAGCAGCGACCGCGGCAGTTCTTCGAGTTCGAGCGCGGTCGTACTGGTGAGATACGGCACGGTCTCTATCCCTGAGATTCCTGGAACGCCCGGCCGCGCGCCGGTCGCGATGATGATATTGCCGGCGGCGATGCGAACGCCCCCTGCCTCGACGCCGCCCTCGACAAGACGCGCAGCGCCCTCATGGTAGTCGATGCCTTCATAGGCGGACAACAAGTCGGAATATTTGGCCTGGCGCAGCCCGGCGACCAATTCTTCCTTCTGCCGGACGATGGCGCGCCAGTCGGTGATTTCCGCATGCGCCGAGACGCCCGCGAAGCGCGCCGCGGCGCGCGCATTGTACAGTGTCTCCGCCGCGCGGATCAGGGTCTTCGACGGCACGCAGCCGATGTTGACGCAAGTGCCGCCGATCATGCCATGGCCAATCAGCGCGACGCTCGCGCCTTGCTCGACGGCTGTGATAGCGGCCGAGAATCCCGCCGAGCCTGCGCCGATGACAGCGAGATCGTAGTGGCTTGTTCGATCCTTCATACCCGGCGCGCAGCAATCATTCATGAGTTTGACTTTCGTTCAGTGTTTTCGAGCGCGCGGCAATCGACGGCGTTCGGCTCGGCTGAGCGGTTGCGACGATAGGCCCAGGCGCCAACCAGCCCGACCCCCAGTACGCCCGCCACGATCGCGAGCGAACCGGTGAGAACGGACGCGGAGATCGCGATCGAGCCGATCGCCCCCAGCAGGAGAGGTCCGGCGCAGCACAGGACAGCCAGACCTGCGGCGGTGACCGTAGTGATCGCAGCGATGGGTTTTTCGGCGCGCATCAGCCTTTCGCAGGCTTCGAGATTTCCGCAGGGTAGCCCTGGCCGGTCGTCGCCTTGATCATCGCCGCGGGCGAAGCTTCGGCGTCGTCATAGGTAACCGTCGCCATGACATCGGCCATCTCATCGGCTTGACTGACTGCAACGGTCTTGACGCCTGTGACGCGGGCGAGCGTGCGCTTGACGATCGGCCCGCACAAGACGCAATCTGCGTGATGAACCGTGAGGACGACGGTGGCATCGGCCGCAAACGCGCCGACAGGAGCGAGCAGCAGGCCAAAAGCCATCGAAATTCCGATTATTCCGGTGCGCGTGATCATGATTTTCTCGTCCTTGCATTGTGGGGGACAATCAGTGCGACGCGCCGTTACAGGAACGAGCGCGCCGCATAGGGGAAGATGACGGCGATTGCGACCAGGACCGCAGCCGCCCAAAGGCCCGTCTTCGCAATACGGTCGGATCGCGGCGTGGCGCAGTAGCCGCTGGCGCAGGCGGCCTCGCGTTTGCGCCGCAGTCGCCACGCGCCATAGCCGACGAGCGTCAGGGAGGCGCCGGCAAAAGCCGGCTGATACGGCTCGAGCGCGGTCAGATTGCCGATCCAGGCGCCGCTGACGCCCGCCAGGAACAGCGCGAAGGGAATGACACAGCAGGAGGCTGCGCCCAGCGCGGCCAGTATCCCGCCCACGGCGACGAGGCGCGGCGTGCGGTCCTGCTCTTCCTGCGCCAATGCGGCGTCTATGCCGCCGCCGATTTCCGATTGAATTGCGCTCATCCCGACTGTCTCTCTGTTGCCCGAAGCCCGATTGTGGTTCAGGCTACAGTCTGTAGTCGCTACAGGGTCAATAGGCGTTTTCCGATGCGCGATCAAAAATCCGTCAACGGCATGCAGCGCGCAGAGCTGGCCAAGCGCACCGGCTGCAATCTGGAGACCGTGCGCTATTACGAGAAGGCAGGGCTGTTGCCGGAGCCGCCGCGAACGGCCCGCGGATACCGGAGCTATGATTCAGCCCATGAGCGGCGGCTTCGCTTCGTGCTGCGGGCGCGCGAACTCGGTTTTTCGCTCGACGAGGTGCGCGCGCTGCTCCGGCTCGCCGACGAGCGCGACCAACCCTGTGCGGAGGCGAGCCGCCTCGCGTCAGTTCACCTCGCCGGGGTGCAGGCGAAGATCGCCGATCTGCGCCGTATGGAAAGCGTACTTCAGACGACGATCGCGCAATGTGGCGACGGCGCGCGCCCGGATTGTCCGCTGATCGAGACGCTGTTTCGCGAAGACGATTCGCGGCGCAAACGAGGCGACCCTGCAACTCGGAGCAAATTCATCCATCGTTAATTCCGCCGGGGGTCCCTCACCGCGAGGCTTCCAGAAGGACGCCCGTCCTGACGGACAGGCTGTGTGGCCGTTGCGATCCGTCCGCAGAATTTTCCATGTCCGGTGGACTGCTTCGCTTGCAGGTACAGTCGGCAACAGTCGACCTCTGCCGACTCGCAACGACGGGCTTCGATATCCCTGTTAACGACCTGATTAGAGACTTGCGATTTCGGCCTACCCCGCAACCCAATCAAAGCCGCGCCCAGGCGCTCGGCCGAGAGCGTGAGTCGATGCAAGGACGCAAGTTGCGCGAAGGATCCGGCCGTTGTCGCAGCAACGACGGTGGGAATACTGCGGGCAAGTCCGAACGCGCCCATCAGGACCCCGCCCAAAAAGGTTCGGTCGCCGCGGCCGGCGCCGGCCACAGGCAGCAGCAAGGGCGCGCATGCCGGACTGGTAAAACGCGAGGACGCGGCTGACGGCAAAGTCGAGGAACCCGAAAAACGCGCCGAGGATGGAGTCGACCTGTCCAGGCCGGTAATGAAGTCAATGTCCCGCTGGACCACCTTGACGGCGGTCTTGCCGACCAGATCGTCGATGCCCGGACTCGCTCAGGGTTCGAAACAGCGGATTTCCGCACATCATACTTCGCAAACAAGCGAGCCCATTGTTCGCATTGACTATGCTCGGGAAGCGGAATTGCCGCTAACAAGCTTGCGGCGACAAGGGAAGCTGCGCCGCGGGCGAACGAATTATCGCCCTTCGCCTTTCGGACTCCACCTCGTAATCAAAGCCGCGCCCTTGTCTCCGCCGCTCTTCGCGGCTGCGGATTCCTATACGCGAGATCAGCGGAATTCGAATCTGTAGGAAGGGCCGGGCGTGAGAACGCCTGGATGGAAGGATGCGCAAGAATGACCTTGAAGGCCTGAAAGAGCGTGTACTGTGCGCGATCGTTCTGGCGAAATCGGATTTCGCCGTCGATGTCAAAGAAAGCACGCGGCGCGCAGTCAAGTACCGGCGCGGCGCGGAAATCATCATCGTGATCCACGCCGGTAGAGGCTGGTTCGACCCGTTGTCCGATGCGAAGGGAGACGTGTTCTCATTGGTCGAGCATATCGATCGCGTAGAATTCCTGGAGGCCGTCGACTACGTTGCATCCTTGGTCGGCAATTCCGTCGCGCAAATCGTATGGTCGCGCCCGCAACGCGAACGCGAATGCGATCGCTCCATAATCGAACGCTGGAGCGCACGCCGGAAGCCGTGGCCGGGCTCTGCGAGCTGGAGATATCTGCGCGACGAGCGCCGATTGCCGGCAAACACTATCCGCTTCGCCATCCGACAAGGCCTGCTTCGTGAGGGGCCGCATGGCAGCATGTGGGCCGCACATATCGAAAATGGCGGGGACGTCATCGGCTGGGAGGAACGCGGCCCGGAATGGCGGGGATTTTCCACCGCGGGCTCAAAGGCTTTGTTTCGGTTCGGCCGCGCGGAGGCGTTGCGCCTTTGCGTCGTCGAGGCTGCGATCGACGCGCTCAGCCTCGCCGCAATCGAGAATGCTCGCGAGGATTCGCTGTATCTGAGCACCGGAGGCGGCTGGTCGCCGACGACGGAGCAGGCCCTTCGACGTCTGGCGCAGCGACCCGGTGCGGAACTCGTCGCGGCGACGGACAATAATGCGCAGGGCGAGCGGTTTGCTGCGCGGCTGCGCGAGATCGCCGAAGGCGAAAATTGTCCGTGGTCGCGACTTCTCCCTCCGGCCGAAGACTGGAACGACGCTCTGTCCGGCAGCATGAAGGACGACGACAGAAGGAACGAAAGGAGAAGGGAACGGCTGCCGCATGCCCGCCATCCGCATAAAGGGTGAAGCTTTGCCCGGCTGCGCCGGCCCTTGACGCGTCCGGACGGAGAGGCGGCCGCGGAGGAGGGGTCAGGAAGCCATGAGGCGAAGTCGAGAGAACCAACCGCGCTTCTGGCCTGACGAGGCTTAAAAGGAGCCGGCTCATGAACTCCGCTTCTCCCATCCGCAAAATATTCTTCGGCAGCGCCGACCGACGCCAGATGTTCCGCCTGTTCGATCGCCATGCTCAGCGTGCCGACCGATGGTCAGGTGATTCCAGCGCTCTCTATGCCGGCGAGTGGTTCGAAATCGCCGAAGCCGACCACGACTATATGCTGGATATCCTGCCGCCGCTCTGGATGCGCAACGGCATGTTCGCCATGCGCGAATTCCTGACGGGTTCGGTCACCAGCGTTTTCTTCGCGCTGCGGATTGACGGCAAGGATCGATATTTCCACGGCTATTGCGATCTCGCCGACAAGCGCGCACCCAATTTTCTACGCGCAGCGATCGTCGCACGAGAGTCTTGGCCTGTGCGCGCAATGACGCGCAGGGAGCGCCTCGACCATATCTGGAGTGCGACCCATGACAATTACCGCGGCTACGCCGACGAGGACTGGCCGAGTGCTTCGCGCGGGAAGCGTTTTGTCATCTGCTTCGCCGCTAACGGCGCTCGCACGCCAAAACTGCTCGATACGCTCATCGACGCCGAGATCTCCGCAAAACTGCCGGTCCAGCTGCGCTGCCTGCCGGAGCCGATAGCCGCGTAATCCGTCCGAACTGAGATCAGCCGTCATCGTCCCCTGACGCTCGCGGCCGCTCCCATCTCTCAACCCCTCCGCGATGTCGTTCCTGCCGGTGAAGACCGCCAGGGTCGATGTCGGGCGCCCGCACGCAGGAGACAAAGCAATGGCGCAAGACGACCCCTTCACCTTCGATCTGTTCGGCAATACGGCTCTGTCGTCCGGCCTCGGCATTAGCGTCACGGCCTTCGCCGGTGATTTCGCGAACGATTGCGACGACGATCCCGATCCCACGACGCCAGCGCCCGCATTGCCGTCCGCAAATTTCACGCACAAGACGACCGTCCCTGACCGTGGCGACAATTTCTATCTCGTAGGCGAGCGAGGTCTCGCGAAAAGTTGGAAGGCTCGCGCCCGAGACAATATCGCCGCGATCCGGCTAGCCGCAGTAATCGAACGGCAGGATCGGTCGGCGACGGCGGAGGAACAGGCAAAACTGATCCGCTTCACGGGATTCGGCGCCGGCGACCTCGCCAATGGCGTCTTTCGCCGACCGGGCGAGACGCAATTCCGCAGGGGATGGGAAGAGCTTGGCGCCGAACTACAGGACGTGGTGACGGAGGCCGACTACGCCTCGCTCGCCCGCTGCACTCAATACGCGCATTTCACGCCGGAGTTCGTCGTCCGGGCGATCTGGGTCGCGCTCCAGCGTCTCGGCTGGCGTGGCGGCCGTATGCTGGAGCCCGGAATTGGCACAGGACTGTTTCCGGCACTGATGCCGGAGGTTTTGCGCGGATGCACGCATGTCACAGGCGTCGAACTCGATCCAACGACGGCGCGCATCGCCCGCCTGCTGCACCCCCGTGCCAACATCATCGTGGACGATTTTTCGCGGACGGAGCTGCCGGCGCGCTTCGATCTGGCGATCGGCAATCCGCCGTTCTCCGACCGAACCGTGCGCTCGGACCGCGCCTATCGGTCGCTCGGCCTTACCCTGCATGATTATTTTATCGCGCGCGCCATCGATCTGCTAAAGCCCGGCGCGCTTGCCGCCTTCGTCACCTCGCATGGGACGATGGACAAGGCCGATCGGGTCGCCCGTGAACACATCGCGCAATCGACCGATCTCGTCGGCGCGGTTCGCCTGCCAGAAGGCAGTTTTCGCGCCGATGCGGGAACCGACGTCGTCGTCGACGTTCTCTTCTTCCGGAAGAGAAAACCGGGCGAGGCCGAAGGCGATCTTACCTGGCTCGAGGTCGATGAAGTCCGCGCGGCCACGGCGGAGGAGGGCGCTATCCGCGTAAATCGCTGGTTCGCGCAACACCCGCAATTCGTACTCGGAATACACGCCCCGACCTCCGGGCCGTTCGGCGACACCTATACCTGCCAGCCGCACCCAGATCGCGCGCTGGACGACCTGCTGGCCGCCGCCATCCTCCTTCTTCCTGAAGCCGTCTATGACGGCGAGCCCGAACAGGTCGACCCCGACGACGAAGCGGATTTTGCTGCCTCTCCATCTGGGGGAACCGACAATGCGCATGTCCGCGAGGGCAGCTATTTCTTCGACGCCAGCCATGGGTTGAAGCAGATCATCGACGGGACGCCCGTCCCGATCAAGATGCGACGGGGCCGCGCGGGCGACGGCGTTCCCGAGATACACATCCGCATCATCCGGAAACTCATTCCGATCCGGGACGCCGTGCGCGACGTCTTGAAAGCGCAGGAGCGGGACGAGCCCTGGAAGGATGCGCAAGTGCGGTTGCGTATCGCCTGGGGTTCCTTCGTCCGCGACTTCGGGCCGATCAATCACACTGATGTCTCGATGTCGGAGGACGAGGCGACGGGCGAGGTCCGCGAATCCCATCGCCGTCCGAACCTGCAGCCCTTCCTCGACGATCCCGATTGTTGGCTGGTCGCCTCCATCGAGGATTACGATCTCGACACGGACACCGCGAAACCCGGACCGATATTCACCGATCGCGTCATCGCGCCGCCGTCGCCGCCCGTCATTACGTCCGCAGCCGACGCGCTTGCCGTCGTCCTGAACGAACGCGGCTGCGTCGACATCGACCACATCGCCGAGCTCGTCCATCAGGACGCTTCGACGGTCGTTGCGGAACTTGGCGATGCGATTTTCCAGAACCCGGCCGACGGGTCGTGGCAGACGGCGGACGCCTATCTCTCCGGCCCCGTGCGCGAAAAACTGAAGGCGGCGGAAGCCGCGGCGGCGCTCGATCCGATCTTCGAACGCAATTCCCGCGCGCTCGTCGCTGTGCAGCCGGCCGATCTCGGTCCCTCCGACATCACCGCGCGGCTCGGCGCGCCTTGGATTCCGGCCACCGATGTCGTCGCCTTCGTGAAGGAGACTATGGGCGCCGAAATCCGCATCCGTCACATGCCCGAACTCGCCTCCTGGACGGTCGAAGCCCGCCAGCTCGGTTGGATGGCGGCGGGCACGTCGGAATGGGGCACGGACCGTCGCCATGCCGGCGAACTCCTGGCCGACGCGCTCAACAGCCGCGTACCACAGATCTTCGACACGATCGAGGAAGAGGGCAGGGAGCGGCGCATCCTCAACGTCGTCGATACCGAGGCTGCGAAGGAGAAGCTGCAGAAGATCAAGATCGCTTTCCAGACCTGGGTCTGGTCGGACCCCGACCGCACCGATCGGCTCGCGCGGGACTACAACGACCGCTTCAACAATATCGCGCCCCGAAAATTCGACGGATCGCATCTGAAGCTGCCGGGCGCGTCAGGCGCCTTTGCTCTTTACGACCACCAGAAGCGGGGCATCTGGCGGATCATCGCGGCCGGCTCAACTTATCTCGCTCACGCCGTCGGCGCGGGCAAGACCATGACGATGGCGGCCGCCGTCATGGAGCAGCGCCGGTTGGGCTTCGTCGCCAAGGCCATGCTGGTCGTGCCCGGCCATTGTCTGGCGCAGGCGGCGCGCGAGTTTCTGGCGCTTTATCCGAACGCCCGGATTCTCGTCGCCGACGAAACCAATTTCACCAAGGACAAGAGGCAGCGCTTTCTGTCGCGCGCGGCGACGGCGACATGGGACGCGATCGTCATCACGCATAGCGCTTTTCGGTTCATCGACGTGCCCAAAACCTTCGAGCAGCAGATGATCCAGGACGAGCTGGAGCTTTACGAGTCATTGCTGACGAAGGTCGCGAGCGACGATCGCGTTTCGCGAAAGCGCCTCGAGCGGTTGAAGGAGGGGTTGCAGGAAAGACTCGAAGGGCTTTCGACCCGCAAAGATGGTCTTCTGACCATCGCCGAACTCGGCGTCGACCAGATCATCGTCGACGAGGCGCAGGAGTTCCGGAAGCTGTCGTTTGCGACGAACATGTCGACGTTGAAGGGCGTCGATCCCAACGGCTCGCAGCGCGCCTGGGATCTCTATGTGAAATCCCGCTTCGTCGAGACCAGGAATCCCGGCCGCGCGCTGGTTCTGGCTTCGGGTACGCCGATCACCAACACGCTCGGCGAAATGTTCTCGGTTCAGCGCTTGCTCGGCCACGCCGCTCTCGCGGAACGCGGCCTGCACGAATTCGATGCCTGGGCGTCGACCTTCGGTGATGTCACGACCGAGCTCGAATTGCAGCCGTCAGGCAAATACAAGCCGGTGAGCCGCTTTGCGAGCTTCGTCAATGTGCCGGAACTCATCGCTATGTTCCGGTCCTTCGCCGACGTGGTGATGCCCGAGGATCTGCGCCGCTATGTGAAGGTCCCGGCGATTTCGACCGGCCGTCGCCAGATTCTCACCGCCAAACCGACGGCGGCTTTCAAGCGCTACCAGACGATCCTCGACGCCCGCATCAAGGCGATCGAGGAGCGGGAGGGGCCGGCGCAGCCGGGCGACGACATCCTGCTCTCTGTCATCACCGACGGCCGCCATGCGGCGATCGACCTGCGGCTGGTTGATCCCGACAATGACAACGAGCCCGATAACAAGCTCAATCTTCTGATTGAAACGGCCCTCCACATCTGGCGGGAGACGGCGGAGCGCGCCTACCTCCAGCCCGACGGCAAGCCCTACGAGCTTCCCGGCGCCGCGCAGATGATCTTTTCCGATCTCGGCACGATCAATGTGGAGAAGACACGTGGCTTCTCAGCCTACCGCTGGATTCGAGACGAGCTGATCCGCCGCGGCGTTCCTTCGGCCGAAATCGCCTTCATGCAGGATTACAAGAAATCCGAGGCCAAGCAGCGGCTGTTCGCCGACGTGCGCGCCGGAAAGGTTCGTTTCCTGATCGGCTCCTCCGAGACCATGGGAACCGGCGTCAATGCGCAGCTTCGCCTGAAGGCGCTGCATCATCTCGACGTGCCTTGGTTACCTTCCCAGATCGAGCAGCGCGAGGGTCGCATCGTGCGCCAGGGCAATCAGCACGAAGAGGTCGATATCTTCGCCTATGCGACGGAAGGTTCGCTCGACGCCGCCATGTGGCAGAACAACGAGCGCAAGGCCAGATTCATTGCGGCCGCGCTCTCTGGCGACACGTCGATCCGCCGCCTCGACGATCTCGGGGAAGGGCAGGCCAATCAGTTCGCCATGGCCAAGGCGATCGCATCGGGCGACCAGCGGCTCATGCAGAAGGCCGGCCTCGAAGCCGACATCGTCCGCCTCGAACGTCTGCGCGCCGCCCACCAGGACGATCAGTTCGCAATCCGCCGGCAGGTGCGCGACGCCGAGCGCGACATTGAAGTTGCCATCAGGCGCATCGGAGAGATAGGCCAGGATATCGACCGCCTCGTTCCAACCGCCGGTGACGTGTTCGCTATGACCGTCGCCGACAAATCCTATGTCGAACGCAAGGCCGCGGGCAGGGCGCTCATGAAGGAAATACTGACCCTCGTGCAGCTCCGGCAGAAGGGCGAGAGCGTCATCGCCTCGATCGGCGGGTTCGACCTCGTCTACGACGGCGAGAGTTTCGGACGCGGAGAGGGATATCAATACACCGTCGTGTTGCAGCGGACCGGCGCCGATTACGAATTCGATCTGCCCGTCACCGTGACGCCGCTCGGCGTCATCTCCCGTCTGGAACATGCGCTGTCCGGCTTCGGCGAAGAGCAGGACCGGCATCATCGTCAATGTGATGACGCACGCCGTCGTCTCTCTTCCTATCAATCCCGTCTCGGTGGCGCGTTCGCCTTCGCAGATGAGCTGGCGGAGAAGAGGCGCCAGCTGGCGGAGGTCGAGAAGGCGCTTGCGACTGACGCCGGTCGAAGCGAGTCGGCGCTCGCGGCCTGAGCGACGCCATTGGGAGTGTCGACATATCGGGCGACCGAGTGTCGGCCACGGAATCGTTCGAAGCGTAGTCGCCATCGCAAAGGAGCGACAGGAACGAAGCATATAGCAAGTCCGACTATGTGCGCCTGATCGGCGCGAGAAAAGCATCATGCCATGCGCGGCGCCTCCACCCGGAGCGCGCCAATCCCGCTCTTTATGGGATGGC
Organism: Hyphomicrobiales bacterium; assembly: GCA_028868735.1. GTDB lineage: Bacteria > Pseudomonadota > Alphaproteobacteria > Rhizobiales > Beijerinckiaceae > JAJXWB01. The sequence continues at coordinate 98,066 of JAGWTW010000001.1, read as the reverse complement.
GTCCTGGTCCGCCCCCGGGTCTTCCACGATCAACCCGCGAGGGGTCGGCTACGCGATGCGTGCCGCCGCTCTCGGCTTCGCCTTCGCGGTGATCGCGACCGGGGGCGGCCCTTTCAGGAGCCATCGAGCGGGATTGGCCCGCTCCCGATGGAGCCGAACAAATGGCGCACGATCTCGTTCTCGCACAGAACCACGCCTTCCAGCTCGCCCGCACGCTGATGGTTCCGGTCACCCTGTTCAAGTCCGGCGACGAATACGGCGTCTTGCCGAGCATCGAACTCGACGACGACGATGACATCGAGCGGATCCACGAGTTCGATCCCTATCAGCGAGGGTCGGCTCATTGAGCCGGCTTTGCCGTCGCAGATCACGGAAAGTTCTGCGGCGCTCGCAGATGACGCCTGATTTGCGCTTGATCGATTGTCGCCGGCTTGGGGCCAAGTGCGAGCTTCGGCCCACTCACGCAGTGAACCTCATATCTGATTTCATACCCAATAATACCCGATTACCCCCGATTTTGGCGCCTTACTCGAATGGCCAAAGCGTCGCGCGCCGCTTTGGGTCTGACAAGTTCCATCTCTTGCGCGTGTGGAGATAACCATGTCTTCGGCGTGATACGCCCTACAGCGTCAGCCGTTTCTCGTCGTCGATCAGAGCGAGGCGTATGGGAGGACTGTCGCTCCATTTCCAGAGCACGAGGTTCATATCCTCGGCGGTCGCGCCGGGCGCAAAGCTTCTGACAATGAGGCCGTTATATCCAGCGCCGATCAGCCTTCGTGCAAAACCTTGTGTCCTCGCTTCTCGAGTCGCACTCATCTCGTCACGCCAGGTCGCGCTGGCGAGTGCGGCGGCATCCATGTCTTGCGCCGCGAGCGCTGTCGCGTCGCGGCTGTCGAAGATGTCTGCGATGTCCGCGTCATAGGCGACCAGCGTGGTCGGCTGGAGATCGCCGACCTGATTGGATTCTCTCACAGCGGTCATCACGGACAAGGAACAATAGAGCGCCGCGACGCCCTTGGGATTGAAACGGCCGCCATAGAGCTGTGCTCCGCGCCCGGACAGCGGTTCGCGCGCGTAGACTGGATTGAGCGCTCGATAGAGCTTTCCCTGGAATCGGATCGCCACGGTCAGGCGTAAACGCCAGCGTCGACCGCATCGATATAGTCGAGCACGTCGTCGGCGCGTCCGCTGCGCACGAGCTGCATCGCCGTCTGGCCGGAAAATCCGGGCAGCGGCTCGGAGCGATACCAGGCATAGGCCATCAGCGCGGACCCGAAACGCGGCTCGACTTTGTTGATGACTTCGACCATCTCGCGTAGGCGCCTCTGGGTCTTGTCCGACTGAACCCTGTCCTTGCGTTGGACGGCATCCTTGCCCAAGCCGGCTGTGCGGGCGATTTCCTCGCTCGTCGTCCTGAGGGTTTCGGCGATCCTGCGGGGTGCGAAGACGCCGTTGTCTGCATATTGGGCGAGGCCCATGGCTTAGACCTCCTCGTCAGATAGCCGCTGATATTGACGCAATATAACGTCAGTATGGGCGGGGTTCAAGCAGAATGAAGAAAGAACAGGCTGCTCGCGGATCGAACGGGACGGCATCGCGTGCGCTCAAGCGCCGCCTGCGCGATCCCGGGCCGGCGTCCTCGCAGGGCTGCAAGCCCCGCTCCTCCTGCCGACCAGGGACGCTCGGTCGCGCTTGTTCCGACCCGTCCGCTCCGCGGGCTTGGAGGCGTCTTCGGGAAGAAGACGGAAAAGGACAGGGAAAGGTCTCCGCGTCCAAAGCCTTTGAAGGAGCATTGTCATGCGTCTCATGAAAGTCGACCCGCGCGCGCTGAAGGAAAATCCCGACCGGACGCGCCAGACGAAGTCAACGCCGCAGGCTGACGCCTTGCTGCTGGCGACGATCAAGGCCGTCGGCATCGTCCAGCCACCGGTGATTGCCCCGGAGACGGGGGGCGGCAACGGTTACATCGTCGATTCCGGACATCGCCGCATCCGCCAGGCGATCGCGGCGGGCCTCGAGGAAATCGACGCGCTCGTCGTTGACGCCGCCAATGACAACGGCGCCATGCGCAACATGGTCGAGAATATCGCCAGAGAGCCGCTGAACCCGGTCGACCAGTGGCGCGCCATCGAACGTCTCGTGGCGCTGGGCTGGACCGAGGAAGCGATCGGCGTCGCGCTCGCCTTGGCCGTCCGTCAGATCAGAAAGCTTCGGCTTTTAGCCAACGTCCTGCCCTCCATGCTCGATCACATGGCCAAGGGCGATATGCCGAACGAGCAGCAGTTGCGCACGATCGCCGCGGCCTCGCCCGAAGAACAGAAAGAAGTCTGGAAGGCCAACAAGCCAAAGAAGGGCGACCCGCAGGTCTCCTGGCACTCGGTCGCGCAGGCGCTGACCAAAACCCGCATGTATGCGCGCAACGCCAGTTTCGGCGACGATCTCGCCAAAGCCTATGGCATCGCCTGGGTCGAGGATCTGTTCGCGCCGGCGGACGAGGACAGCCGCTATACGACCGATGTCGAGGCCTTCCTTGGCGCGCAGCAGGAATGGATGACCAACAATCTGCCGAAGCGCGGCCTCATCGCCGAGGTCAACAATTGGGGGCAGGTGTCCCTGCCGCCCAAGGCTGAACGCGTGCATGGCAAGCCCGGCAAGAGCGACCGCACCGCCATGTATCTCGATCGCGAGGGAAAGGTGCAGACGGTTCATTTCCGGTTGCCCGAACCGAAGACGTCGAAGGGCAAGGTCGCCGTCGCGGCCGACGATGCTGAGACGATCGTCAAGCCGCGCCCCGACGTTACGCGAAAGGGCGTCGAAATGATCGGTGACCTTCGCACGGACGCGCTTCACGAAGCGCTGGGACGGGCGCCGATCGACGACGACACGCTGATGGCGCTCCTGGTGCTCGCGCTCGCCGGCCGCAATGTGTCGATCCAATCCGGCGCTTCGGACGACGTCTACGGGCATGCCCGCATGGACCGTCATGCCACCCGGCTGGTCGGCACAGGCGGAGGGCTGGCTTTCGACATGGACACGCTGCGCGCGACCGCGAGGTCGACGCTCATCGACGCCCTGTCTGCGCGCGAAAACAGAACCGACAGCGGCATTGTCGCGCGCATCGCGGGGGCCACAATCGGCGCCGACGAGTTCTTGCCGAATATGGGCACGGAGGAATTCCTGTCGTGTCTGTCCCGTCAGGCGCTCGAGCGCTCCTGTGTGCAAACGCCCGTGCTCCCTCGTCAGAAGGTGAAGGATACGCGGGCAGCGCTCGTCGCGCATTTCAGGGAAGGGCGGTTCGTCTATCCCGCCGCGCGCTTTGCGCCTGATGAAGCAGCGCTCACGAGTTGGCTCGCCTCCGCCGAAACCGAGGACGACGCGGAAGCGAACGAGCCCGTCGAGCAGGAGGAGGGCGATGCGATCGGCCCGGACGACGAACTCGACCCGGATGACGCCGCCGACGCCTATCGGGTCGCGGCGGAATAGACCGCCCCCGAAATCTTCACTCACTTCCCAGCCGCCGCCGGCCTCCCGACGGCGGCTTTGTTTCATCACGATGCACGGAATCGAACAATGTCTGTTTCCTCGAAAGACCCGGGCTTCCCCAATCCTGCAGATGTCGTCTTCGGTCGCAGCGCCGAAGACTTTCCAGTCGCCTGCGTCGGCGAAAACGCCTTCGCCATGCTGCCCGGGCGCGACGGCCGTCACTATCTGGCGACGGGTTGGCGGGTCGCCCGACCGCTCGCGCAATGGACCCGCGCCGACTTCTTTGGTCATTCCGGCGAACTCGCTGACGAGGCGGCCTTTCGGTCCCATGTTCTGGAAAGCGCGCAACATCAGCACGAGAAACGGGCGCTCGGCCGTCGAGAAATCCAGTCTCGCGCTCATACGCCCTGGGGCGTGTCGCAGGGTGCGACCGTCTATACCGAGGGGGTCGTCGTTCATTCGACCGCCGGACATGGCGGTTTTCATCTCTCAGCCGCGCGCAACGCCCTGGTTCATCCGATGCTGCGGCTCGACAGCGCATGGTACGAAGAAGACTGCGAGTGGGCGATCGTCGCGTTTTCCTTTCCTGAACTGTTCACGAGCTTCGAGCGGCGTTGCGCCGAACGTACGATCAAGGACTATTGGCCAGACGCTTGGGAGACGATCTCGGGCAGGATTCTCGCGCCCGGAGAATCCACGGAAAAAGACCGTCGCGCATTTGCGCTCGCGCACACAAGCGACTGGGTCGTCGTCTGCGCCATCGCCTCCGAGCATCACGCTGGACTCGTCGAGGCGATCGCTACGCGCGGCGGCAGGCGCGAGACCGGACTCGAACAACGACGCTTTCTCATTCCATCGGGGGAATACGCGATCGGCCGCTTCGGATTTGTCGTCGACGAAGCCCGATGTCAGCCCTACGACGGGCCGTCGTCCATGCCGGTGCGCGGGGGTGTCTGACTGAGTCGCCAACGGAGCGTCAACGCGGCCGATGCCGTCGCGCCGATGTCGGGTTGCAAGGGCAGGGCGATCCGACGCCGAACGGTCGACGCCGCCGCTGGCGGCGCGACGGATGTGCGGTGACAGACTGGCCAGATCATGATGGCGATCGATCTCGGACGCCATGGCCGCTCATTGTCCTTGGCCGTCGCTCCCTCGGTTTGTGCTGCGGTCTGAACCGGTCACGGTCCGCTTCAAGGGCAAGTCGCAAGCGATCGGCGCCCGCCGTCGCGCGATGGGCAGGCCGCGTCCTGCGCAGGCCCGTGGGACCTGCTGGGCCGCAACCCGCCCATGCTCGCCGATGACGGACGCCGCCCCCTGAAGCAGCCCGCTCAAGCCGGTTCTTTTCGACCGCACCCGAGGGAGCGACGGCCATAGGCCAGATCGATCCCGAAGGCGAAACCGAGAAAGGATCGTCATCATGGCCAAGCCCTCCCGTTCTTCCCGCACTCCCGCCAATGCCGCGCAACCCCGCAAGGCCGCCACCCTCGAAATGGTTCGATTGACCTGCCCTGACGCTTCCCAGGTCCGTCTCATCGCCGAAAGTTTTGGTCTCGCCTTTCTGGACAGCGACGGCATTCGCGACAGCCACCAGCGCCTCATCGTCGAAACGTCGGAAGACCTGAAGGAGGGGCTCGGCGAGCGGGCGATGCAAATCCACTTGCAGCGCATCGTCGGCGCCTATGTCGGGTCCGCTCATGGCGCAGGCCAGTTCTACAGCCGGGCGGTGACCGAGGCGCGCGACGTTACGGCAAAGGCGGCCAATGATGCCCGCGACGACGATCTCGACGGCCCGGTCGGGTTCGGGAGCGCTGCGCAACGCAAGCGGGAATTCGCGGCCGACATGGCGCTTCAGGCTCACGCCCTGTGCAAGGCGGCTGAAGGCGCCGCGGCTGCGTACGAGCAGATCGTTGGAGAGGCCTGGAAGCCGTTCGAGCGTGCAATCGAGAATGCCGCGCAGTCCGTTGGCCGTAAGGCCGCCGAAATGCAGATGGCGGCCTTCGGCTGAATTTTCGCGCGGGGCTTCGGCCCCGCGTTTCTTCACGCTGCGACCGTGATGGGGTCGGCTCCACGAGCCGGCCGTTTCTTGTTTCTCGCTCCGATCCAAGGAGAAGGAGCGGTCGGTTCGCACACGCGCCCGTCCCGGCCTGTTGTCTTGCCAGAGCCGAAGGCCACCGCAACGGCTTTGCCGTCCTTCACTGCGTTTCGGCCCAGTGGGTGCGCAGGCCTCTGACGGCTCCGGCTGACGATTGCCGTGACGGGGTCGCGACAGGCGCGACCTCCTGAACGGAGGTTGAGACTATGAGCAGAAAAGAAACGGCGCCGCGCGCCGATATTTACACGCGCATCACCGAGAAGATCGTCGCCGATCTCGAGAAGGGGGTTCGGCCATGGATGCAGCCATGGAGCGCCGCCAACGCGACCGGCCGCGTCACGCGCCCATTGCGTCACAATGGCCAACCCTACAGCGGCATGAACGTTCTGCTCCTGTGGACGGAGGCGATGGCGCGCGGCTTTGCTTCGCCGATCTGGATGACATTCCGGCAGGCGCTCGAACTCGGCGGTCATATCCGCAAGGGCGAAGCCGGCTCGCTGGTCGTCTTCGCCAGCCGTTTCAAGAAGACCGACGTCGACGCCGCCGGCGAAGAATTCGATCGGGAAATCCCGTTCCTGAAGTCCTATTCCGTCTTCAATGTCGCGCAGATCGAGGGCTTGCCCGATCAATATTATGCCGCGTCGGCGCCGGCGCCTGATCCGGTCGAACGCATCGAAAGCGCGGATCGCTTCTTCGAAAATACCGGCGCCGTGATCAGGCATGGCGGCGACAAGGCGTTTTATGCGCCCGCCGGCGATCACATCCAGATGCCGCCATTCCAGAGTTTCCGGGATGCAGCGGCCTATGTCGCCGTTCTCAGCCATGAAGCTACGCACTGGACGGCGGCGCCAAACCGCGTGAACCGCGATCTCAGCAAGTACGGCAGGGATCGCACCGAGCGCGCGCGAGAAGAGCTGATCGCGGAACTCGGCAGTTGCTATTTGTGCGCCGATCTCGGCATCGCGCCCGAACTGGAGCCGCGGCCCGACCATGCGAGCTATCTCGGTTCCTGGCTCAAAATTCTGGCCGATGACAAGCGCGCGATTTTTGCGGCGGCGGCGCATGCGCAGCGCGCCGCCGCCTTTTTGCACGGGCTACAGCCGATGGTCTCGGAAGTGCGGGAAGCGGCCTGATCATTTTCGGGTCAGGCGCAGTCCAACGACGCCTCGCGGTTTTCGTGGGGCGCCGTTGATCGGCGGTGATTGCGTTATTGATTGTCCGCGAGCTGCTCGACAATGACAGCGTGTCGCGGTATGAATATGTAGTGAAATCAGATAATTAAGTTCCATAAGATCGATTATGCGAATCGTGCTTCCGCAGCGTCGTTCCGCGTTGATGTTGACTTCGCGGCGGTATGGACTAGATGGTGTGGACCAGTCCAATAGGAGGCCGCTATGCATACCTGGACGGTCGCTGACGCAAAAGCGAAGCTTTCCGAAATCCTGCGGGCTGCCCGCCAAGGCGAGCCGCAGGCGATCGGCGCGGATAATCCCTGCGTCGTCGTCTCTAAAGATGACTTCGACCGCCTCGTTTCGCCCGCGACCGCCAACAAGCCCGGCCTCTTCCTCGTCGAGGCCGGCAGGCAGGTCGGGTTTGACATCGAACTGCCTTCGCGGGCGGATGACCGCGACTCGCCCGTGTTCGAGTAAGCCGCATGAGCGAATTTCATTTGCTCGACACCAATATCATCTCCGAACTTGCGCGCCGCCAGCCAGAACCGTCGGTGGTCTCCTACGTCGGCGCGCTGTCGCAGATTCGATTGAGCGTCGTCGTTTTTCACGAACTGGCGCACGGCGTCGAACGCGTCAGCGCCGATCTCTCAGCACGCGCTTCTCTCATCGAATTCGTCGGCAAGATTCGATCCCGCTTCGGGCGTGACGCCATCCCGGTCGATCTCGAAATTGCCGAAACAGCAGGTCGGCTGCGCGGCTGGTCCGCTGCGAAGGGACGGGTTCTCCACATGGCTGACGCGCTGATCGCCGCAACCGCGATGAACTACGACGCCACATTGGTGACGCGGAACGTGAAGGATTTCTCCTTTCTCAGCATTCGCGTCGAGAATCCATTTCCGTAGATTCATCAATGCGCGGTTGGCGCATCCGGCCAATTCGGCTCCACATCGACATCGGCGCTGCCGCAGGTCGGACAAACCATAAGAGCGCGAATCTTTCGCAGTGTGGTCCGCGCCGGTATGACGTCGATCAGCGCTGACCAGGATTTCCCGCAATAGTTGCAACCGGCCTTCACGCTATCCACGCCGCGCTCAACGAGCTCTTCGACGCTCAACGCCATGGGGTCATCGTTCGTCATTCGCGATCATCCAGCATTCGGGTCGCGGTAGCCGTTCTGGAGCGCTTCATCCGGCGCGCCAGAACGCCGCGGACTCGGTCCAAATGTCGCGCATCCCGCGCGGTCCCCGTAGTCGCGCAGCAGGCCCGCTGCGTCGGTTCGCGCGATCGCGCGGGCTTCCAGTCGCTGGATGAACCAGTTCGAGAGCAAAGCAAATTCGCGTCGGAGGCAAATCGTGAGCCAACACCCCACAGCTTATCGTCACCCCCTCGCATAGTTGACCGTCAAAGGACAAACGGGCGACCCAGCGCGACAGCGACCCAGCGCGCGACTCGACAATTAGACTTTTTAGATATACTGTACGATATGTCTAAATGGGGTGCCGCTCGGATGAAAGCCTATCCTTCGACCGAACTGAAACAGAATCTGGGCGATGTCCTTGCCGTCGCCAATCGCGAGCCGGTCGCGATCACACGCCACAATAAGCCGCGGTTCGTTCTCATGAGCATCGAGGCTTACGAAGCCCGCTTCCCCAGGGATCAGCGTCGCAGCTTCCGCGTCGAGGAGATGCCCGACGAGCATCTCGAAATGCTCGAGGCCGCAATTTCCGAGTTGGACTCTCGATCCGATGACTAAGCCGCGGATCGGCGATGTTTGGCGCTACCACTATCTTTGGAGCCGCCAGCGTGAGGCCGGCGAGAGGGAGGGCCGAAAATCTCGGCCGGTCAGCGTTGTTGCGATAACAGTCGGCCGCACCGGCGAAACGAATCTCTTCTTGCTGCCGATCACGTCTCAGCCGCCTGCCCCTGATCGGGATGCTATTGAGATTCCCGAAATCGAGCGCCGACGTGCGGGGCTCGACGACAAGCCGCTCTGGGTCATGCTCGACGAGTACAATCACGATATTCTTGAACGCTCATACCATTTCGAGCCGAATGCCCGCGTTGGCAGTTTCGGCGCTTCGTATCATCGCATGATTTTGCGGCAATTCGTCTTGGCGGCGAAGGCCCAGAGAGCGAAAAGAGTTCCCCGCAGGTAAGCGACGCCTCGCGATGGTCGCTTATCGGTGCGACTTCTCGCCGCCGATCCGTCGCGCTTTCTCGGATCCGCGAAGGGGGCGCTCAGATTCACCTTGTCAATACGTGACGCGCGCGTCCGGCCAATTTCGCTTCACATCGACATCGGCGCTGCCGCAGGTCGGGCACACCATGAGCGCGCGAATCTTTCGCAGTGTGGTCCGCGCCGGCATGACGTCGATCAACGCCGGCCAGGATTTTCCGCAACAATTGCAACTGGCCTTCACGCTGTCCACGCCGCTTTCGACGAACTCTTCGACGCTCAATTCCAGAGGATCGTGGTGCGTCATCGGCGATCATCCAGCATGCGGGTCGCGGTATCCGTTCGAGAGCGGTTCATCCGGCGCGCCAACACAATGCGGACGCGAGCCCAGTGGTCTGCATCCCGGTCGGCGTCGATCGTGTTCGTTTCGCGCGTTTCCCGCGTCCGCGTTCGGGCCACGTCGTAAGCAAGATCGCCGTAGTCGCGGAGCAGGACGGCTGCGTCTTCTCGCGCGATTGCGCGGGCTTCTAGTCGCTTGACGAATCAATTCGAGAGAGCAAAGCAAATTCTCGCTGCGAGCAATTTGTGAGCCGACGAGTCGCAGCTTATCGTCAAGGCGTCGAACGACAAGCCGTGCAAACGACCCTCCAGTATCATGCGCATTGCGCCGCGAGCGTTGGACCGACCATGTCGCCGTCGGGCGGGTCAGGTCGGTCGCAATGTGCTCCTTCGCAATCACCCGGCCCGCAGACCTCTCGAGTGGCAGATCACGAGCTCCGGTGCATGGTCGCCGTTGCCGAACTCGCGCCATTCGACCGTGGACGGCCCCGAGCGTGGAGCTGGCACCTGGCATGCGGGGTCGACGCCTGACTCCAGACTCTTGTGCAGCGGCCTTCGTGTTCACGGTCGTTCGCCGGTTCATCGATTGGTTTCCGTCTTTTCGAAGCGGACTCGGGCGACAACTCATTGCATCTGCTCCGTTCGTTCCTTGTGTGCGCCGGACGCAATCTGGCGTTCGAACAGGCCGTGGTCTGACCTCTCTGCGATCGAGGCATTGCCGCGTTGCAAGATGGCTTTGGTCTAGCGCCGCCGCTTCGTCGGGCAAGGGGTGGGTCCTCGCCATGCTCGCCTCGGTCGCTGCGCTCCCTGCGGCTGCGCGTGGCTGCGGTCCCGCACGTGCCGCGCGCCCCTGCCCGCCGGCGCTTACCGGCGCATTACGACCGCCATCGCAACGCAGCGATGCCTCGAACAGATGGAGAGAACAAATGACCCAGCTCTGCGAAATGACCCAGATCGGCCGCGTCGGCAGCATCAAGGAAGTCGGTCCGAACCTGATCGTGTCGGTGGCCTCGGACGCCAGCTACAACAAGAACGGCGAATGGGTGAACAAGGCGAACTGGATCGAGCACACGATCTTCGGCCGCCAGGAGAAGGTTCTGGAATGGGTGCGCGACAATCTGCAACCCGGCGACCTCGTCTCGGTCCGCTCGACGCCCTCGCAGTCGAAATACGAGAGAAATGGCGAGACGATCTACGGATACACCTTCGCGGTCGAGATGATCCGTCGTGAGGTCGCCAAGGCTGACATGAAGACGAAAGAGACGTCCGAGGAAACGACCCGCGGCAAGTCGCGCAAGGCCAAGTGACCGCACCGGAGGGGGCGCCAAGCCCCCTCCCCCTCGGCACGAGCGCCGATAGTGCGGCGCTCGTGTTGCGATGACGACAATTTGTGGCGCCGCGTCCGTCGCGCGAGAGCGCGATTGGCGCCTTTTCATTGCGATCGCCCAAACCGGTTCGTCTTAATCGATCTCGCTTCTTGTCCGCGTCAGGTGCGGATTACGCGTGCGGACCCCGCGGCGAGGAACGGCGCAAACGCCTGGCGGACTCTCTCGAGAGACGCCTCGCTGAAACGACCGATCGGCGTTTGACGCCAGTCGAAATAATAGGATCGTTCGAGAATATCGTAATTGCACTCGCTGACCGTGATCCAGCCGCGCTCGTAGCCAGTCAACCTGGCGCGTCGCAGCTCCAGAGCGGGAATTTCGAGAGCGCTCTGGTTATCGAACGGCGGCTTTGAAGAAATCGGCAGCAACAGGGCGTGGGTGAGGCCTTGCCTATCGGTGACCGTCAGGATCATGCAGACCAGACGATTTTTCTCGCCGTGCTCGCGATCTGGTTGGTCCTCGATCTGGCGTCGCCAGAGATAAGGATAATCCACAATATCGCCTCGTCGAAAACGCTCAGGCATCACCAGACGCCTGATGCTCGGACGAGTCCTTCTCCAACTGATCCTTGAACATCGCCGCAAGGTCGGCCGGCATTTCGCCGGCGCCATAGACACGCCGCGGGTCATCATGGCCCTTTAGCCGCTCGTAGAGCTCGACAGGCAATACGACGACCGACGGCCGGCCGTGCTTCGTGAGCGTTATCGGCCGCTTTTTGGCCTCGTCATGATAGCGGCCAAAGTGCCGCATGAATTCGACCGTGCTGACCTTGTCGTCCATCGGTTTCATTCTCCAGAATATACATAAAAGACAGAATAGCTGGAAATTGTCAATCCAACTCGCCATTCTCGTCGGATATTAGCGAGGTCGGCGCTTGAGCCTCCAGCTTTACAGCTCCACTCCACTGCGGCGAGGCTTCGATATCGATCGCACGATCAGCCATGAATTATCCAGCGCGATAGCCGCCCTTGGCCATGCGCCACGCAGCGCGCGCCGCACGTAGGCCGAACGCCGGGCCGCCCTGCGCTGGCCTTTCTCTCCCCTCGCCTGAGTTGGCGCCATCGCCGTCGCATCGCATTTTGTTCGTGCAAAATTATATCAATACTGATATAACTCTTCATGATCGACTGAAACGCGCGGGGTCCGAGGGCATTTTCGTACGAGCGGCTGCGGCAGATATGACAGAGGCGCGACGATGGAACGACAGAGCTTCGCGAATGTGTGGGACGCTTTGGAGGATACGCCGCAAGAGGCGGCGAGCATGTCCATGCGGTCCAGTCTTCTCATTGCCGTGGAGCAGCGGGTGCGTGGTTGGAATGTCACGCAGGCCAAGGCGGCAAAGCGTCTCGCGATCACGCAGCCGCGACTGAACGATCTTTTGCGCGGTCGGATCGCGAATTTCAGTCTTGATGCGCTCATCAATCTGGCCGCGCTCGCTGGCCTCGTGGTGCGGCTCGACATAGCCGACGCCGCGTAAAACAAGGTGCTTCAACTTTTTGGTTCCGAGCGCAGCGTTTTGAAGATTGCCAACATAATTCCTGGCGCGCCTGTTCGCGCGTTTACTGCTGCGCCAATTCGCTCCCCTTACGCTGGCGCATCTGGCCCCCCGTCCGGCGCCAACGCTCGTCGAAGGCGCGGCGCTCTTTTTACGACGACGACATAGGCGCGATGGTTCTCGATCAACTGGTGCGCGCGATCTCGATTGTTTGATCATTTTCCGGCTGTCCGAATCGGACCGGCGGCATAGAGGCCTCTTGAATAGCCCGGCATTTGGCCGTACGTTGCGCGCAGCAGGAGAACGATGATGGCGCGGGCGCAAAGACAGGAAAGCATTCCGGCGGCTCGCAGACGAGGCGAGCGGCTCGAAGCACGCGTGACGGCGGAACAGAAGGCTTTGATCGAACATGCCGCAGCCCTCGAAGGCCGCAGCATCACCGATTTCGTGCTGGCTAGCGTTCAGGACGCGGCGAAACGCGCCATTGCCGAGCATGAAGTGATCCAGCTCAGCGTCAGAGACTCCAAAGCGTTTGTGGAGGCGCTCCTCAACCCGCGAGAGCCCGGCGACCGGATGCGGGAGCGCGTGGCGGCCTATAGGGCGCTGATCGGCGACAAGTGACGTGAGTACTGCCGCAAAGCTCATCATAGAGCTTCTTGACACTACACGGCACGATCGGTCTGCCTTCTCCTGCGGAGTCGAGGCGCTAGATCGCTATCTGCAATCGCAAGCCGGTCAGGATGCGCGCCGGCGCGTCGCCGCGCCCTATGTGCTGTTGGAACCTCCCTCCTCCGAAGTCATCGGTTTCTACACGCTCTCGAACACGTCCCTCAAAGCGGCAGAACTGCCGGCGGCGTTCATCAAGAAACTGCCGCGCTATCCGGTTCTGCCAGCCACATTGCTCGGGCGGTTGGCGGTCAATGTAAACAGAAAAGGCGCGGGGTATGGCGAAGTTCTTCTGCTGGATGCCCTCCGGCGTTGCCTCCGAAGCGAGACTGCTTCTCTCGCGGTCGTCGTGGACGCAAAGGACGACGCAGCGATCTCATTCTACGAGCGGCATGAATTTCTTCGACTGCCCGATCAATCCAATCGACTGTTCAAGCCCATGGCGGAGATCGAAAAACTGTTCGGGGCGTCGGGGTCACCAGCCTAACTGTCCGTCCAGGCGCGACCGCGATTTCGTTACCGTGCGTGTTTTTCATCCGCTGCCCTTACGCTACCGGGACGCCCAGACCCCGGCGCACCATCCAAGAGCGAAAATGGCAACGCCGACCGCCATTCCGGCGATCACCCATTGGGTCGCCGCCCTGTGCGCGGTGTCGCGCGCGACTTCATGGGCGACGCTGGCGACAGCCTTCGCCAGATCGGCGCGGGCCTGTTCTGCGCTGGCGCGGATAACGGAGTCGGCTGCCGCGCGCGTCTCCGTGAGGACGCGCGCGGCCTCGCCGGCGATCGCTTTCGGGAATTGACGATACAAACTCTCGTAATATTGCAGCGCGAACAGAACGAGCCACAGCGCATCATTGTCTCGAAGCCCCAGCGCGGTCTGCACATGGCGCAACTGCTCGCGCTCCGTCGCCGTCGCTGCGCGCCCGAACACCCTCTCGAAATTCGACGAGGCCGACGCGCTGTCGCTCATGCGGCGACGATCGCGCCGAGCGTCTTGTCCGCCTCGACCAGCCACCGCCGCAACTCGGCGCGGTTGCCGATCGGCATCGTCTCCCACCCCTTCGCGATGCTCAGACGATTGGAATAAAGATCGTCGCTGACGCGGTCGGCCATGTCGGGGAACAAGAGCGACTTGCCGCCATGCGTCTCGACGCTCTTCTTGACCTTCGACCCATTGTACAGTTCGAATTTGGCGTCGGCGCCGAAATAGCCGTTCTTGACAACGTGGACGGTCGAGTTCGGAATCGCCTCTATGTAGTCCTGCAGCAGTTCAAGGCTATCGCGCTGACGGTTGATGACCCACAGCGTCACCAGCTTCCGGCCCAGTTCCTCGAGCGACTGACTCAGTGTGCCTCCGTAGGAGGCGACGCCGACATTGTTTCGGGCCGCGGTGTTTACGACGACGACCGAATCCCTGTTCTCGTCGCAGATATTGACGAAGCGAATCCACCCATCCGCCTCGTCCAGGTTCACAAGCTCGCTCGCGACCTCGGTTTCGTAGGACTTGAACACGTCCGGGTTCGACGTGTCCGCGTCGATGAGAAAGGGCGTCTCGCCGATCTGCGTGAGGCGGTGAATCAGCGCCATCGTGACGAGCGACTTGCCGACGCCGCCCTTGCTGCCGCCCACCACGTAAATCGGCTTGTTCATCGTCATATTCTCCTAGATTTCTGGTCTGTCGCGTCGGATAGGAAAGGAGGACGCACGAGGCGCCTGCTCCCGCTCGGATCCTTCGGCCTGATCGAGCGCTCGTGGCATGACGATCGGGCGTGGCATCGGGGGAACGACGCGCGGCGGGTCTCCCATATTGCCCCCCGGCTCCGCCGGCGGCGAGGTCGGCGCCGGCCCGGCCCGATCACCGGCCGTCGACACCCTCAGGACCTGGCCGGCGCCTTCTCCCTTGGCCGCCTTTCTCGCGGCGCGGACGCCAACGAGATAGCGTTGCAACGCTGACAGAGAGACTTCGATCCCTTGGGTTGCGAGCCAGTCGCGCAGGTCCGCGTAGGTCCAATCCTTCTCGATCAGAGCGGCCATGAGTTCGCCGCGCATCTGAAAGATCGCAGCGCGGACGCTTCCGACATCTTCCTTTGCGGGCGCCTTTTGAAGGTTCGCGCGGGTTTGCGCGATTTGCGCTTTCGAATATTTCACCAAGCGACATTATAAAAAAATGGCGATTCCGGCAATCGCCTTCTTCGCCTCTGGCGGCCCGCAACCGGTTCACGCATCGTCGCAATGATGGCGGCTATCGGCCCGCGGCGCGTGCCGTGGGTGTCCGATTGTGGTCCGATAGGAAGCCGGATCGCGACCGTCGCCTGTGGCAACACAATCTACAACAATGCGCGAGGTGTATCCGGCGCGCGTCGTGTATATATCGACAAAACTAGAAATGATGCGAATATAAAGATGGTCTTTGTTGGCAGGATACCGAAAAAGTAGCACACTTTTTCTTGTGTACCCTTGCCGGGCGGGCTAAGATCGGCTCCGGCAGTTTGGCGAGCCAAACCGGATCCTGACGAACATCACAAACATGACGGTCGCGCAAAAACCTTCGCGCAAGAAAGCGGTCACCCGCAGCGTTCGAATGAGCCAGGAGGAGCACGAGCTCTTCGGGTCGTTCTGCGCAGCTCAGCGCGTCACGCCGAGCGAAGCGCTGCGTCGGCTGGCGCGTTCGGCCGCCCTGCTCGGGCCGACCTATGCCGATGAAGGGCGGGCCGAAATCGTCGCGTTGACCCGTCAGTTGCGGGGGATCGGCACGAACCTCAACCAAGCCGTGCATCGGATGAACGCCGGCCACGTCATTCATAGCGGCGAGATCGCCGAATATCTGGACGGGGTTCGAGACGCGATCACCGAGCTTGACCGGCTCTATCGCTCGCTCTGCGTCCGCTCCCACAAGCGCACCAAGGCGGCGGTTTCGCGGGGCGAGGGATGATCGACCTCGCCGCCTACGACTTCCGGCCGCTGTCGGCGCGGCTGCGGCGGCTCCGCGGCGCCCAGGGTTTTGCTGAGCGCCAGGCGTTGCTCGAGGCGGCCGACTCCGCCAGCGCCTTTGCAGCTGCGTTTGCCCCTGCCCCTGTTTCTCTCGGAGGGGCCGCGTCATCACGCGACCGCCGGCCGTACAGCGGGCCGAGCGCGCCTGCGCCTACGCCCTCCTCGACGCTTGCGGAGGAAGAATGGGCCATGGGAAAAGCTGACCGCGCCAGTGGCGGCGAGCTGATAAGACCGCGGCCATCGTCATCGACAGCGAAGGTCGCGTCGCACGCTAAATTGGCACCTGCGGCGGCACGATCGGCGACGGCGTCCCGTTCGCCGATCGCCGTCAAAGCGGGTCTGGCGACCGGATCGCAAGCTGCCGTCGTGAAACTCGCAAGCTATGGGGCGGGCGCCGCGCGCGCATCCGCCCTTCTCAACTACCAAAGCCACAAGGGCGAGCTGAGCCTCGAACGGGAAGACGGCTCGCTCGTCACCGGCAAGGCGGCCGTAGCCGACCTTGCCGCGCACTGGCGCGACGACAATGCGCGCGAGCCGTCGAACGACGTATTTCGTCTGTCTGTGACCTTCGACGGCGCGATCTCGGCGGCCGAGACGCGCGAAGGGCTTTCGCGCTCTCTCGCTGGCCACCGCTATGCCTGGCGGTCGGAAGTCGACGACGACAAGACCGTCGTTCATCTGGTCGCCGTCGCCGCCTGTTCTGGCAAGGACGATCGCGGGAAGCGCGAACGCATCTATGCCAACGCGAAATCCCTGGGAGCGCTCCACGACAAGATCGAGGACGCCTTTTCCCGGGATGCCGAGTTTTCAGAGGTCAAATGGGCGCATGGCGTCGAGGGAGCGACCACGATGCTTGCGGCGCTCACAAAGGCCGGGAAGCTCGAAGCCGAGGCGGATACCGGAAGGACGCTTGCGGCCGAAGCAGAGCGGCTATCTTCCCGCCGACTGTTCGCGCGCGAAAAGGGGCAGCCCGGCAACTCCAATCCGGCTCTGCAGCTCGCAAAATCGTGGCGTCCGGCCATGCGATCGAGTAGCCCGCGCGATTTCGCGCATGTCATTTTGAGCGCGAAGCCGGGGACCGACAAGCAAGCGTTCATGGACGCGGCGCGTGCGACGCTCGCGCGTGAGTTTCAAGGACATGAATATGTCTTCGTCGTGCACACGAACCGGCAGCACATCCATGTGCATGCCGCAATCCGCCTCACGAGCCCGACCGGCGAGAAGCTGCATCCCGGCATTCAGGATTTCGCGCGCTGGCGCGAGACCCTGGCCAAGGAAGCGCGCGAGCGCCGGATTCCAATGGAAGCTGTCCGGCGCTTCGATCAGGCGCACGCCCCCGGCTACAAGCTCAAGGACGTGAAAATGATCGAACGCGGCATAGCGCCCGAGAGTGTGCGTCGCCGCGTTGAAAGAGTTCAGAACCGCGAAGTATTCCGACCGACGCGTGACGAAGGCCGCAAGCGCGCCGCCGAAGCAGCCGCGCATTGGAAGTCGCTTGGCGCGCGAAAAGCCGTCGCCCTGCCCCCGCTGGCGGCCGGCGCCGTTCGTCTGTATCGGGCCGAAGCCGTCGACGCCACGCTGCGCCGCGCGCCGCTGTACTCCGTCGATCGCGCAATCGCCGAGGCGTATGCGGCTTCCCTCGCCAACGCCCGCGTCGTCTATCTCGACATGCCGCGCGAGCGGCTTTCCGAATTGCGGCCTTCGCGCGAACAGCCGACGAAGATCTTCGTCGTGCCTCGCGCGCTGTCGGCGCTCTCAAGACCTGTGGGCGGCATCGAAGATGCTGCGATAATACCGTTTCAAGCTCGTGCCGACGCTGCGCTCGCGCCGCGTCACGTTCAACCACGCTCATCTACGAAAGAGGAATCGCCTATGCGCACTGCTGAAACTATGGACGCCGCGCGACGCGACATGGCCGACAGAATGTCCCGCATCGGCGACCAACTGCCGGATAGCGCGGTCAAGGACGATCTGATGCGTCGCTCCCGCGTGCTTCTCGACAAGGCGGATGTCGCAATCGGCGAGCAACGTCGGCTTGAACGTACGCCCGGCGAAATCGAGGGCGAACGCTTCGTGCAGCCGGAACCTGCCCAGCTCGGGGCGCTCTTCACGAATGAGAGAAAGGGCGCCGAAATCCACTACAGCCGGCACGATGGCGCGACGGGCGCCTATGAGACGCTCGCCTTCGTCGATCGCGGCAAGCAGCTCGACGTGCGCGATTGGAACAATCCCGAGAGCGTCAACGCCGCTCTCAAGCTGGCTTCGCAGAAGTGGGAAACCATCACCCTCAACGGCAGCGACGCCTACAAGGAAACCGCTGCTCGCCTTGCCGCCGAACATGGCTACAACATCACGAACCCGGAGATGCAGGATCGCATTCGCGAACTGCGCTCGAAGATCGAGGCGCAGCGCGCCACCATCGCGGAGGGCAAAATTCACGCCAGAGCTCCAGAGAATGCGCAACGCTCGGACGGCGCCATCGCCCAGCCGACACATACGGACGCCGGGCTCGCGCAGCGCGCGGCGCGCGAGGCATCACCCGAGGCCGTCCTCAATACGACGCCGGCAGAGCGCGCTGTCGAACTGGAAAGCATCCGAGAACGGGTCGACGCCGAAGCCAAGCGCGAAACTGTTCAGGCCGATCGCGCAATCTCCGCTCGCGAAACGAACGCGGCGTCAGGCAGCGAGGCGGTTCCCTTCCGTTCGCAGGAAGAAGCTCGGTCAGCCCGAGATGCCGAGCGCGCCGTCGACGGCAGCACTAGCCGACCGATCCCCGCCGGTCCGAACCAAAGCGAGGAGATTCAGTCTCTGCGGCACGAGCATGCGAAGGTGCTGAAGCAAGCAGATCGGGACGCGCAGCGGAACACCGATCTTGAGAACGTAGAACGCCTTCGCGCCGAAGAACGAAATCGAGGCCGTTCCGAATCCGAGGGCGAGGAGCGTTAGGCTGCTGGCGCGAAGAGCGAAGGTTTGCACAAGGCTCGACGCTGCCACTGTTTCGCGAATGCCGTCCTCGCTGGTTGACCGCAGCGCGCCACGAGCAGTCACTCGCGATCGCCCACCTTGCGGGCGTTGTCTCCAGGAGGCCGCCAATCGGGAAATAATGCGGCTTGCTGCCAATCCCTGGTCGCAGGTGTGCAGAAAGCGTTCTGCCGGGGCGAACGCTACGCCTTGAGAAAGCGGCAGGACGACCAAAATAGCGGTGCCGAGCAGACGCCTATTTCGGCGAATGTGCGAGCGAAGCTTCGTGCGGCCCCTCCCAGATGAGATGGAGGCTCAGGAAGCGCACCTGATCTCGCGATCGTACACGCAGCAATGCGAAGTCGCGTCTTTCGACCCGCAGGCTTTCGACAGCCTTCGCTGCGTCGTCGCGGGAGCGCACGGGACGTAGTTGTATGCTTTCGATGACGTCGCCATTGGACAGTCCTGCCTCGGCAGCGGCCGAAATCGGCGCGACGGCCGCGACGATGACGCCGGCGTTTTGGTTCAACATGCCGAGTTCCTCACGCCGCTTTTGCGGCAATTCCGACAATGTCAGGCCGAACAAGGATCGATCCTCGGCGGGTTTCGTTGAAGCAAGCGTCCGTGGAGTAGCGGCGGCGCCAGGCCGCTCGGTTGGCGTCACCACGACGTTCCGCTCTTTGCCACGTCTGAGGATATTGAGCTGCAAAGGCCGACCGATCGCATCGGCTGCGGCGCGCTGCAGCATTCTCATATCCAGCGCCTTTTCGCCGTCGATTTGGAGGACGATGTCGTCGGGCTCGAGGCCGCCATGGCTCGGCCCGTCCTTTCGGACTGCGACGAGGATCGCGCCGGTTACATGTTCGAGACCGAGCGCCGCCGCCATTTCAGGCGCCAGGGTCTGGCCATCGATCCCCAACCACCCGACCTTCGGGTAGCCGAACTGCCGGATGAGATCGACGACCGTCTTCGAGACCGCCGACGGGATCGCGAATCCCAGGCCGATTGATCCGCCCTTTTCGGCTGCACCCTTGTAATAGGCAGTGTTGACGCCGATAACCTCGCCGCCGCCATTGACGAGAGGTCCGCCGGAGTTGCCGTGATTGATCGCGGCGTCGGTCTGAATGTAGGAATCGAATACCGATCGGCTAAGGTCGCGGTTGACCGCGCTGACGATTCCTCTCGTGACCGATGTGCCGATCCCATAGGGATTGCCGATCGCGAAGACTTCGTCGCCGATCTTCGACTCGCCACTGTCCCCGAATTTCAGCGCGTGCAGCGGATGATGCGCATCGATCTTGATCAGGGCGAGATCGACGTCGCCGCCTTCGCCTACCAGCTTTGCGTGCCGGATCGTTCCATCGTTGAGCGTCACGATGATCTCGTAGGCGCCTTTTACCACGTGGGCGTTGGTGACGATGTATCCGGCTGTGTCGACAATGAAACCCGAACCGAAGGCCTCTTGTTCGGTCGGGTTCTTGGGGTCGCCTGACAACGCATGCGTCGTGATGCGCACGACGGCCGGGAGAAGGCGCTCGATCATCTCGGCTTGTCCGGACGCTGCGGCGCCGGAGGCGCTTGATGCAATGGAACCGATGACGAGAAATGCGAGCAGCGCTGCAAGCGCCGCGCCGCCGCTCGTTGTCTGTCTGAAATATCGCCCGAACGGCAAGGTTCGATCCTCTTCGCTTCGCAGACTAGCCTGCTGGACTATTCCGTGGGTTTGACGGCGTCGATCACGTACATTCCGTCGGAGCCGCGGCCGAGGGTGAAGCCGATCTTCGCGCCGGGTTTGACTGCGCCTAGATCGACGCCGGACGCCACTCCGAAATCCATCGTCATGCCCGGCCATTTCAGGGCGGCGATCGGGCCATGGGTGATGTTGAGCTTTCGGGCAGCGGCGTCGATCTTGTTGACGGTTCCCTGCCCCGACGGCTTCTCGGCCTGAGCGACCTGCAGCCGGGTCTCGGCGCCGGCGGCTGTGGCGCGCGGCGCGGCTGTGGCGCTCACGATTGCGAGGATCGTGGCGATGCTCGCCAGGCGGAGCGCGTTGCAAGGGCGATTGACGTTTTGCATGTCTGTTTCTCCTGTTGGACTTCTATTCGGCGGGTTCGAGTTGCGCGGTCGCCGCGCGCGGTTGCGGCGCCGGAACGGTGCGCGGCAACGAGAATCCCTTGACCAGCGCATAGATCGCCGGGATCACAATGAGCGTCAGCAACGTTGATGAAACCATCCCGCCGATCATTGGCACGGCGATGCGCTGCATGACTTCCGAGCCCGCGCCGGTGCTCCAGAGGATCGGCACCAAGCCGGCCATAATGGCGGCGACCGTCATCATCTTCGGCCGCACGCGCTCGACCGCGCCGAGCATGATCGCCTGGTGCAGGTCGGCGCGCGCGAACGGCGCGCCTTCGGCGACACGCTCGGCTGCGACCTCTTTCAGCGCGTGGTCGAGGTAGATCAACATGACGACCCCGGTTTCGGCCGCGACCCCGGCGAGCGCGATGAATCCGACCGCAACGGCCACCGACATATTGAAATCGAGCCACCACATCAGCCAGACGCCGCCGACCAAAGCGAAGGGCAGCGACGCCATGACGATCAATGTCTCGGTCAGCCGGCCGAAGTTCAGGTAGAGCAGCAGAAAGATGATGAGCAACGTGACAGGAACGACAACTCGCATCCGCGCTTCGGCGCGCTCCATATATTCGAACTGGCCGCTCCATGTTACGTAATAGCCGGCCGGGAAGTTGATCTCGCTAGCGACTGCTTTTCGGGCATCCGCCACATATCCGCCTATGTCGCGATCTCGCACGTCGACGAACACATAGACAGCGAGTTGGCCATTTTCGGTGCGAATGGATGTCGGCCCCCGTACCAGATCGACCTTCGCTATTTCTCCGAGTGGCACCGTCCCACCGCTCGGCAGCGGAACGAGCACGTCATTGGCGATCGCCTGCGGACTGGACCGGAAGTCGCGGGGGTAGCGGACGTTGACGCCGTAGCGCTCGCGGCCCTCGACCGTCGTCGTGACGCTTTCACCGCCGAGCGCGGTCGAGATGACGTCCTGGACGTCGCCGATCATCAGGCCATACCGTGCCAACGCGGCGCGATCGGGCACGACGTCCAGGTAGTAACCGCCGATGACGCGCTCGGCGTAAGCGCTCGATGTTCCTGGCACGCGTTTCAGAACCGTCTCAACCTGGCGCGCCAATCCCTCGATCTCAGTGAGATCGCGTCCGAAGAGTTTGACGCCGATCGGCGTGCGAATGCCGGTGGCGAGCATGTCGAGACGCGCTTTTATTGGCATGGTCCAGGCGTTAGAAACGCCGGGAAACTGCAAGGCGCGATCCATATCCGCGATCAGCGAATCGGTGGTGACGCCCGGCCGCCACTGGTCCTTGGGCTTCAACTGGATCACCGTCTCGAACATTTCGGTCGGGGCCGGGTCCGTCGCGGTCGAAGCGCGGCCGGCCTTGCCGTAGGCCGATTCGACCTCCGGGAAGGACTTGATGATCCGGTCCTGCGTTTGCAGCAGCTCCGTCGCCGCGGTGATCGAAACGCCGGGCAGCGTCGTCGGCATGTAGAGCAGCGTGCCTTCGTTCAATGTCGGCATGAATTCGCTGCCGAGTTTTCGCGCCGGAACGATCGTGACGGCGAGCACCGCGACGGCTAGCAGGATCGTCAGGGTCTTTGCCCGCAGCACGAGCCGTATGACGGGGCGATAGATCCAGATCAGGAAGCGGTTGATCGGATTTTTCTGCTCCGCGACGATCCTGCCCCGAATGAAAAGGATCATCAGGGCGGGCACGAGAGTCACCGACAGAAACGCCGCCGCCGCCATCGAGAACGTCTTGGTATAGGCGAGCGGCGAGAACATCCGCCCCTCCTGCGCCTCCAGCGTGAAAATCGGCAGGAACGAAACGGTGATGACGAGCAGGCTGAAGAACAAGGCCGGCCCGACCTCCGCCGCCGCTTCGATCATGATCTGCGCGCGCGGCTTGTCGGGTTTGGCGCGCTCCAGATGCTTGTGTGCGTTCTCGATCATGACGATGGCGGCGTCGACCATCGCGCCGATGGCGATGGCGATGCCGCCGAGGCTCATGATGTTCGAGCCGAGCCCCAGAGCCTTCATCGCCGCGAAGGCCATCAGCACACCGACCGGGAGCATGACGATGGCGACCAGGGCGCTGCGCACATGCAAGAGGAAGACGATGCAGACGAGCGCGACGATCACGCTTTCTTCGAACAAGGTGTGTTTCAGCGTCTCGATCGCCGCATGAATGAGCTGCGAGCGGTCGTAGACGGGCAGGATCTCGACGCCCTTCGGCAGGCTCGACGCCATCTGGGCCAGCGTCGTTTTGACATTGTCGATCACGGTCAGCGCATTCGCGCCATAGCGTTGCAGCGCAATTCCGCTCGCCACCTCGCCCTCGCCGTTGAGCTCCGTGACGCCGCGCCGCTCGTCCGGGCCGATCTCAACCCGCGCCACGTCCTTGATGAGCAGAGGCGTGCCATTGTCGGCCTTGAGCACAACGTTCTCGATGTCGGAGACGCCGCGCAGATAGCCGCGCCCGCGCACCACGAATTCGAATTCGGAGAGTTCGACCGTGCGGCCGCCGACATCGGTATTGCTCGAACGAATCGCCTCGCGGACTTTCGTCAGCGGGATGCCGAGCGCCCGCAGGCGGTTCGGATCGACGACGACGTTATACTGCTTGACGAAGCCGCCGACGCTGGCGACCTCCGCGACGCCCTCCGCCTTGGCGAGACCGTAGCGGATCGTCCAGTCCTGGAGCGAGCGCAGTTCGGCGAGCGTCATCTCCTTGGCGACGACGGCATATTGATAGACCCAGCCGACTCCGGTCGCGTCCGGGCCGAGCGTCGGGGTTACGCCGGCCGGCAGGCGCTTGCCTGCCGCGCTCAGATATTCGAGCACGCGCGAGCGCGCCCAGTAGATGTCGACGCCATCCTCGAAGATGATGTAGACGAACGAGACGCCGAAAAAGGAGAAGCCGCGCACGACTTTCGAGCGCGGCACGGTCAGCATGGCGCTCGTCAGCGGATAGGTGACCTGATCCTCGACGACCTGCGGCGCCTGTCCCGGATATTCGGTATAGACGATCGCCTGGACATCGGAGAGATCGGGGATGGCGTCGAGCGGCAGCGTGCGCAGCGCATAGACGCCGGCGGCGACGGCGAACGCCGTTCCGATGAAGATCAGGACGAGATTGCGCGCCGACCAGGCGATGAGGCGACCGATCATTGGCCCGCCTCCGGCTGGGTCAGAGTCTTGAGCGCCGCCTTCAGGTTGCTTTCGGAATCGATCAGGAAATTCGCGGACGTGACGACATTGTCGCCCTCCGCGACGCCGTCACGAATCTCAATGCGGCCCCCACCGCGCCGCCCGGTCCTGACCTCGCGCGGCTCGAAGCGTCCGTCGCCCTTATCCAGAATCACGAGCTGCCGCTTGCCGGAATCGATCACCGCGCTGTCGGGAACGGTCGCGACGTTACCCCCATCGCTCGCGGCGATTTCCGCTTCGACATACATGTCCGGCAGCAGGGAAAGGTCGGGATTGGCGAGTTCGACGCGCACGCGCGCCGTGCGCGTTTCGCGGTTGATCTGCGGATAGATCTGGCTGACGTGCCCGGCGAAGGTCCTGTCGGGCAGACCGCGCGCGCGGATGGCGACTGACTGACCAAGCTTCACGCGCGAAAAATCGCGTTCGGAGACGTCGACCAGCGCCCAGACGACGGAAAGATCAGCGAGCCTGAATAGAAGCTGACCCGGATCGGCTTTCATACCGTCGGAGACGGCGCGCTCGAGAACGAGCCCGTCGCGCGGCGCCGGCCAGGCGACCGACAGAGGAACCTTGTGGGTGCGCTCGATCTCGTCGAACAGTTCGGATGGAACGCCGAGGTTGGCGAGCCGCGTGCGCGCGCCGTCGAAGGCGGCGTTCGAAAGGTACTGAGCGGCCGCCGCCGCGATCTCCGGCGAATAGAGGCGCAGCAGGACCTGGCCCTTCTTGACGCGGTCGCCGGTCGTGACGTCGGCCACCTTTTCGATGAAGGCGGTCGAGCGTGTGGCCACGACCGTCACCCGCCGCTCGTCGAGCTGGATCGCTCCCGGAACCGTGATTTTCGAGACGACGATCGCGCTCCGCACAGGCTCCGAGCGCACGCCTGTGCGCTGCACCTTGCCCGGGGCGATCTTGATGATCGAGGAATCCTCGTCGTCGCCTTCGTAGACGGGCCGGTAATCCATGCCCATCGAATCCTTTTTCGGAACCGGCGAGGTGTCGGCGAGGCCCATCGGATTGCGATAGTAGAGAATGCGCCGCTTGGCCGGTTCGGCTGGTTTCGGCGTCTCTTGTGCCGCCGGCGCGGCGTCGGCCATCGACAAAAGCGCGATCGCCTCGGCCGGGCGGACAGGCAGGTAGTCCATTCCCATAGCGTCCTTCTTCGGCGTCGGCGAAATTTCCGGCCCGCCCATGGCGTCGCGCCAGAACAGCGGCGCGTCCGTAGAAGGCGCAGATGTCGCAGGCAGCTTGCCGAGGAAGGGCGCGATCTGCGCGCGGCGCACCGGCAGGTAGTCCATGTCCATTGAGTCCTTCTTCGGGACGCGCGAGACCTTCGGCTCGCCCATCGGATGGCGATAGAAGACGATTGGATCGTCCTCCGCGTGGGCGAAGGTCGCGGGGCCGGCGAGCCAGCGCTCGCTCGCGGACCGGATCGAGGGGCTGGCGACCGCAGCAATGGCGGCGACGCTCGCGGCGAGCGTCAGCGCGCCGATGAAACGAATGGTCGGGGTCATGGAAATCGATCTCCAGCCGGCAAGCCGGCGTGCGTGTGACGTCGAACGGAATCCGTCCGCCCCGAGGGACGAGCGGGATGGCAAGATTTCGGCGTCAGGCGATGGGAGGTCGAAGATCGGGCGGCGCGCGGACGCCGAAGCTATGTTCGTCGTCGCGCAACGGCAGGGCGAGAAGTGTGGCCGAGATCGGAGACACGACAGCGGCCTCCGGGGACAGAAGACCCTGCAGCATCGGGCAGGCCGGCGTGACGCAGCAGGGCGGCATGGCTCCGTGATCGTCGCCGCCGGGGCAATCGTCCCCCATCATGCTCATGCAATGATGATGGTCCTGAGCCTTCGCCGCGAACGCTCCGCCTTCCCCAGCAGACAGGAGGCCTGCGAGAGCCAGCGCGGACAGAACGAGGCGGAGCCAGCGGAGCATTGGAAGCCAATCTACAACAAGCGACCGTCTATAGCCAAACGGAAGCCTTCGGCGTTGACTTGGATCAGAAGACACCCGAGACGTTCTCTCATGTGAAGAAATTTCCGGACCCGTGCATCATGCGGAAGCCGATGATTCGGCCTCTCCGACCGGGACCGATCTGAACCTCGATATGGTCGCCCGGCCGCAGCATGGCGATATGGCTCCATTCGGCGGCGGCGAAGCTCATCGCCATCCTCTGCATCGGTCGATCGCTCAGCGCATCATGTCTGATGGTCACACGCCGCTTCGAGAGATTGACCTCGACGACTTCGACGCGCCGCCAGGGCGTGGATTGATCCGACGCCATGATGGAACGTGATTCGCTGAACCGAAGACCTGCCGGAGTCGCCCCGGCAGCGCCGGCGACGGCCAATGCCGCACAGGCGGCGGCGATTGCGACGATGTTTCGACTGAACATGGCTTTCCCATCCTGTGGTTGTGGAGCGTCCTATGACGCGCTCGGACGCCGCGGCTCGGCCGCCGCGTCCGAGCGGCGGCCGGTCATCCGGTCGCGTTTCCATTGCTTTCGGGAGCGGCGTATGACGCGATGGAATCGGTGCCACGTCCCGCCGGCGCGCGATGAGAGGCGGCCGTGACGGCCCCTCGGCCTTCGGGCGTGCGGTAGAACGCCGTCGTGAAGGCGCCGTTTCCTTCCGGCGTGCGGTTGAACGCCGTGACGACGTTCCCGTTGCTCTCGGGCGCAGCATAGGACGCGGTGGCGATGCTCCCGTTGCCTTCAGGCGCGTATTGAGCGGCGACGATCGCCCCGGATGCGACGAGCGCAGCGCCAATAAGAGCGAGTTTGAAGGTTTTCATGATTCGGTCTCCTGTTCTGTCGGGTTTGCAGGTCGAGACGACGATCAGCGCTGCATGCGGAAATCGACGACCTGCACCACGCCGTCGCGTTTATCGAGCTGGATGTCGACCGGATCGCCCTTGTGCAGCATGGCGAGATGCGTCGCATCCGCGACGGTCCACGTCATCGTCATGGCGGGCATGTCGATCTTCGCAATCGGTCCGTGCGAGACAGTGATGCTTCTTGCCGGGAGGGCGATTCTGTTCACTGTGACGCGCACCCAGGGCGCATCCTGCGGATTGGTCTGGGTCGCGCGCAGCTTCTCGATGCGCTGGAAATAATCGGCCGTGCTCATGCCTGCGAGAGCAGGCGCGGCGCCGGTCAGGGCGAGCGCGAGCGCAAGGGCGACCCGCGATTTCGATTTGAACATTGGGATTCTCCATTAGAGATTGCCGGTCACAGCAACGCGTGAATAGTTACCCCGGAATCGCGCCTTTTCTTTGATTTGCATCAGTATTACGAAGATTTAACGTTACATACGTTCGCGCAAGCGAAGGCGTGTACTGTAAAGGACACAGTATTAAGAAACTATCAGGCGATTAAGAGTTGATTTTTCGCGCCGGCTGCCGTCGCTTTTGGGGCGAAGCAAGCGGTTCGGCGCCGCCGGCGCGCGCGAATGCGCTAAAGCGCCCATGGCAATCGCCGCCACGCTCAATGAGAGCGCGACGCACGCGCCCGGCGCTCGGCCGGCGAATTTCAGATGCGTGGGGGTCTTCGCGGAGGCGCGTGCGCCAGTCCCGCTACGGCCTCGTCAAATCGCGCGAGGATCGCGGCGCAGGTCGACTCGCCGACCGGCGCGATGGTATGCGCGTCGGCGACGTTCTGCAGGCATTGCGCCATGCATGGCGCCGTCAGCGCGCATTTTGGGCAATCGTCGGATGGGTTGTCGGGGCAGCACGGTCCGCCGTCGGCGCTCACCGCCATCGACGGCCCATGATCCATGGCGCTATGCGCGAATCCGGCTACCGGCGCGACCAGCAGGCCGAGCATCGCAAGGACGGCAAGAATGCGTCGAATCGCCAGACAACGTCCCATATGAGGTCCTTCATACAAAAACGCGCGTCGCGCAATGCGGCCGAACTCCGCCCGAGCGGCGAATGCGGCGCCTGGTTAACGCCTCACCGTGGGAGCGCAGATGTGGGCGATCACGAAACTGCCCTTGCAGTGCTCTCGGCAGTCCAGGACCGCGGTTTCGAGTTCTGGCGGCGTGACTCTGTGCGGATCGTAGCGCACGATCAAGGAGCCCGGCGCAAACGTGGCAGAGGCCTCGGCCACACCCTTTGTCCCACGCATGTGGCGCGCCAGATTTTCCGCTTCCTCCGGGGAGCGAAAATCAATGATTTCGAATTCGATCGTATGCATCGGTTCACCCCGTTGCGGCGACGCGCTGACGTGACACACTCTGTCCCCGCGGCCGAGAGCCTCTGGAGCTGTTCGCCAATCAGCACGCATGTGAGGCGGTGGGCGTCGCGCGCTCATCGCCCCGACTCCGAAAATCGACGATCCGCATGGACCCGTCGTCCCTGACGACACGAATATCAATCCAGTCTCCCCGATGAACCAAACCGAACGCCGCGGCGTCGGCCGGCGCGAAAGCCATTGTCATCGCCGGCATATCGAGCCGCGGAATCGCGCCATGAGACAGAACGAGCTCTCGTTTGTCCGAGACGACGTTTTCTACCCGCGCCGCCACCCAGAGGCATTCGCGCGTATTGGGGTGTCTCTCCATCCGTTGCATGTATTCGTAAAAGTCGAACACCGTGGGTTTCGCCGCCCGGGCAGGCGTAAAGCCGGCGACGACGCATAAGAGCGCGAACGCTGTCCGACTATTGGACCGGACGGTCATTTGCGCCTCCTCGACTTGAGCGGCGAAACTTGCGCGTCTCCGGTTGCGGGGGCGTCCACGGCGACGCGGCCCAGCAAGCTGCATTCCGACGCCTGTGCAGCGCACGGGAAGAACTAGTTCTGTCGGTCCCGAAGGCATCGTGCACCGCGTCAAGCCTCCTGATCGACAACGTCGTGATCCGCGCACGTCCCAGTTCCAGTCGCCCGTTGGAGCCAGTTCCCGACCAACGGCCATGTTTCGGCCAGCGTGCGCGCTCCCATGAACAGGCCGATATGACCGCCGGGAACCACGCGCTTTTCGATTTCGCCCGGGGGCGTCGCGACCAGCTTCGCCGCTGCGAACACCTGCTCGGGCGTCGTAATGTCGTCGGCTTCGCCCGCCAGCAAATAGAGGGGACACGAGACGTCTTTGAGGGTGACGCGCCGACCGAGCGCGACGAACGCGCCGCGCGCCAGTTCGTTGTCGCGGAACAGCCGCTTGATCGCTTGCAGATAATATCGGCCGGGCAAATCGACGGGGTTTTCGTACCAGCGCTCGAACGTCTCGGTCCTCTTGAGATAGCTCTCGTCGCCGAGATTGGCGTAGAGATCGAT
The DNA here is from genome assembly GCA_028868735.1 of Hyphomicrobiales bacterium. Lineage (GTDB taxonomy): Bacteria > Pseudomonadota > Alphaproteobacteria > Rhizobiales > Beijerinckiaceae > JAJXWB01. Next base: position 68,729 of record JAGWTW010000001.1, on the reverse strand, counting down.
GTACTTTCCGAGAAACTGCTCGGTCGGGTGCATGTTCTTCCAGCCCGCCAGCATGGTCTGCCCGCGCATCAAACCGCCGCCAGCATCGACCAGGTTGTCATAGAATGAAGCCGGCAGGCTCTCGACCATCTGTTTCAGCGGCCCATCTCCGGCATGCGTGTCGATCGGCGAGCCGGCGAGCACGAGCGCGCGCACCTTGGACGGAAAGCGCGCCGCATAGATCGACGACATCCAGCCGCCCTGACAGAGGCCGACCAGCGCGACGCGGCCGCCGAGGTCGTCGACAGCGGCGTTGATCTCGGCCAGATATTTGTCGATGTCGAAGTCCTTCATCTCGGGCGTCGCCGCTTTCCAGTCGGCGACGAGAACACGTTTCAGGCCGGAGGCCAGCAGCGTTTCGACGAGACTCTGGCCCTTGTCGTAATCGGCGATCGTCGACGAGTGCCCCGCATACGGCGCGTCGATCAGGACGGGTAGATCGCTGTTCACAGGCGGTCCAAAATCCCGCAGCCGCATTGTGTCCATGTCGAGAAGCACGCGATTTGCGGTCGCCCATTCGGGCGGCGGCGGCGCGGCGATTTTCTGCGTCTCTGACAGGAAGCCGAGATTCCGCTGGAAGAGCTTCATTCCCTCTTCGCCGAGTTCGATGGCTGCCGCAAAAGGCCACAGGAACGGGACGCTGTGTTCGCAGCGCGGGCTGTGGCAGCGATTGAGGACATTCCGTCCACAGGCCGTTTTGTTCGATGTCATGACTGCGTTTCTCATCAGGAATGTTCGTGGGATCCGCGATTCGGAGCGGGGTTGAACGACCGGCACGCACCTGCGACGCCTGATACGCTCAGAGCGAGTCGATGACGTTCTTCAGCTTCGTCTGCACGGTCGTCGCGATATCTGCGAGTTCTGGATTGTGAATCGCGGCCATCGACGCGACTGGATCGACCGCCGACACCTCGACGCCGCTCGGCGTCTGCTGCACGATCACGTTGCACGGAAGCATCGTGCCGATCTTGTCTTCCGCCAGGAGCGCCTTGTGCGCGAAGGCCGGATTGCAGGCCCCGAGAATACGATACGGCCGGAATTCGACGCCAAGCTTGTTTTTCAATGTCTCCTTGACGTCGATCTGCGTGAGAACGCCGAACCCCTCGTCCTTGAGGGCTTCGGTCGTCCGCGCGACCGCCTCGTCGAAGGACATGTCGAGCTTCTTTGAGAAATGGTAGGCCATAATCGTCTCCTATGTGTGAGCTGCCTCGACGCGAGCCATCCGAAACGCCGCGCTGCTTCGTTCAACCGCGCAGATACTTCACGAGCGCCGCGATCGCGAGAACGAGCAGGATCAGAAACAGCAGGCCATAAAGGCCCATGCCGAAGAACCCGCCGGACATTCCGTATCCCATCATGACCGCCTCCCCTCACAATCGTACGCGACGCAGCCGCGCCGCGTTGGTGATGACGCTGACGGAGGACAGCGCCATAGCCGCCGCCGCGATGACAGGCGACAGCAAAATCCCGAAGAAGGGATAGAGGACGCCGGCCGCGACCGGCACGCCTAGCGCGTTGTAGATGAAGGCGAAGAACAGGTTCTGACGGATATTGCCCATCGCCGCCTGCGACAGTTTTCGCGCACGTACGATGCCGGTGAGATCTCCTTTGAGCAGCGTCACGCCGGCGCTTTCGATCGCCACATCCGCGCCCGTGCCCATGGCGATTCCGACATCGGCGGAGGCGAGCGCCGGGGCGTCGTTGACGCCGTCGCCCGCCATGGCGACGATGCGTCCCGCCGCCTTGTAGCGCTGCACGACCGCGCCTTTCTGGTCGGGCAGGACCTCCGCTTCGACGTCGTCGATGCCGAGCCGGCGCGCGACCGCCTTCGCCGTCGTCCAATTGTCGCCGGTGAGCATGACGACTTTCACGCCCGCGGCGTTCAGCGCCGCCAGCGCGTCCGGCGTAGTGGCCTTGACCGGATCGGCGATCGCGAACGCGCCCGCCACGCGGCCGTCGACGCCGGCGAAGATCGCTGTCGCCCCCTCCTCGCGCAAGCGCTCGGCGTCCTTCGTGAGGACTTCGGTCGAGACGCCCTGCTCCTGCTGGAACCGCGCGTTGCCAAGAACGACTCTGCGTCCTTCGACCTTCCCGACCGCGCCGCGGCCGGTCGGCGAGTCGAAATCCTCGACCGCCGACAGCGCGAGGCCGCGCGCCTCGGCCGCGGCGACGATGGCGTGGGCGATCGGATGTTCGCTCGCCCGCTCGACGCTCGCGGCGAGCCGCAGAACGTCGGCTTCCGAAAAGCCCTCCGCCGTGACGATCGAGGTCACGGCCGGCTTACCCTCCGTGAGCGTTCCCGTCTTGTCGATGACGAGCGTATCGACCTTTTCCATCCGCTCGAGCGCTTCGGCGTTCTTGATGAGGACTCCCGCCTGTGCGCCGCGGCCGACGCCGACCATGATCGACATCGGCGTCGCAAGGCCGAGTGCGCAGGGGCAGGCGATGATCAGCACCGCGACCGCCGCGATGAGGCCGTAGGAGAAGCGCGGCTCGGGCCCGACGATCGACCAGACGATGAAGGCGATGACGGCGATGAGAATGACCGCCGGCACGAACCAGGCCGACACGTCGTCGGCGAGCCGCTGGATCGGCGCGCGGCTGCGCTGCGCCTCTGCGACGAGCTGGACGATCTGCGCCAGCATGGTGTCGCGCCCGACTTTCTCGGCCGTGATGATCAGCCCGCCGCTCTGGTTGATCGTGCCGCCGATGACCCTCGCCCCGACCTCCTTTGTCACGGGCATGGATTCGCCCGTCACCATGGATTCGTCGACGGCGCTGCGCCCGTCCGCGACGATCGCGTCGACCGGGACTTTTTCGCCCGGACGCACGCGAAGACGGTCGCCGACGATGACCGCTTCGAGCGGAACTTCCTCCTCGCTTCCGTCCGGCTTGATCCGCCGCGCGCTCTTCGGCGCAAGATCGAGCAGCGCCCGGATCGCGCCGCTCGTCGTCTCGCGCGCCCGCAGTTCGAGCACCTGCCCGAGCAGAACGAGAACGGTGATGACGGCGGCGGCCTCGAAATAGATCGCCACCGCGCCGTCGTGGCCGCGGAAGGTCGCGGGAAAGACCTGCGGGGCGACTGTGCCGACGACGCTGTAGACCCAGGCGATGCCGGTGCCCATCGCGATCAGCGTGAACATGTTCAGGCTGCGGTTGACGACGGAGCGCCAGGCGCGTTCAAAGAATGGCCAACCGGCCCAAAGCACGACCGGCGTCGCCAGCGCGCCCTGCGCCCAATTGGACGTCTGCTGCGGCAGCCAACGCCAGTCGAAGAGATGCGCGCCCATTTCCAGCGCCAGCACCGGGGCGGAGAGAACAAGGCCGATCCAGAACCGCCGCGTCATGTCGACGAGCTCGGCGCTCGGCCCGGTGTCCGCCGTCGCCACGACCGGCTCGAGCGTCATGCCGCAGATCGGGCAGTTTCCCGGTCCGAGCTGCCTGATCTGCGGATGCATCGGACAGGTGTAGATCGTGCCGGCCGGGACTACCGATTGTGGCTTCGCCGGCGGCGCGACCGCTTCGGCGTAGCGCTTCGGTTCGGCGACGAATTTGTCGTGACACCCCGTCGAACAGAAGACAAATGAGCGGTCTTCGAACGTCGCGCGGTGCTTGGCCGTCGTTGGATCGACGGCCATGCCGCAGACCGGATCTTTCACGCCGGCGGATTGCGCAGCCAAACCGTGGCCATGGCGGTCATGCTGATGTTCAGCGTGGGACTCGGTCATCGCGTGCTTCCTTCAATTGTCATCGCTCGATCGACGTGCGCTCATGTCGTCCCCGCGTGATGCGCGAAGATTTTCGTCGATCCGTCCTTTTGGAGGAGGAGAACGTCATAGGGTTCCGCACCAATGCCCATGCCGGGCGAACCCGCCGGCATGCCCGGCAGGACGAGCCCGAGCGCGTCCGGGCGGTCGGCGAGCAGCTTCTGCACGTCCGCGGCCGGCACATGGCCTTCGATCGTGTAGCCGGCGACGACGGCGGTGTGGCAGGAGGCGAGATCAGGCGGAACTTTGCGTTCCCTCTTGACGGCCATGAGATCGTCCGTCTCGTTCGACCGCACCGTGAAGCCTGCGGATTCCATGTGCTTCATCCAGAGATGACAGCATCCGCAGAAAGGCGAGCGCCACACGTCGATCTCTTCACCCAGCGCCGCCGCGGGGGCGGCGACGCCTAAGGCAACGAGCAGAAGGGCGCGCTTCATGGTCTTCGACATGGGAAATGCTCCGTTGACGCGCGGCGCGCCGTCGCGCGCCGCCGATTTCGTGGGGTCAGCCATTTGAGTAGGTCCCGGTGTGCGATCCGCCGAAGAGGCGGTCGAGCTTTGGAACGAACCCCGGCATGGCTGCCGCATATTTGCGATATTCGTCGGGGAATTCGGCGAGCGCCTCGCGCTCCTCGGTTTTCGCAAGCTTCACATACATGAAGACCAGAACCGGGAACATGGCGAGCGTCAGGATCGTCGGCCATTGCACGAGGAAGCCGAGCATCACGAGGATGAACCCGTCATATTGGGGGTGTCGCACGTAGGAATAGACGCCCTCCGTCGCAAGCGCGCGGCGCCGCTGTGCGTCGTAGAGAACGCGCCAGCCCGCAGCGATCAGCATGAAGCCGCCGCCGATCAGGAAGAAGCTCAGGATGTGAAACGGCCCTGCGTGCGGATTGGTCTTCCAGCCGAACATCATTTCGAGCAGATGGCCGGCGTCGTGCGAGAACCAGTCGACGTCGGGATAGTGCGTCTGGAGCCAGCCGGACAGGAGATAGATCGTCAGCGGAAAGCCGTACATCTCCGTGAACAGCGCGACGAGAAACGCGCTGAACGCGCTGAACGATCGCCAGTCGCGCGTCGTCTGCGGCTTGAAGAAGCTGTAGCCGAACAGGATGAAGACGACCGAATTGACGATCACCAGGCTCCAGAGGCCATAGGAGGAGGTGAATGAATCGTGTTGCATGGCTCATTCCTTTCCGGCTCCGCCGCCCTGGCCGCCGTGTCCTCCATGTCCGCCGTGCCCGCCATGCATGAAGAGATGCATCAGCGGGCAGGCCAGAAGCGGCAGCCAGATAAGGAGCCCAAGAACGTGGGCGCGATGCTCGGTGAACAGCAGCGCGCCGGCGATGATGAGAAAGCCGATCAGGACGAGACCGGCGCGCGAAGTCAAAAAGCCGCTTCGCTGCGGCTCTTCGTGATGGGAGTGATCGTGGAACGACATGACGACTTCCTCCTGCTCACCGGCCCATTCCCGGCATCGGCATGGCCGCGCCGGGCTTCGCCTGGCCGGGCTGCATCATTCCGCCGCCCATCATTCCGGCAAAGCCCATCATGGGCGCCCCGAAATGCGGGCCGAGCAATTCGTCGGCGGTTTTCTTCTGGTCGTCCGACAGGGTCGCAAATAGCGGCGCGAACACGGCCTTGATCGCGCGGACGCCGTCGAGACGGGCCGTGAGCCAGCGCTCCTGCTGGTCGAAGCGATCGACCAGAGTGGGCGCCTGTTGCGCCGCGCCTTGCATCATCATCGGACCGCGCAATTGCCCGAGCTTCTGCGCCTGCGCGCGCAGCGCATCGGCAAACGCGTTCCACGCCGCGGTCTGGGCATCCGTAATCCGCAGTTCTGCGCGGAGATAAGCCAACCGCCCTTCGATGTGGTCGAGCGCGCCGAGCGCGCTCATCCCACTGCCGGCCATGCCGCCGTCCATCATACTCATCATCCGCATCATGCCGGGCATATCCATGCCGCCGCCTTCGCCCATCATGTTCATCATGGGTATCCCGCCGACGCCGGCGGGGCCGGACTGGGCTGCGGGCGGCGCAACGGGAGCAGGCGCCGGCACAGCGCTCAGCTGCGGATGGTGGGCGTCGTGGTCCGCGGCGCTTTGGGCGACAGCGGGCGCGATCATGGGAGGCGCGAATGGCGCCGTCATGGCGAGCGCGATTGCGAGAGTCTTGAGGGTCGATTTCATGTTATTTCTCCTGCTTCTGCGGCGAAAGGCGCAGGCGCCCGATCGCCGGACATGCTTTCAAGCGATGAAGAACAGGACTTCCCGGCGACCGCGATTCCTCTCGGGGAGCGCGGAACAGAGGTCATGTCGAGACGCAGCGGCCGTCGCGGCAGCGCTGGGATTGGCTCGTTTCATGACGGATCTCCTAGCCGATCGGTCCTTGGCCGCTCGTTCGCGTTCGAACGCGGGCAGCCGTTCGCTGCTTCGCAGGCGAGTGCGCTCGCGCTGCGGGCAGCGGGTCAGGAGATCAGACGCGCGGAGGTCGGAATGGCGGGGAGTTCGCGTGCAGCGAGAGGACCTGATCCGAGATCAGCGGGAGCAGATGCGTCGGCGCCGGAAATTGCACGAACCGCGTCTCGAAGAAGGCTGCGACTCCGGCGCAATGCGCCGTGCAGCACGCCGCAGACTGGCAGGGATCGCCCGCCTTGTTGTGGCACGCGCAGCAGTCATCGGCCGGCGTCAGGATGTCCGTGGACATGCCCATCGACACAACCGAATTGTCGGCAGACGGTTGCGTCGCGACAGCGGCTTCTGGCGCGTGTATGCCGATATGGGCGTAGCTCGCCGACGGCAGCAGCGCCACCGCGAAGGCGATCAACAAGCCCAATATCGTACCAAGGAAGCGCATCAACTCATTATCCTGCGCCGCAGATATCGGCTCGAACCGTTCCACCGTCAAGCCGCTACTTTCGGCGGTCTACTTGGTGGAGCCTATAGCGGCCCGCCCGATTGTCTTTGCGAAGGATCAAGATCGTACATTACGTGAACCCGATGGTTTCCAGAGGCTTGCGCCGCCGGCTGGAAGCGCGGTGTTGACGGGAACGGGAGCGGGACGGTCATATTGCCGCAGCCCACGGGAGGCCATATAGTCTGCCACGCTTCGGCAAGGGAACGATTTCGCGAACATGAGACTTGGTGCGCTTTTCAGATCGGCGGGCTGGACCGGCATGATCGCCGGTCTTTTCGCCTTTCTGCTGATCGGCGCCACCGTGGCGCGACCGGCCGCCGGCCATGACGGCTCGGGGTTCGAGGCGTTCGCATCCGTTGATCTCGCTGTCGACCACGGACATCACGCAGCCGAGCGTGCGCGTAGCCATAAGGATGGTCACGCGGACCATTCCGCGGCCGACCCATGCAAGGACGGATGCTGTAGCTCCGGGTGCTTCGCCTTGCCGGGACGCGCGGCTGTCGTCGCCGCAACGTCCGACGTCCTGTCGGTCGACCTGCGTATCGCGGCCGACCGGCTCGCCGACGACGGCTTCCCCGATTCGATAGATCGACCTCCACGCGCGTAAAGCAACGAGGCGGCGAACGCCGACGCTCGCCGCCTGATCTGCGTGCCCGCGCCCTCTGCATGTTCGGAAGGCGACGGCTTGTCGACTATCCGGGATTTTCCTCGATGAGATTTTTGCTCGCGGGAGGCGCCTGCCTCCTCTTGGCGGCCTGTGCGCAGATGCCGCCTCCGGCCTTCATTCGCACGGCGGACGCGTCCATGCGCGGATCGGCGCCGAAGGTCGGCGACGCCGCCGCCGGAACGCGCGATTTCAAGCCCGTGGAGCCCGCCGACTGGGCGACGATCAATCGCGGCGTCGCACCGAAGCCGCGGGGGGAGCAACCATGAAGCGCGTTCTGATTATTGCGCTCGCGCCTCTCGCGCTCGCAGGCTGCGCGAATTTCTCGCCCGACGCAGGCATGGGCGCCGTAGCGAATCGCGTCCGCGCCGACGAACGCCGCGACGTCGTGATGGTCGCGACCGACGAAGAGGATGAAAACGCGGCCGGACGCGCCCGCGCCCTGCTGAGGCGGGGTCTGAACGTCGAACGCGCTGTGCAGGTCGCCTTTCTCCGCAACAAGGGGCTGCAGGCCGCCTACAACGATCTCGGCCTATCCGAAGCACAGTTCGTCGCCGCGAGCCTGCCGCCCAATCCGACAGTGTCTCTGCTCAGCCTGCGCGGCGCTATGTCCTATGACATCGAGCGCCGTCTGGTCGCCGATCTCCTCGCGCTCGCTACCCTGCCCGCGCGCCGCGACATCGCCGAAACCTCCTGGCGCAAGGCGCAACTCGAAGCGATTGCGAGCACGCTCAGGCTCGCCGCCGACGTGCGCCGGCAATATTGGAAGGCCGCCGGCGCGCGGGCGCAGACAAAGTACTTGCTGCAGGCCCGCGCCAACGCGGAGACGACGGCAGAGCTTGCGCACAAACTCGGCGAGACCGGCGCGCTCAACAAGCTCGACCAGGGCCGCGAATTCGCCTTCTACGCAGAACTTGCCGCGCAGGTCGCCAAAGCCCGCACGCAGGAGAAAATCGAGAAGGAACGTCTGACGCGCCTCATGGGCCTGTGGGGGCAAGACATCGACTATGCGCTGCCGCAGAGCCTTCCGGGCCTGCCGCCTGCGCCGCGCGCGTTCGCCGCGCTCGAAACGCAAGCCCTCGACCGCCGGGTCGACGTTGCAATGGCGCGGGCCGATCTCGAAAAGACCGCGAAGGAACTCGGACTGACGCAGGCGACGCGCTTCGTCAACGCCTTCGAACTCGGCGCGGCCGAAACCTGGACGAAAAGCGTCTCGACCGATTCCAGCGGGACGCAATCGACCGATCGCGCGCATGTGCGCGGCGTCGAAGCGAGTTTCCAGATTCCGATCTTCGATTTGGGCCAGGCGCGCACGCGCGAGGCGGAGGAAACCTACATGCGCGCCGCCAATCGGCTTGCCGAGAAGGGCGTCAACGCGCGCTCGGAAGTCCGCGAAGCCTATACGGCCTATCGCGGTGCTTACGATGTGGCGCGGCTCTATCAATCGAAAGTGCTGCCGCTGCGCAAGACGATCGAGGACGAATCCATGCTGCGCTACAACGGCATGATCGCGGACCTATTTATCCTGCTGCAGGACGCCCGCGCCCGCGTGCTGAGCAATGTCGCCGCGATAGAGGCGCGCCGCGATTTCTTCGTCGCGGACGCCGACCTGCACGCGGCGATCGTTGGCGGCGGCATGAGCGGGGCCGAGCCAAGACCATCGGCGCTCGCCGCCGCCGCGACCACGGATTGAGGAGATAGCCGATGTTCTCCCGACGCCAGTTTCTCGACGCCGCCGCCCTCTCCGCCGTCTCGGCGACGCTCGTCAGTGGCCGCGCGCAGGCCGCCGCCATCCCCGAGGCGCCGACAGCAGGCGACGCGACGACGCAGCCGCCGCTCGCGCCAGCGACCGGTCCCGACTACAACCCCGTCGTCACGCTGAACGGCTGGACGCTGCCGTGGCGAATGAACGGCGACTGGAAGGAATTCCATCTCGTCGCCGAGCCGGTCGTGCGCGAGTTCGCGCCGGGCATGAAGGCTTATCTCTGGGGCTACAACGGCCAATCGCCGGGGCCGACGATCGAGGCGGTCGAGGGCGACAAGGTCCGCGTCTTCGTGACGAACAGGCTCCCCGAGCACACGACGATTCACTGGCACGGCCAGCGCCTGCCGAACGGCAAGGACGGCGTCGGCGGATTGACGCAACCCGCGATCAAGCCGGGCCAGACCTTCGTTTACGAATTCGAGCTGCGCCGCTCGGGAACGTTCATGTACCACCCGCACGCCGACGAAATGGTGCAGATGGCCATGGGCATGATGGGCTTCTTCGTCGTCCATCCGCGCGACCCGCAATTCCGGCGCGTCGACCGCGATTTTGTTTTCCTGATGGCGAGCTACGACATCGAGCCCGGAAGCTACGTGCCCAAGGTCAACGAAATGACCGATTTCAACCTGTGGGCCTGGAATTCGCGGGTCTGGCCGGGGATCGATCCGTTCGTTGTGGCAAAAAATGACAAGGTGCGCATACGCATCGGCAATCTCACCATGACCAACCATCCTATCCACGCGCACGGCCATGAGTTCAAGGTGTCGTGCACGGACGGCGGCTGGGTCCCGGAAGGCGCGGCCTGGCCGGAAGTCACGGTCGACGTCGCCGTGGGACAGATGCGCGCCATCGACTTCGTCGCCGACGAACCGGGCGACTGGGCGGTCCATTGCCACAAGTCGCACCACACGATGAACGCCATGGGCCATTCGGTGAAGACCTATATCGGCGCCGACCTGCGGGCCATGCAGAAGAAGATTGGCAAGGTTGCGCCGGTACAGATGACGATGGGCGACAAGGGCATGGCCGACATGGGCGCAATGGAAATGCCGCTGCCCGACAACACGCTGCCGATGATGACGGGCTACGCCCAGTTCGGGCCTGTGGAAATGGGCGGCATGTTCTCGGTCCTGAAAGTGCGCGAGGGGCTCGCGCGCAGCGATTACAAGGATCCGGGCTGGTTCAGGCATCCTGAAGGAACCGTCGCACGTCTCGTGCCGGGCGAACAGGCGCCAGCGCCGAAGTGCGCCGCGCCGTCCGAAAAGGGCGCGGAATATCGCGCGGTGAAACCCTCATCGCACATGCATCACGAATAGGAGCACAGCCTGATGAAAAATTGGATCGCAGCAGGTCTCGGTCTCGCGTTCTCGATCGGGGCCGCGACTCCGTCGTTCGCCCATGGCGACGAAAAGCACTTCTCCGCCGGCGCGCCCGGCGATCCCAAGAAGCCTGCGCGCACCGTCGAAATCGTCATGCACGAGGGCGACGGCGCAATGTCGTTTACGCCGGATCGCGTTGAGGCGAGGCGCGGAGAACAGGTCCGCTTCATCCTTAGGAACGAGGGGGCGCTCGCACACGAGTTCATGTTGGCGACCGTGAGGGAGAACGATGAACACGCAAAGGTGATGGAGCGCTTCCCGGACATGGAGCATGACGATCCGAACGGCAAGCGCCTCGATCCCGGCAAATCCGCGGAAATCCTCTGGAAATTCACGAAACGCGGGACGTTCGAATTCGCCTGCCTCATTCCGGGCCACCGTCAGGCCGGCATGCATGGAACGGTCGTTGTGAAGTAGGAGCGAAAAGGAGCCTGGTTATGAAACGGATCGCCTCACTTGTCGTCGTTTCCCTTTTCGCGCTCGGCGCGCCTGCCTTCGCGCAGAGCGCCCCGCTCGTTAGCGGCAAGGTGACGAAGATCGACGCATCCGCGGGCAAGATCACAATCGATCATCAGAAGATTCCGAACCTCGACATGCCCGCGATGACTATGGTGTTCAAGGCGTCCGATCCCGCGATGCTGAAGGCGGTCAAGGCCGGCGACAAGGTGAAGTTCGTCGCCGACAGCGTGAATGGCCAGTTGACGGTGACCAAAATCGAGAGAGCGAGATAGGCTCAGGCGACTGAGCGACTGGCGGTGTCTGGCCAGGATCAGGTGCCGGATCAACCGTTGACCGATCTCTTGGGACCTTGAGCTCCCGCCACGTTGCGGACATTCAGCGGGAGTTTAGTCACGAAGCGCAGGCGCCGGGGCGATCGGGGATGGCCCATTCCCCGACGTGATCGCCGCCCACCCGCGCGCGGCCGCCGCTATGACAGCGAGCGTCGTGACGGTTCCATCCGCCTCGCCCTTTTCGAAGTCGCCCTCGTCCTGCGCCATCATGTTGGTGACATGCGCGAAACAGATGACTGCCTCGCCTCGCGCGGCAGCGAACGCGTAGAGCGCTGCGGCTTCCATTTCGACGGCAAGCGCGCCGGCGGCCCGCGCATCGGCGATGGCCGCTTCTGTCTCGCGATAGGGTGCATCGGTCGTCCATGTCGCGCCACGGCGCACGATCGTATCCAGCCTCGTCGTCTCGGCTTCGACATGGGCGAGAAGTCCGGTCGGGCCGTCCGCGAATTCGCTTGGCGGCAGATAGTGATAACTCGTTCCTTCGTCGCGCAGCGCGCGATCGATCAGCACGTAATAGGGCGGCGGCCCGCGATCGGCGATCTGGCCAGCCGACGTGACGCTGACCAGCAGACGGCAGCCGGATGCGAACAATTGTTCGGCGACGAGAACGGCGAAGGGCGCGCCGACCGCGCAGCCTATGATTCCCAACTTTCCGACGCCCTCGACATCGAATTCGAGCAGTTCGGTGTGGTAACAGGCCCATCCCTCGTGAAGGCGCGCGGCGCCGTCGCGCCGCAGCCGGCGAACAAGATCGCCGTCCGGATCGAGCACGCAGATTTTCGGGACGTTCGAGAGGGGACGACCGCGCTGCCGGCGCGCTTCGCGCAGCAGCGCCTCCGGCTTGAATGTCGACGGTTCGGCATAAAGCTTGCCGGCCAGGATCGGCGCGTCGCCCCCTTCGAATGTTGTCATGTCATTCCGCCGCCTCGACCGGCAGGCCGGCGGCCTTCCACTCGGGATAGCCGTCTTCCAGGCGTCGCGCGTTGTAGCCCCGCTGCCGCAGGGCGGCGACCGCTTCGACGGAGAATACGCAATAGGGGCCGCGGCAGTAAGCGACGACTTCCTGCTCCGGCGGAAGCTCCGCCAGCCGGCGTTCCAGTTCCGCGAGCGGGATGTTGCGCGCGCCCGGCAGGTGGCCGAGCGCGAATTCGTCTTGGGGTCGCACGTCGAGCAGCGTCACCAGCCCGTCGGCCAGGCGCGCCATCAATTCTTCGCGCAGGACAGGCTCCATCGCGTCGCGCGCCCTGAAATAGTCCGTCATCACGCGCGCCACCTCGGCGACGTTCCTTTCGCCGACGCGGCCGAGCGCCTGCATGACGTCGACGACTTCGACGTCGCCGTTCAGGCGGTAGAACACGCGTTTGCCGGCGCGGCGCGTGTCGACGAGGCGCGCACGGCGCAGAATCTGCAGATGGCGAGACGTATTGGCGAAGGTGAGGCCCGTGCGCGCCGACAGGTCCTCGACGCCGCGCTCGCCCTGCGCGAGCAGTTCGAGCAGTTCGAGCCGATGTCCATGGCCGAGCGCTTGGGCAATCTCGGCGAGGCTGGCGAAGATGGCTTGCTTTTGTCTTGACACGCGGCGGCCTCAATGGAACATTCTGCAAAACGATTGAATGTAGCCTAACGCAGCTTCATTCGGGACGCAAGCTCATGATTCTTCGTCAATTCCTGCATCGCGAGCCCGTCGCCGTCTCGTACCTGATCGGTTGTGGCGGCAAAGGCATGGCCGCCGTCGTCGATCCGGTCGGCGACATTGAACCCTATCTGAGCGCCGCGCAGGAAGGGGGTATGCGCGTCTGCTTCGTCGTCGACACGCATGTGCACGCCGACCATCTGTCCGCCGGCAGGCGGCTCGCCGCGGCGGCGAAAGCCGAATACGTTCTGTCGTCGAAGGCCGCCGTCTCCTTTCCGCATAGGGCCGTCGAGGATGGCGACGAACTGCCGCTCGGCAATGTCGTCGCGAAAGTCCTGCATACGCCGGGACATACGCCCGAACATATCTGCCTTCTCGTGTGCGACCGCACGCGCGCCGACGAACCATGGTTCGTCCTGACGGGACATACGCTGATGGTCGGCGATCTCGGAAGGACCGAACTCGCGACCGACGCCGCCGAGGGCGCGCGTATCCTGTTCAGCACTATCCGAAAGCTCAAAGCCCTTCCCGACCATCTGGAGGTTCTGCCAGGCGCCTACGCCGGTTCGGTATGCGGGCGTGCGCTGAGCGGCAAGCCGTGGTCGACCATCGGCTTCGAGAAACGGTTCAACAAGGCGTTCCGGATCGACGACGAAGGCGAGTTCGTCGACTTCATGCTGGCCGAAATTCCACCGGCGCCGCCGCAGGCCGCGGAGATGCGCGCCGCGAATTCTGGCTTGCAAACGGCCGCAGAATGAACGCCTCGATCGACTCGCAAAGCGGCGTCGCGCTCGGCCTTCGCGCGAACTGGCGGCAATTCTCGCTGCTGGTGCTCGTCAACGCCTTCGTCGGCGGCATGGTCGGCCTCGAGCGGACAGTCGTGCCGCTGATCGGCGCCGAGGAGTTCCATCTCGCTTCCACGACGCTGGTCGTCTCATTCATCGTCAGCTTCGGCGTCGTCAAGGCCTTCGCCAATCTCGTCTCCGGCCACTTGGCTGGCGAATGGGGCCGCAAACGCGTGCTCGTCCTCGGCTGGGCCTTCGGCTTGCCCGTACCCTTCATGATCATGTGGGGACCGGGCTGGGAGTGGATCGTCGCCGCCAACGCGCTGCTCGGACTCAACCAGGGCTTCGCCTGGTCGATGACGGTGATCATGAAAATCGATCTCGTCGGGCCGAAATCGCGCGGACTCGCCGTCGGCCTCAACGAATTCGCCGGCTATCTCGCAGTCGGCGTCACCGCCTATCTGACGGGGCTGATCGCCTCCGGCTACGGCCTGCGGCCGGCGCCCATGTATCTCGGCATCGTCTATGCCGTGCTCGGGGCGACCTTGTCGGTCCTGCTCGTCCGCGACACGAGCGACCACGTGCGCCATGAAGTCGCCGCGAGCGTGCTGCAGCCGGAGGCGCTCGGCTTCTGGGAAATCTTCGCGCTCACCTCGTTCCGTGACCGCAATCTGTTCGCCGCCTCGCAGGCCGGCCTCGTCAACAATCTCAACGACGGCATGAGCTGGGGAATATTTCCGCTGTTCTTCGCCGTCTTCGGGCTCGGCGTCGAACGGATCGGCATTCTCAAGGCGGTCTATCCGGCGACATGGGGCATCCTGCAGGTGGCGACCGGCCCCCTGAGCGACCGCTGGGGACGCAAGGGCCTGATCGTCGCCGGCATGTGGGTGCAGGCGGCCGGCCTGTTCATGACTGCGGCGACACGAAGCTTCGAGTATTGGCTCATCGCCAGCCTGTTGCTCGGGGTCGGCACGGCCATGGTCTATCCGAGCCTGATAGCGGCCGTCTCCGACGCCTCGCATCCGACTTGGCGGGTGCGCTCGCTCAGCGTCTATCGCTTCTGGCGCGATCTGGGTTACGCCATCGGCGCATTGTCTGCTGGTCTGATCGCCGACGCTTTCGGCCTCGCGTGGGCCATCGTTTCGATCGCAACGTTGACTTTTGTTTCGGGGGCGGTCGCCGCTGTGGTCATGCGCGAGCCAAAAGCATCCTCAACTGTCGCAAACGCAGTCACGCGAGATCGCGCCGACATTCCCCCTCAATCATGACTTTCAAGGCAGCCTCGAAATGAAATTTCTGTTCATCCTCAACGATCCGCCCTATGGAACCGAAAGGGTCTACAATGGCCTGCGCCTCGCAATCGCGCTCCCGAAGAACGCGCCAGGCAGTGAAATTGTCGTTTTTCTGATGGCGGACGCCGTGCTCGCCGCGCGCGCCGGACAGAAGACGCCCGATGGCTATTACAACGTCGAAAAAATGCTGAGGCGCATCGTTCTTTCAGGCGGCAAGGTCCTTCTGTGCGGAACCTGCATGGACGCGCGCGGTCTTCCCGCCGATCAGATGCTCGAAGGTGTCGAGCGCAGTACGATGGATGCGCTCGCGCAGGCGACGATCGCCGCCGACAAGGTTATCGTGTTCTGACGACGGGGCCGTCACGTGAAAGCGCGCCAAAGCGGCATGCCTGCGGAGGAATATTGGGCGAGCTTCTTCGACGCCAAACGCGCGGTCCGCTTCCTTATGGTCGGCGACCCGCCTCTCGGCGATGTCGTGGAATTCGGCTGCGGCTATGGAACGTTCACTTTGCCGGCGGCCGAACGCGTTTCGGGCATCGTCACGGCTCTCGACATCGAACCGGACATGGTCTCGGCCGTTCGAGACAAGGCCGCACAACAGGGGGTCGACAACATCCGCGCCGAAGCGCGGGATTTTATCGCACAAGGCACGGGCCTGATTGACGGCTCGCAGGCGCATGCGATGATCTACAACCTGCTTCACCTGGAGAGGCCCGTTGATCTGCTGCGGGAGGCGCGGCGCGTTCTGCGCGTTGGCGGCCGGCTCTCGGTCATGCATTGGCGCAGCGACATTCCGACCCCGCGCGGTCCGCCGCGCGCCATCCGACCCACGCCCGACCAATGCGCAGCATGGATCGCTGAAGCCGGCTTCGCCGAGTCGCGCATTGTGGATTTGCGCTCAGCCTGCCCGTTTCATTTTGGACTTGTCGCAACTCGTTGACCAGTATCTGGCTTTGTCGCAGACAAAGCGATGAACGCCGCGCCAAACGTTGTCCAACGGCCGAGCCAATGGTCGATCGGCGCGAGGAGCTGCGCAGCGATACCAAGCGGCGGATAGAAGATAGACCCGCGCGTCTCGACGACGACGAGCCCCGCGGCCTCGACCAATCGGCGGAGGTCGCGCGACGTTCTGAAATGCGCCTTCCGCCAGACCGGATTGCCGCGCAATCCGCTGATCCTTCGCTTCGCGGCCCACAGACTCCACTGACCGAGATCGCCGATTACGGCCCTTCCACCTGGCGCCAGAACCCGCGCCATTTCGCCGACCGCGCGAGCTGCATCGTCGACGAGGCATAGCGTGGCGACCGCAAGGACCCGCTCGAATGTCGCGTCGGGAAAAGGCAGGCCCTCGGCCACACCTTCGATCAGTTCAACGGCTATCTTTGCGCGATCGGCGTTTTCCCGCGCCTTCGCGATCATCGCGGAATCCGCATCGACGCCGACGACGGCGGCGCCCTTCTGCGCCAGGGCTACGGCGAACACGCCGTCGCCGCAGCCGACGTCGAGAATCGATTGCCCCACGCGTGGCTCAAGAAGCTCGAGAATCAGTCTGCGCTCGAGGGCGTCCGTGATCTGGCCGAGACTTTTCGAACGCCAACGCGCGTAAGCCCCGACCAACCCGGTCGCAAGACTATCATCTGCGTTCGGGGCGCTGCCCATCACTTTCCGCCTGCGCGCCGCCCATGCGACGGACCAGCCATCGTGCCGCCTTGACGCGACGCGCGCAACGCGCACTCGCTGGTCTAGAGTGCGCCTGTCGCCCACAACGCCCAGCGTGAGCACTGGCGATGGTTCTATACCGAGCACGGGCGACAGACCTACGCAAATGCAGAAGACCTGAAAGCAGAATGAGCAAACGATCGGGTTGGGTCAGGGGGAGACAGCGCTAAAATGCCCCTCGTTACGCCTCAATGAGTGCGGGAAGGTCGTCGGGGGTGTCTTGGAACAGCGCTGCCGAGGACTGAAAGCCTTCGAGCTGGCATTCGATCGCTTCGCGTGCGGCCGGATCCGCGACAGTGGCGACAGCGGCTTTCACATTTGCCGCCCACGCGGCGGCTTCGTCAGCTATCTCCGAGATCAGCGTAACAACATCCTGACCATGTTCGCTGCGTCCGGCTCCGGCGGTCTCGCCGGCTTGAGCGGTCGACCACTCAGTGAACGCCGGGGTCGCCAGCGACGAGGCCGCGATCAGCGCCGCCAAGGATGCAGTTGCCGGCAAGATCGTCGCACGTTCCGCGCGATGCGCGTTGAGAAGGTGGCGCGCGGCGACGATTTCACTTCGCAATAGTTGCGTCAGCTCCACGTTCGAAGCTGCCACGCCGAACATTCGAGGTCGTGTCTTTTTGAGCGGGGCGACTGCTTCCGGCTCCACGCGAAGGCGCTTGCAGAGTTCGGCAATGGCCTCATTGCTTGTCTCGTTCATCGCGTAAACGAAGGCGGATCGGACCGGGTTCGCGTTCGAGAATATCGCCTCGGCGGCCGCCATCACACGCGCAAAGGCCGCGTCGTGCCTGGCGGCCACCGCGACTGCCGGCCGATCCGCGATCGGGTCAGACCAATGCTCGGCTGCTCGATTGTCGCCTACATTGGGAATTGTCAGACGGTGCTTGAACGGCGCGGCGGTCGCGACTCTTCGTTTGTAGGCTGCGTCGGTGAAGAAGTTGGTCTTGTCGAGAACCGCTGCATGATGACTGCGCACCAGCAGGACCGCTTTCTTTCCGTCCAGTCGCCGCAGGGTCTCGGCGGCCATGATTGGCTCCAGCTCCCACCGGCCTTGCGTGGTGCGGCTCGCGCGAGACCCGCCGCCAATAAACCCGCCGCCACCGACCGATGTTCCCCAGCCTTCCCGGCGGACGTACTGCTTGCCGATTTCGTCAGCGCAATATTTGGCGGTTGTCTCGTCGCCGACGCCGATCAAGAGTTTGATGTCCATGTTGCCGACGAGCATGTCGCGCGTCGGCTTGCCGTAGCGCACATCCAATTGGGTCAAGCCCTGCGCGATCACGGCGATCTGGAAACCGTAGCCCGCCACCAGAGGCGCGCGATCTACGATCTCGGGCATCCGTCCGAACTGGTAAAATTCATCGAGCATGAAAAGCAGCTTGTGCGGCTCGTCGACCCCGGGAAGGCGCTTGAGCAGCACGTCATGCACCTGCTGGACAAGCAGACGAACGAGGGCCTCGACCGCCCCGAAATTGCCGACCGGCGTTCCGATCAGAATTGTGAAGGGCATTCGGCGCAGATCGGCTATGTTGAAATCGCTACGGCTCGTCGCGTCGTCGACAAGCTTGTTGTTCCAGGCCTCGAGCGCGGTCACTATATGCGCCTCGAACGACATCCGCTGCTTTTCTTCGCGCCCGATGTGCTGCCTGAATCTGTCGACGACAAATTCGTTCAAGTCGGGCTCTTGCGTGATGATTTCGGCCATCACCGCCGCGAGGCTGCGACCACGGCTCATCATCTTGAGCGCCGATTTGATCGTGCGGCGGCCTCGCATCGTGTCGCTATCGAGCACATACCCCAAGAGTCCGGCGAACAGCCCCCGCGACGTCTCCGCCCAATAGGAATCGCCGGTTTCAGGCGTCGGAATGAGACCGCGCGCGATGTTTGCAATGTCGGTCGCGCGCTCGGGCCAGGGGGAGACGAGATCGAGCGGGTTCCAGCAATGCGTTTCCGCCGAGCCCGGCGAATACATGAAAACCTGCTGCCCCGCCGCTGCGCGCGCCGCCCCTATCTCGGTCCACATTTCGCGCTTGATGTCGAGGCCGATCAGCGAGCCGCGCCATTCCAGCGCGTTCGGCAGCACAAACCCGATGCCCTTACCAGATCGCGTCGGGCCGTTGACGTAGATGTGACTGTCGCCGGCATAGCGCACGTCCTTTCCATCGAAACGGCCGAGAAAGATCGAGTACCCTGGTTTCCCGTTGAACAGTCCGGCCTTCTGCATATCGCGCGCCGTGGCCAGTCGGGAGCCTCCCTTCGGGGGCCGCATCGAGCGAAAGTTCTGTACGATTTGCGACACCGCCATTCCGCCTACCGCCACAGCGAGCATGGCGCCAAGGGCTGCGCGGGCCACGAGCTTTTTCACGACTGGGCTCGCCCACTCGGCTGCTGCGGCTTTCACTGGCAAAAGCGGTTCGGGACCGTGCGCGAAACGGGTCCACAGCGCCCAATTGTGCGTATCCCATGCGACCGACAGTGCATAGGCGGCCTCCCACATGGCGACGACCGCAAGGAGCGCCAGAGCCGCTGCGAGAACGATCGCCGCTATTCGCATTTTCCGCCCTTACGCGTTCTGAAAGCCCCGGAAATAGATTTCCGCGACGCCGCGGGTCGGCCGCCGCCGTAACTGGACGACGACGGGCACGACGGACCGGACGTAGTCCATGATTTCGGCCTTGGTGAGCTTCAGGTCCGATTGCAGCGTCATCAGCGCGAGGCGTTCGAACGCCCCGAAGGAGCTGTCTGCATGGAGCGTGGTGAGTGAACCGGGATGGCCGGTGTTGACCGCCTGCAGGAAGGTTGCCGCCTCCGCGCCTCGTATCTCGCCCAGAAACAGTCTGTCGGGGCGAAGACGCAAGCTTGCTTCGAGCAGGTCCTGGATCGTCACCTGAGCCATGCCCTGCCCGCCTTTCGAGGCGAGAAGCGACAGCCAGTTGGGTTGCGGCGGCTGAAGCTCGCGCGTGTCCTCGATCGAGACGACGCGTTCGGTATCCGGCACTTCCTTCAACAGCGCGTTCAGAAACGTCGTCTTTCCGGACGAGGTGCCGCCCGAAATGATCATCGTCACATGGTTCTTGACCGCGAAGGACAGGGCCTCGAGAACGCCGTCGCGCGTCGTATCGCGCAGAAGCGACGCCAGCTCCGTTTCCACTTCCGGGTAATGATCGAGATCAGGGGTGCTTGGCCCCCGGACCTTCACATGATCGAAGGCGCCGCGTTCGGCGTAGTCGTGCAAATCGAGGTTGGCGATCACTTGTTTGCGGATGGAGAAAGCTCCACCTGCTGGCGCAGCCGGCGAGAGGACACCTTGAAACCGCTCGCCGTGCGGCATCGCGGCCGACAGCAGCGGCGTCGACGAGTTGACGCTTTGGTGCGTCAACCCCGCCACATGCTGCGCAAGTCGATCCACGGCTTCCGCGGTGAGGTCTGCGACCTCGAAACGCTCCATTGCGGGCTTCCCGAGGCTTTCAACCCACACTTCTCCCGGTCGATTGACGCAGATTTCGATCACATCAGGGTTTTGCAACCATCCGCGGATAGGCGTCGCCGCCTGCCGAAAGAACACCGGGAGCGATTCCCACAGCGGAATCCGTTTTGCCCCGCGCTCGTTGATGGGGATGCTTGAGTTCATAGAGCGCCTCTTTCACAGGGTCGGGGTAGAGGTCGGAGAAATCCAGGTCGCGCTTGACGAAGACGATGATCCGTGTGCCCTGATCGATATGGATCGTCGGCGGAATATGGATTTCATCTTTCAGCGCCTCCTCCGCCATGCGTGAAATCGCTTGCGACGTCGATTGTGCGCCGACCTGGCGAGCGGCCATCAGAGTCTGATTTTGAGAGCCCGAGATCGGCACGAGCGTCCCGGTCGTCGGATCGAGGGCATACTGCTGCCCCGTTGTCTGATTGCCCTGGCCGAGGCCGGCGACGAACTGCGCCGCGCCTCCCGTAATCGTCAGCAGCGCCGCATTTCCGAAGCGTTGAAGAAAATGTGTGTCGACATCGCCTGTTAGGCCAGATCGACCGAGGCCGTCGGTTCCGTAGGAGCCGAGCATCAGCGACACGCCGTCGTGACGCAGCATTCGCGTCCAGACTACGAACACGCGGGACTGCCCGCGTGAAAGACCGGAGCGATATTCGCCGGTCAACATAGTGCCCTTCGGAATGAGGATGCGGCGGCCGTCGAACGACCAGACGTCCTCCGACGTCGTCGCCCGCACGTTGCCCGGTAGATCGGACTGGATCGCGGTCTCGAGCACGCCTCGGATCATGAACCCCTGCGGCACGAGGGCGTCGATCCGATTGTGTTTCACGGCGCGCGCGCGGGTCACGTCCTGCTCGGCGTTTTGCAGAAAGCGGCGGTTTGAGTCCTCATCCTTTTCGCCAGCCGTCACCTTGGCGGCCGGATCGACGCTCGCCATACCCTCCTTGTCGTTCACGACGAGCATCGGCGACCGCAAGCGCGCTTCACGCCTCGCCTCCGCCTCCTTGCGCAGTCGCTCGGCTTCGGCGAGCCGCCGCGCCTCGCTGTCGTCGACCGGCGCAGGCTGAATGGCGGCAGGCTGCTCGACCGCGGCCGAAACGACCGGCGGGGAGACCGCTACCGGCGGCGTCGGCGGCGGCGCCGGAATCACGAACTTGTTGTCGTCGGGCTTCGGAGGCAGCCTTTCGGGGACAAGTCCGGGCTGCAAGCGCGCCGTGGCAAAAGACTCCTCGCCGGCGTTCTGGACACGCGCCGCCTTGCGCGATGACGTGTACCACATGAGGCCAAGGACAAGGACGGTCAGCACGAAGGCGATCGCCGCGAGACCGGCAGTCGGGTTGGACGTTCGCCGTGCGACAGACTCCGCCGCCAACCGGCCTTCTTCTTCGAAATCGGCCGCCATCTTCAACGCTCCGGCGTGGGTGCGCCAGTCGCCTGGCTGTCGCCCGCGAGAAGCCGCGTCAGGAAGCCGCCTTCGGGAGCATGGATTTGCTGCATGTCAGGTTGCACGTCTCTCTCGACGTTGGACGACTGGGACAGCGATTGTGCGCGCATATTGAAGACGCACGCCGTGTCGGGGCCGTTTCGCATGGTCCATTGTCCGCTCACCTTGTCGACCACGATCATTTCGCCCTCGCGGCGATAGTTCATGAGCGTTTCGCTGCGATCCGTGTTCACGACGAAGATCCCCGGGACCTCGCCAGCAAAGCGAAAGTACGTCTTCGTCCCATCATCGAAGACGTGTTCGGGCTTCACGTTCGCCTGCCCCTTGTAGCTGTAGTCGAAGTTCTGCACCGACGAGGCTTGCGCCCGTCGCATGTTCGGCATGGCCGCGCGCTCACGCGCCGCGGCCATGAGGCGCGCGTCGGCCTCTTCATCCGGGTAGGTGAAACGCACCTTGAACACGATCCGCCGGGGACCGCCGCCCGTGCGCAGCACGAAACTGTAGATTCGTTTGCGCGTCACGACCGTCATATTGGTGGACGCGTCCTTTTCGAGAGGCTTGATGAACAAGTAGTGCTTGGATTGATCGGGAACGGCCTGCCAGGCGAGCGAGTCGCCGAGCGCGACCGTCTCGATCCTTTCGTCCTCGCCGAGAACGATGACTGTTGTAATGCCGCGCGTACCCCAGACGTTCACGACATTGTCGCGCTGATAGGGAACCGTCCGGATTCGCGCGTCCGACCGACCAGGCGCAGGCGCAATTTCTGCGCGAGCCGGGAAAGCCAGCGTCGCCGCGAAGATCGCGAGAAGGGTCAGAAGACGAGTCATTGCCCAACCGCTCCCGACACCGCCTGAGGCGCCACCGTCTCCTGGTCCTTACGGTATTCGATCACCTGAAAGCCGAGCGGATTATCGAACCGCCATTCGTTTCGCATGGGATCGCGCGTGTACAGGAAGCGCACGTTTGCCGCCCAGTGCTGGACGATTTGCTCGCGATCGGTCGTTCGCGTCGTCATGAAGCGCACAGCCGCGGTCGCCGGCGCGCCCGGCTGCTGCATCCAGCCGCTGGTGAGGAAGTTGACGCTTTTCACGAGGACTTTGATGCGGCCGGTCACGCCCCATAGCTTCACGGGATTGTCCGCATTGCCGGGCGCGAACAGGTCCGACAGGTCCTTGCTGGCCTGCCCGGCCGACAGCAGCGACGCGAGCTCGAAATTGTCCCGCAAGGCCGGCGGATCGTAGGTTTCGCGCGCGCGAATGTAGCGAACGATATTGGCTTGCGTGATCGCCTCGCGCTCGGAGATCGGGCCGCCCTGTTCGAGCGGCCGCGCCACTTCCACGAAGCCTGTGCCCTTGTCGACGACCAGCGTCACGACCTCGGTCGATTTCAGAGGGACGAGCTGCCAGAGCGCTGCGAGCCCCATGGCCAGGCCGAGCCCGAGCAGCGCCGAGACAATGCGCCACGCATTGCGCGACAGCTCCAACCGACGATAGATGTCGCGTTCCCACCGGGCGCCGTCCTCGTAGTAGGCGCCCTTCACCAGTGGCAAGCGCGCATCGGCCTCGGCGCCTGCCAGGGCGCCGAGGCCCTGTTCCGCATCATTCATCCGCAAAGTCCTTATTTATCTCGGGAAAGCTCTTTCAAGTCCGCGCGGCG
The DNA here is from genome assembly GCA_028868735.1 of Hyphomicrobiales bacterium. Classification (GTDB taxonomy): domain Bacteria; phylum Pseudomonadota; class Alphaproteobacteria; order Rhizobiales; family Beijerinckiaceae; genus JAJXWB01. Next base: position 45,393 of record JAGWTW010000001.1, on the reverse strand, counting down.
GCTTTCGATCAGGGCCGCCGCGACCTGTTCGGCGCGGGGATCGCCGCCAGAGAGAGGGCCGGCCTGCATCGTGTTCTGGCCCGCCGTCATCGTGGCGCTCCCTGCGGACTGTCGGCTCGTGAGCTGTCGATAGCCGTAGCCTGCGCCGGTGAGCGCTCCGACCGCGCCCAAGGCCGCGCCCCGGCCCGCGAGACGCGTCGCCATGCCAAGCGGGCCCAATGCCCATGGACGGACGTTTTGCAGCGCGTGGCCGCCGGCGATCGACGCGGCCATCGAGAGCGCGAGCGGCAGGAGCGCGCTGCCGACGCCGCAGAGGATCAGGAACGGCGCGATGACAGTCATGCCTGAGGTCACGTCGGTAATCGTGCCCAGATTGGCGATCGTTTGATTCATCAGGGTCAGCAGGAACCCGAGAATTCCATAAACGATGATCGGGACGATCGAATATTGTGCGACCGTGCGAAGCCAGCCGGTGAACAAGACGGATGAGAAATTGAAGAGCGCCATCGCAATGAAGATCGGTGCGATCCCGAGCAGTACGAAAAGCGCCACCTTTCCGATCATGACGAGCGTTACCGCAACCGTCACGAAGATCACGGTCGCAATCAGGAGCACGATCGCCAGAAGCGAAAGGCCGATCGCAGCGCCCCACCCGCCCGAAGCCGCGACGATCTTGCCGGCGTTCATAGCGTTCGAGAATAGCGTCGAGAGCGTGGACGAAACGGAGGTTTCCGGCGTACCGCAGCTCGACCCGCCGACGGCTGTGCATACGGCCGAGGCAATTCCATCCGAGGATTTCGTGAAGGTTTCGACGACGATTGCCGAAAAGTCACTCCAGCCGAAGGCGAGCGCGTAGATGAGTGCGATGCGCGCGATCCGCCAAATGAACGCGCCCGCCGAAAGCGGCGCGCGGCCATAGATCATTTCGTAGCCCCAATAGGCGACGTAGATCGTCACAGCGACCGTGAAAACGGGAAGCAGCCCTTGCGAGATCGCCTGGTAGATCTGCTGGATAGCGGAAGCGGCCACCTGATCCATCTTCTGGAAGAGCTGCGTAATGATGTCCATGTCAGGACATGCCTCGTCGTCACGGGTTCACAGGCAAGAGCGGCCCGCAGTCGGTTGCTGCACCGGCCGCATAGGCAGACCCGAAACGCCAAAGCGAAACGTCACGAGAGCAGGGCGCCGTCAGGTCCTTGTGAGCGCATGCCGACAAGCTCACTAGCACGGCCGCGAGGACGGCGGCCGCCGCCGTCTTTTTCATACTGAATTTCATGCGTTCCTCTGGATTCAATTGCCGGTCAACGTCGCCCTCGAGGCGTCGTAGGTCCACATAGTCGACAGCTTCGATTGAGCCGCGAGGTCCTGCTGTTGCTGCGCGTTCAAGGCAGCGTTGGTAAGGGTCACGGTCCCGATCAATTCGTTGATGGTCTGGCCGGTCTGGGTCTGCAACTGCGAGTTCTGGTCGATCGAACCTTTCACATCGGGGGCGGAGCCGACTTGGCCCCCGGCGCTCTGAAAGGCCGACGATCGTGTTTGTTGCGCTGCCTGACCGCCAGCAACCGCAGCTGTGATCGCCGCTGCCGTGTTGACAGCGCCCGTATAGGCCTGGTCGGTCGGACTCGTGGTCGACGTCTGTCCCGTGAGGGTTCTCACAAGGTTGAGGCCGTTGATGATGCTCGACGCAAGAGAGCCGTAGGAGCCGAGGCCGCCCATGGAAATGCCTCCGCCGCCGAGCAGCGAGGACAACCCCGGCACGCTCGACATGCTGAAGCCGCTGCCGAGCCCGATGCTCGACAGGCTGCCGGTCGTGCGATTGCCCGTGACCGCATTGTAGGTCGCTTGCGTGTATTGCAGGATTTGCTGGTTGGTCTGCATGATCTGCGCGGTCTGTTGCGCCGTCTGCGTCGCCTGCGTCAGCGTCGCACTGTCGATGACAGGGACCTGCGCAAATGCGCTCGCCGCCAAGATCAGCGAAGCACTCAGCGAGATCAAATAGAGCGCCTTACTTGTCATAGTGCCTCTCCTTGGGCTGCGATCAGTTGGTCGGCAGGGGGATAGCGACGGCGTTCGTGTCCGTGGCCCCGCGAGCGCCGACGAACGTCGCGATCGAGGGATTGAACGTCAGGGCGTTGGCGCCGGAACTCGCGCCGGCCGTCATGTTCAGGGTTCGTTGGTTGAGGAGCTGCGCTGTCAGGCTTGTCGTCGCGATGATCTGGTTCCACAGAAGGCCGTTGTTGATGCGCGCGCCGCTGTTCTGGTTCCAAGCGGACTGGGTCAGAGCGAGAATGCCCATCATGGCGCTCGCGGCGGCGTTGTTGCTCTTGTTGGCGCCCAATGCCCCGCTGACGGCCGACAGTGCGCCGACCGCCTGAGCGACCGCATTCAGATTGATGGCGCCGATCCCCTGCCCACCGCCCGGCGCGATCATCGGAACCTGGCTGAAGTCGATCCCCGACACGAGGCCCGAGGAAGGGGCGCTTATGCCCACCCCCGATACGTCGGCCGACCCCGCTACCGGGACGCCGGATGCCCCGGGCGTGGCGACGCTCTGCTTGATGCCCTGTTGCGGGCTGAGCGTCTGTTGCCTGTAGACCCGCGCCTTGGTCATACAGTCCGCGATATTCTTCTCCTGCGCGTTCCGCGGAACGTCCTGCACGGGCACGTCAGCCCGCGCGACGGTGGACAAGGCGACGCACGCAACAGCGGCGGCAATCGAGCTACGCAGCATCGGCGACCTCCTGACGCTTTGCCTTCCACCCGCAGAAGAGAGGCAGCCACACGCGGGGATCATCGCCCACTCTCGCGCGAACCTCTTCGAGCTCGTGGACGCTGTCGACGTTGCCGGATAGGACTTTCACGAAATCGGGCATCGACGAGAGGTCGAGGCGCGCGATCACCGAGTCCTGATCATGCTTGATGAGGAATTGGCGCGAGTCTGGATGCGTGTTCACCACCCACTCGAACTCGCGTTCCGAAAGCTTGAAGCCGCCGATGTAGCTCTGCTCGTCGGCCTTCGGGTTGGGGAAGAAGATGTTGGTCGGCGTCTGCTCGAGTAGCGTGTGGCCCATCGGCGAGGACACGATGTCTTTCGCCGATTGCGTTCCGAAGCCCACGATTCCGTTGAGCTTGCGAATCGTCTTCAGTTTGTCGTTAAGGAAGTCCGAGAACTTGTCGTCGGTCAGGATCTTCCAGCCCTCGTCGATGAATAGCATCATCGGCCGGCCGTCCATCATGCCTTCGATGCGGTGGAAGATGTAGCCGAGCGCGGCGGTCCTGATATCGTCGTCGTCGAGCACCTTCGTCATGTCGAAACCGAAGATGCCGTTCGCTGCGGACCAGGTGTCCTCCGGATTGTTGAACAGCCAACCGCGCGCCTTGGTCCACACGTCGAAGCGAGAAGCAAGGTCTTCTTGCCCCTGACGCTCCGCGCCGCGAAGCAGATGGGCCACGTCCGCAAAGCGCCGCTCGCGAAAAGGGACGCCGAAGATCTGGTCGACGGCGCTTTCGATGATCTTGATCTGCTGCGCGCCGAGGTCGGACCCGTCACGAGGCCGCACCATGAATTTCAGCAGGTCTTCCAGAAACTTCCGATCCTCCGGGCTGCCGGGAAGCTGCAGCGGATTGAATCCGGTCGGAACGCCCGGCTGCAGGACCTCGTAGCTGCCGCCCATCGCGCGAATAAGAGGATCCGCGCCCCGGTCCTTGTCGAAGAACGCCACGCGCGGTCGCGGCGTGATCCGGAAGGCCTCGCACAGCAGGAAGCCCAGGCCAACGGTCTTGCCGCTGCCAGTCGGCCCGGTCACGGTGAAATTGCCGACCTGACGGCGATGGAAGTTGAAGTAGTACGGCGTCTGACTGGTCGTCTCCAGGATTGCGATCGCCGGCCCCCAACGGTTGCCGTCCGGCCTTCCGACCGCGAAATTGTGAAGGGAGGCGAAGGCGACGAAGTTTCGGGACGAAATCAGCGATTTTCGCGCGATATAGCTGAAATTGCCGGGGAGCTGCGCCCAAAAGGCGGGCTCGGCGTTCATGTCCTCGCGGACGACGATAGTTCCGAAATTCTGCAGCTCCTGCGTCGCGGCCTGGACGCAGTTTTCGAGATCGCGCAGTCGGTGGCCAAGAGCGCATACCGTCAGATGATGATAGCCAAGGACAGTCTGGCCGGTCACGAGCTCATTGCGCGCGACGTTGATCGCCGTCTCGACCTCGGTCCCCGCCTCGTCCGAAGCCGAAATCTGCCTTTGGACCTTCGCGACATGCGACATGACGGGGGCGCGGTCCTCAAGCGAGAAGGACTGCGAGACGATCAGCTCGTGCGGGATGCGCAAGAGGCCGTCGAGCATCCCGGCGCCCGAATAGGCCGGATATTCGCGGATTGAGAGCATGCTCGCAAAACGCGTATCGGCCTCGGTCAGGCCCCGCATTTCCAACGCCTTCTTGCCGAAGGTGATGCGCTTCGTCGGGAGATATTCGTCCAAAGCCATGCGGGGCAGCGCCATCGAAAGGGGCGCGCCGCCGTTCATCAATTGCGCGAGAAATTCGCCGACTTCGGTGCAGACGACGCCATTGCGCATGGAGCACCCGAGAATGCGTGCGCCATAACTCGCCATTTCCTTGCAGTAATTGTTGACGGTATCCCGCAGCTCGCGCCTGGCCTCGCGCTCGATTTCGTTGGCGTCGACGCCCATGCTCTTCCGGAACAGGTTCGTGACGGTGTCGGCCATGCCGACCTTGCCCTGAAACCCGCGACGCAGGATCGTCACGTACAGGTCGTTGACAAACATCCGTTTGTCGATCTGCGCCTCCATGTAGCGGCGATCCAGCTCGCCGCAGAACCAATTGTCGAAATCACCGCCGATATGCGGCCGGACTTCGCGTCGGACGATGTGCGACCAAATGGCGAAACGGCTGTCGTTCATCGATCGGATCAGCGTGTTCCGGCTCGACAGGCGCATGTCGATTTCCGCCTGGTCGGCGGTCTGAAAGCAGAAGCCGTCGATCTTCACGACCATCAGGAAATGGCCGTCTTTGGTCTTCACCATGTCCTCTGCGACATGCCGCAGATACGGGACATGCTTCGCAATGGCCGCCTCTTTGGCGTTCACGCGGCTAAACGACAGGGATTGCAGAATGTGCTTAGCGAGCTTCGCCACGTTCGCTCCCTTTAGGGTTTGTAGGAGTCGCCGCACCAAAAGCGATGATTCCGCGTCACCGGACACCTCCCGAAGCGAACGAGAATGATGTCGACGAAGCGATTGTCCCTGACCGTGAGCGCGTAGGCGATCCCATGGATCGGGATCAGCAGCAGGAACATCAACAGGTTCTTGGTATTGATGAAGATCAGAACGACCAGGCAGAATTCGACGACGAACAGGACATAGGGAATGCCCAGCATCATGGGCGGCCTCGTAAGGCCACCCACCAACGGATCGAGACGGGGCCTCGCCTGCGGTTGCATCAGCCGCCCGACCCCATGCCGCTCGTAAGGGATTGCACGATCTGCGAGGCGCCGAAGATCAGCGCGACTCCGATCACGACGGCGAACGCCCAGGACCACGGAATGCGAGACGTGAGGGCAAGAAAGCCGACAGCGGCCACTGCGACTGTCGCTGCAGTCGTCGCAAACGTGCCTGTCATGAATTGAAGGACGCTCGTGAGCGCGGTATTGAGCGGCTGAAATGTAGCCGACGTCGCAAATGCGCTCTCAGAGCTTGCAACGATCGCGATACCGACAAGCGCAGCGACAAGCAGCGTGTTGGCGACCCTATCACTCCTCATTTACTTATCTCCTTCCTCAGGGCTGACGTAGAGAACGGTGCCGCCAATCCATCGTTGCTGTCCCTGCCCGCCGACCTTCGCGGCGGGGGTCGAGGCGACGTAATCCACAGTCGAGGACGTTTCGCGTGATGTAGGCGCCTGCCCTTTTCCGTGGCGCGCGGCGAGTGCGTTGAGCCCGTAATATTTGTTGGCGGCGGCTGCGACATAGCGCACGGTTTCCGAGATCGGCGGAACGCCGTTTGCTCGATATACACGCTCGCTGCCAGCGTTGTAGGCAGCAGCGATCAGCATCAAATTGCCGTCGAACTGTGCGGACAGATCCCTGAGGTATCGCAGGCCTCCGCGGACATTCTCGACGGGGTTGCAAATATCCGTCACGCCGTACTGCGCAGCAGTCGCTGGCATGAGCTGCATGGGGCCACGCGCCCCCTTCGACGAGTTGAGGTCGGCGCCGTCGTTCGACTCGATATTGAGAATGACGAGCGCCAGCTTTTCGTCGACGCTCAGTTTTTTTGCTTCTTCGCGCACGAGTTCCTGAAGGCTCGCTTCATCCATGCCGCCTTCGCAAGGTTTCCCGCCTGCAACCAGAGGCGCGGTCGGCGCTGTCTGCGAATCACCCGAGATCGCGGCCACGCGCACAGGAGCCGAGCCATGGCCGCCCCTGTGTTCCCCAGCGAAACCGGCCGCCGGAAGTGCGGTGAGAAACAGAACGAGAGCTATGCGCATCGCCAAATCCCCGGCCCAATCGCTCGGCCAATCCACGCTTCTGTAGCGGGATTATAAAAAAGTGGCAATTATAAAAAAATGGCGATAGAAGGTTTTTCGCGCAAGCGTGCGAGCGACTGAAACAGCGGCGACCGCGAGCCGCGTGTCACACCGAAACGAACCATTCGGAGATCAAGATGCGAAAAACGCCGGACCACCAATATGTTTGCGAGGTCTCGGCGCCGCAGTTCACCGTGGGCGAGATTGCGCTGCCATTGGCCTTGCTCGGTGGGGTTCTCGTCGTCGGATGGTTGGATACGGTCCCCCTCCAGATATTCGGCACGGTTCTCTATCCCGTCGAGTGGCTTCTGAACGCGGCGATGTTTCCCGACGCCGTCACGCCGTTGCGCGGGAATGGAACGGCGTTACTCGTCCTGGCTCCAACTACAGTCCTGGCGGCGACCGTCTTTGCGCTCTGGCGATTGGCGTGGATCGCCCTTCGTGGCGGCGCACGACGCCTTGTGAGGCGTCGTGCATGAGGCGGTCCACCGTCGGCGTTATTCTCGCTACGCTAGAGCTGACGCCGGTTGCCCACGCAAGCGCGCAGATTTCTCAAGCTCCGGCCACCGCGGCTGCGGGCTCAGGCGGACTCGGCGCCCTGCCCTCCACGCGATACACCGCTGACCCCGAGCGATGGCGTCCCGTCATCTACAACGATCTCATGTTTCCGCGCGGAGAATCCGAAGCATACGCGTCGATCTGGCAAGACAGATTGGACGAGAGCAACGCGAAGCCGCCTCCGCCGCTTTTGCCTGGTCAGAGGCCGGAGGCGCCGCGCATGAGCTATGCGGTCGGGAATCGCGGCGCGCAGGAATGGCATTTTTCCGCAAACTTCCAGACGAAACTCGTCGCGCTCTCGGTCCTCTATACGCCGTCGGTTTGCACCGACGAATATCCATCGCCGTCGCCAGGCACGCGCATCAAAATCTGCCCGATGCGGCTCGCGACGTTCGAAGGCTCTCGATACGCCATCACGGATGGAGCCGCTTGCTATCTGCTGAAAACAGGACAAGGGCCGGTCGAAGACTCGACAGCGACGATGACACAAGCGTCTTACGACGTGAATTTGCGCGCCTTCAAGATCCGTTACACAGTCTCGCATACCGATATTGCGCAATGCGCACAGACTGTGCCGCTACGCCCGTCGAATACCGGGGTCCGGCAATGACCGCGTTTGGCAGAGCGGAAGAAAGAACAACGCCATGAAAGCGTCTCCCTCGCATATCGTGAGCACGGACCGCTCCGCTTGTACGGCAGGCGTTGGCTTGTCGCGTCAAGGGGACGCTACGCTTGCTGCGCAACCCTTGACGCCGCCGATCGCCTGCCGTCCGCCACGCGTGTTTGCTCACGCGAGGAAGACGATCATGCTTTCGACCATTGCCGTTCTCATTCCGCTCTCGGCGTTTGCTCAACATATCGTTTCGCAGCGGCTGACCGCGACTCCCTTCTCCCTGTCGCAACCAAATCTGCAAGCTAAGATATGGCAGGATCGCGTTCCGAAGCTTCTCGCATTCCGAAAATATCTCCAGGCAAACGTCGACAGGTCGCTGAAGCTGGAAAGTGACGTGTTCTCGACGGCCTTCACTCTCAATGGCCGCACGATCGTTGTCACCGTCCTCGACGCAGATTGCGGAACGACGCCAAAAGAGAACTTGCGGACTTGCCCGGCTCGCGTGGCGGAAGTGAACGGCGCGCAGGTTCGCATTCTCAAGGAATGGCCGGCGTTCGTTGTCGCGTCAAGACGTGGAAAGGCCGGCTACGACGCCAGCAGCAATGCACGAACGCAGTTCATGACGATCGCCAATTTCGATCCGACAACCAGGCAGCTCACCTTTGCCGATGTGATCGATGGTCAAAAGAATCAGTCCAACGCGTCTTTCACAATCCCATCAAATTGAGGGCGGAGCCGTCTTACGTGCGAATAGGAAATCTGCTGACTTGCTGTCTGACGCTGGTGCTTGTGTCCGTGTCGGACGCCGACGCCTATTTGGCCGCCGGATGCGCCAATCAGCAATACTCGGCGGCTGACATTGCGCAGGCGGTTCAGAATTCGCCGACCGCGAATTCAACTCTGCAATCGAACTCCTGCAATTTTGGCGGCGCCGGTCTCGCCGAATCCAGTGGAAACACATGCGAGTCCAACGGAAATAATTTCGGCGTGCTCCAGCTCACGCGGAGCAATCTGCCTGATGGAATGACGCCTGAGCAATATATGAACCTCCCGCTGCAACAGCAGGTCGATATTTGGGCGCAGCAGGTCGGGAACTCGAACACGTCTGGCGGTTATCAATTGCTCGCCAACAACAGTTCAATCGGGGGCACGCCTGTCACGCCCGGCATGATGGCGGCGTGCTTTCAATTCGGGCCGGGCATTTGCAGGAACGACATCAGTTTCATGCAGGCGAACGGCGGCGCGTGCCCAAGCGCGGGCAATGGCGGTGTTCGAGCGACGAGCGCAACGCTCTCGAACGGAACTGCGAATCTCGACGGCAACAATCAAAGCATCTGTTCGTGGGGACAGGCGATCCAAGGCAAGATCAATCAGGCCGCCGCGACTTGTCAAAATGGGTCCGGCGGAACCAATTGCCCCGGCGGCTTCACAACGCCCGGCAGCGCGATCTCACCCTCGCCTGGCGACGCCCCATTGCAACTTCCTTCGAACGTCGGCTGACCGATATGCGACCAATTTCCTGGATCGCTACAACAGCAGCACTCGCCAGCGTAACCGCTTCGGTCGCCGGCGCCGCCGGCCGCGCGATCCTCCCGATCCAACTCGCACAGGCATTGCAAAGCCAGCCGGCCGCGGCCGCACCGCAGTCGAGGGCCATGCCGGTTTTCGAAATTGCGCAAAGCGGGGTTTCGCTCCAGACCGGCGATACCTGGGACCAGGCTGGCCAGACGTTTCGCCTCTATGGCGTGCAGTCCTGCATTCGCGGCACGAATTTCACGAACGCCGCCGGCGTCAAAGGCGACTGCGGCGAGGCTTCATTGGCCTATTTTTCGGCGCTCATCAGGGACACGAAGCCGCGTTGCACGGCGATCGCCAGGTCCGGCTCACCGCCCGTGATCTACAGCGTTTGCGCAGCCCACGTTGGCAAAACGACGCTCGACCTCGGAACCGTTCTCATCACGCAGGGCTTTGCTTTCGCAGCGATCGACGCGAATGGCAAGCCGATCAATTTCCAATACGCCGTCGCCGAGTCGGACGCACAAAAGAACAAGCGCGGGTTATGGGCGGCCAGGGACCTGCCCTACCCAAACACCATTCTGATGCGAGCCGCCGGCGGCTCGGCGGGCGTGCGCTGACCGGCTCAGAAGCATGAAGGCCACCGCAGCGGAGATTGCGAGGATCCTCGGCGGTAGACCCGAGGGCACAGGCTATCTCTGCCGCTGTCCGGTTCCCACACACGGCAAGCGGCGCGGCGACCTTCGGCCTTCCCTCGGCGTCTCCGATGGCCGCAACACGATTTTGTTCCATTGCTTCGCAGGCTGTAGGCCGCTCGACATAATCTCGGCGATCAACAAGCTCGGGTTCGACGCGTTCGAGCGGTCGGTCCGCGACCGCCCTGCCCCGCGGCTGCCGAAGGCGACGCGCACCACTTCCGAACTCGCGCGAAAACTGTGGCGTTCCGGGCGCCCGGTCGCTGGCACGCCAGCCGAAACATATCTGCGCGCGCGTGGGTTTGTGCAGCCGCCGCCGCTGACCATTCGCTTTCTTCCTTCCTATCGCTACGGTCGGGAAACCGGCATTCGTCTTCCATCCCTGATGGCCGCCGTTCAAGCGCCGTCACGGGAGATCGTCGCGGTAGAACTGACTTTCCTTGACCCGAGCGGCCAGCGCAAAGCCGACGTCAAAGCGCCGCGCCGCGCAATCGGACCGCTCGGCCAGGGCGCATTGCGCACCGCGCCGGCCGCGCGGCATATTGGCCTTGCCGAAGGGTTCGAGACGTCCTGGGGCGCCTCCCTCCTTCACAATGGCTTGCCGGTGTGGGCGACACTTGGGAACGAGCGGTTCAACGTCATCGCCCTGCCCGAAGTCATAAAGCGCGTGACGATCTTCGCGGATCACGACGCGCCAGGCCTCGCTTCCGCCCTCTCGTTCTTCAACCGGCATCCGGAACTCGACGCGGATCTCTGTTGGCCAGCGACAGCCGGTCACGATTTTGCGCAGCTGTGGCTGGAGGCGGTCGACGCGACGAAGGCGTCGGCGGTTCAATCGCTGTTTTGCTTGCCGGTCTGATGGAGGGCCCCCGAGACCTCCTGCCCTAGCGTTCCCTTCCCTGCCCGCGGGCTGATTCGGCCCGCGCCATTCCCAATCGCAGTCCCTCACGCCGTCAAGGATACGAGAACCCCAAATTTGACGGTCGCGCCCACATCGCTTCGAACTTGCGATCGAACGTCGTCACCACGCCTTTGTCCGTGATGATGACCAAATCATTGTCCTGCCGCTCGAGGCCGGAACGCGACTCGTTCGCCGAACCTGTCCGGAGCATGACGCCGTTCACGGAATAGGCCTTCAGATGCATCAATCCTTCGTCGGCCGACTTCACCTTGATTTCGACGTTGCGCGTGTGAGCCAGTTTCACGAACGGATGGTCGGGCGAAAGGGTCAACCGTGCGAGCTCCCGAGGATCGAGATAGAGCCTGACGCGAGCGCCTTTCTCGGCCGCGCTGCGCAGGGAGTTGATGATCGAGTAGTCGCTCAGCACATAAGCTGCGAAATTGATATGTCCGCCGACGCCGACTTGATCGAGGATCGAACGATCGACTTCGGTCAGGTTCATCTCCGGGGCACTATAGATCTGCACCGTGCTGGCCTTTTCCGCCGCCGCATGGCCGAAACACGAGATCAACAAAGCCGCGAGAGCCGCGGCGCCGAAAGGTGCTTTCATTGCAATCGACCTCTTCGACCCCGTCCAGGCGCCCGTCGCGCTCGCCTAGGGAGCAAGCCGGTAGCGCGGGTCTCGCCAATCTTTTATAATGTCGCTTCTCCGGGAGGACAACGGGACCGCTGGCGCCGTCCATCGACACCAGGCTCGATACGTGCCGGTTCGAATGCGAGCAATGGCTGGCGGCCTCGAATGGATCGCGCGTCGATCGGAGGTGAAAGCTAGTTAAACGGCCTTCGTGGCGCGGGCGGCCACCCGCCGCGGCCGGGCGCGGGCGACACGCGACCCGGTTCCGTCGTCGTAGTCTTCGACCCCAAGAAGCTGCCAGAGTCGAAGCTCGAGACGGTTCGCGATTTCCTCGGCGACAAGCAGCGACGGGCTCGATTCGCCGCGAATGATCAAATAGAACTGCGGCAGCGACATGCTGATGAAATTTGCAAATTCCTTGTTCGACATCCCGCTCGCATGAAACTTGTGCTTTACGACGGACGATAGCGTCGCGACCATTTTGTCGGCCGACGGGTTGCGCCGATCACGAAGCGGCGCGTCCTCCAATAGCTCATAAAGCGGAATGCCGAGCCTTTTCGATATAGATGCGAGCGTCCGGATTGTCGGATTGGCGGCGCGCCCACGTATATAACGAAACTGCGAGCCCGACATGCCAATCGACGCGGCGAAATCCGGCTTCTTCATGCCGCTGCGCTCGAGACGCGAGATGAGATTTCGCGACAGGCGCGCCAGGTAAGGCGACGCAAGCCTCTCCTCCAACGAAATCACCATCAGGCGAGGCCGCTCCAACTTCCTCGGGCTCGGCGCAGGCTGACGTTTCCGGACAGCAGTTGTCCGCCGATCTTTTTTCATTTCTTGCACAACCGACGACGGTGCCACGCTTGCGGGCGCAGCATCTAGGATTCTGCAAGCGATTCCAAGGGTCGTCCTCGGGATGGATCGCCAAAATATTATAAGAGGCCGGAAAGGTGGGCGTTTGCGGGCGTTCTGGACATAGCGCAGCAGTGTAGCCTGCGCTCTCGGTCTTGAACTGCGCCCGTTCGGCGATCGCCCAGATTGTGCGGTCGACTGGCGCTACTCGAGCGCGCTCTCTCAACCGGGGTGGCGTCGACGGCTGTTTCTGTCAATCCGTCTCGTAGAAAATCTCATGGCTACGCAATTTTCCGTCACACCCGACCCACTTTTCCCAATATCCGAGGCCGGGCCCGGTATCGTCCTCGAAACTGTCGGCGATGTAGAAGATTGTGGGCCCGGGCCAGCTCTCGTGCGTCAGGCATTTCGTAATTGTGAAGATCCCGTCGTCGTTCTCGTAGACGGCGTTCGCTGGCTGACCGCGCAGGTGATCTTCTGCAGCCTTCGCATAAAACATCGCATGATCGATCGACCAGAAATGGTGGACGATCAACGACCGCTCCTCCGACGGCGACAAGGCCTCGACCGGCACTGCGGACACCAACCCCTCCTCGGTCGGCGGCACGATCGATAGCGCATAATTGGAAATCGGAGCCGCTGCATGCGGTCCTGACGCCTTCGCGTCCAGTTGAACCGCACGGCTTTCGGGGCGCCGTACCAGCTTAAACACCTGTGGGAAATAAAACCCGAGCGGTTTGCAGAAAACATTTCCACGCTTCGCTTGTAATGTGATACCGCTACCCGTCATTGTTGTCGAGATCCCAATAGCTTAGTCGCCGTCGTCGTTATCGCTAGACGGCGGAAATGGTAATGCCTCGATGCGGATGCAGTCGAAGATTACGGTTCAAGCAAAATCGCGCCCGTAATGAGGCGGGATCACCGGGTTGATCGCCATTGCGGTGGCGCTCTCCGATTCAGTTTGCTGAACCTGGGTTGGTTGCGTTCGCCTGCGAGGCCGCCGCTGATACCGCAGCTTCAGGACATTGCGGCCACGGAATGCCGTAATAGGCCCGCACAATCGCCATCGAGACGGGCGCGACGCAAGCGGGGATCGTTCGCCAGTCGCCGGCGCCAGGCGCGGTGCAGAGCAGGACCGTGCAACCGTATGTGTCGGCCCGTGCGGTGGCGACGAAACAAAGTGACATCATCGCGCAAAGGAGGAGGAGGAGCGTTCTCATCGGCCTCTTTCTAAAAAATGGAGGGCCTCTTATACGCGACACCCGACTGTTTGCAATTTTTTATAATGAACGCATCCGACCAACGACGGCCGGCAGTGGCCGCCGGTTGTACGATCAGTCGCTGCGTCAACGCGGTGGCGATCCCCACGCATGCCAGGGCTGCGCCAAGCGAGAGGACGGGGGACGCGCGGTCACTCAGTAAGGCGTGAACTGCGCTGAGGATCGGCAGGTGGACGAGATAGGCGCCATACGACGCCATTCCCACGTTCTGCAGCCATCGCGCCCACCAGCCGGCGTGCGCTCCTGTCGCGATGCGCGTGGCGACCACGTAAGCGCAAATCGCAGCGGTGACGACGATCGCAAGCCCCGATAGCTCGCTCGCCGCGATCCTCGCGACCACCGCCGCTATCACGAGCCAGTACGCCGCCTGCACAAGTCCGACGCGTGGCAACCGGCCGAGCCATGCGGAGTCGCGAGCCCCCTCCCCTGCCAGCGCCACGCCGAGCAACAATGCGTCGGGGCGCACCGACCAGAGATAACCGCCTACGGGCCGGGCGGCGACCGCTCCGGCGATCAGGATTCCGACGAGACAAGCGATCGCCAGCGCCCGCCGTAACGCGATCACAAACGGCGCGAGAGCATAGAACTGCATCTCGAGGCCAACGCTCCAGAAATGCGACGCAATGAGCGGCGAAGGGCACGAGGTTCCCCTTGTCATGCATTCGGCCCAATAGAAATCGGAGAAGAAGCCGGCCCCGGCGATGAGATCGGCCAGCGATCCGGCAGGTGGGAGCGCCAGCCGCGCGACTGCGATCGCTGCGGCCGTCACCCAAAGTGGCGGCCCGATTCGAATCACGCGGCGCATCCAGAACGCTGCGGTTGACACGATGATGTCGCCGCCCGCGCGCTCGCGCAGCTCGAGCAGGTTCCGAGTGATCACATAACCGGAAATTACAAAGAACAGATCGACACCCACGCCAAACGCGGGCATCGCCATTGCATAAGCAAGATCGAGATCGAGCCCGTAGATGAGCCCGACATGCGATGCCAGAACCGCCAGGAACGCTAGTCCACGCAGCTCGTCGATCGCCGCGTCTCTGTGAGCACTCACGCTCGCCCGCCCATAGGGGCGACGACGTTGAAAGAGGCGAGGCGGGAAACGCCTATCGTTGCGACACGGCTACGGCGGGTTGGACAGGGTACAGCCATTTTTTCCACGCGCCGGATCAGAAAAGCCGGATTTGTCTGGGTGTTCGGAGGGAAATTATAATAAAATGCAAATTCGCGAGAGAGCAAGCCCCTGGTGTGTGGGCACTGCAAAGGATCGCTTTTGCACCTCGCGGCAAGGAGAGATGACGAAATGCGCAGTACCAATCTGGTTATCATTCGCGGTCACGTTGGGGCGGACGCAAAGGGTTTCGACAAGGGGTCGGTCGCCAAGATTTCCGTCGCGACGAATCGCATCTGGACGGACCGTCAGACCGGGGAGAAGAAGGAAGCGACCGATTGGGTGACGCTTACAGTCTTGAACGAAAAGACGGCGAAATGGGCGATTGGGAACGTTAAGAAGGGCGATGCGGTCTATGCCGAGGGGCGCATTGCCGACAACAGATATCAGCAAGGCGGCGAAACCAAGTACTCGACCGACATCATCGTGAACGTCCTTGACCGACTCGCGCCGCGCGCGAGCGATGACGAGTGACCAGCAGCGGCGGGCGCCTCTCGGAGCCCGCCTTTTCTCCGCCGGCGGCGCCATCAATAGCCATAAACGATCGGATTGCGCGGCCGGTCATGGCATTTGGTGATTCCATGCCGGTCCTCGGTGCCGTTGGTGACGTCCGAGCACACGTTGTCGTTTCGGACGGCAACTGGTCTTCAATGTCGAGGTCATGCCGTCCCTAACACCACGCCGGCGTTCGGCGCCTCCAAGAAAGATGTTCAACAAGGCGATTAAGCGCGGCGCCGTTCGGTGTGCGCGTTAAGGATTTGTTAACCTTAAATCGCTGGACGGAATCAAAGAATCGTGGCCATTCTCAATCGGGTTGAACGTGATTTGCGGGCTACAACCCGTCATGAGGACTCAAGTGCGACAAGCTACGCAAAACACCCCGGCGAAAGTGCGCGACGCGCATGAAGTGCCGGAAGAGAAGATCATGCGGCACGCCGCCCTCCTCTCCGGACAGCTTCAATCGATTCGCGAGAAGATGTACCCGCCAGAGGCGCAAAAGAACCTCCGGCGGTTTATGACGCATGAGGTCGCGAAGCTTACGTCAATCTCGGAAGCAGCTCTCCGCACCCTGTCGATCGAGGGCAAAGGGCCCTCCCCTGCCCGACTCGATAACAATTACCGCGTCTATACGCTCGATCAGGTTAACGAGCTTCGGCACCTGTTTGCGGAACAAAAACCATCCGACGCGCTCAGATTCCTTCCTCATCGGCGCCGGAGCGAACATCTACAAATCGTCGCCATCGTCAATTTCAAGGGCGGCAGCGCGAAGACAACTACTGCCACTCATCTCTCTCATTATCTCGCGCTCAATGGGTACCGAGTGTTGGCGATCGACCTAGACCCGCAGGCCTCGCTTTCCGCGATGTTTGGTGCCCAACCAGAGATGGACGTAGGCGAAAACGAGACGATCTATGCCACTCTTCGGTACGGGCCCGAGCGGCGGCCAATGGCTGACATTGTACGTAAGACGTACTTCCCGGGGATCGACCTCGTTCCAGGAAATATTGAGGTGATGGAGTACGAGCACGAGACACCACACGTGCTCGCGAAAAAAGCGGCGCCACAGGACAGCATTTTCTTCGAACGCCTTCGACTGGCAATCGCGGAAGTCGAGGACAATTACGATATCGTCGTTCTCGACACGCCCCCTTCGCTCGGCTTTCTGACGCTTGGGGCGATCTACGCTGCCACCGGAATGATCGTCACGGTCCATCCAGCGATGTTGGATGTGATGTCGATGAGCCAGTTCCTTCTCATGATGGAGGGACTTGTCGGGACGATTCGCAACGAAGGCGGACGGCTGCCTACCGATTTCTTTCACTACCTCATCACACGTCATGATCCGAATGATCAGGCGCAAGCTCAAGTGGTGTCGTTGCTCCGTCACTTGTTTGCTGAGGACGTGCTCACTCCGACGGCCGTCGAAAGCACGGCAATCGAGAGCGCAGGGCTCGCTAAGCGAACTCTCTATGAACTTGAACCCGGAAACGTTGGTCGTGACACATTCCGCCGCGCGAAAGATTCCATGGACGCTGTGAACGACCGGATCCTCGACCTGATCAAGCAAAGCTGGGGCAGATCATGACGAAAAAGCTGGGAGGAAAATCCCTCGTTGCCGCATTTGGCGCATTCTCGTCCAGCGCTGCCGAGGAACTCGAAACAAGGTCGCAAGAGCCTCACAACGAGGCGGTACGATCCCTTGCTCGGGTCGGCGCTGGAATCGTTGGCGCAACGCAGCGCTCGCTACAGGAACTGAGGGAAGAACGAGACCGGCTCGAAGCTTTGGTCAAAAGCGGTGGCCATCAGGAGCTTGCGCCGGAGCTAATCGATCCTTCACCGTTTCCCGACCGACTGCCCGACGACAACGAAAGTGACTTTGAGGCGTTCAAGAATTCCGTCCGAGAGCAAGGGCAAAAGGTACCGGTTTTGGTGCGCACGCACCCGAAATCTGCGGGGCGCTACCAAGTCGTTTTCGGGCATCGTCGCGTTCGCGCCGCGCGCGAGCTAGGCGTGCCCGTCAAGGCGCTGGTCTGCGAATATACCGACTCTGAATTGGCCATCGCTCAGGGCATCGAGAATTCCGAGCGGCAGAATCTGACTTGGATCGAGCGTGCTATGTATGTGGCGCGCATGGACGGGCATGGCGTGAGGCCGCGTGACATTAGAGCCGCGCTAGGGATCGATGATGCGGAGTTGGCGCGGTTGCGTCAGGTGACCAGAGCAACTCCCAGTGACGTCATCAAATCGATTGGACGAGCGCCAAAGGCCGGGCGACCTCGTTGGCTGTCGCTTGCGGCAGCAATCGAGCAGGACGCTTCTGCCCTTGAGCGAATCCGCGAGACCTTGTCAGCTGACAAGGTTTCTTCTTCGGACGAGCGGTTTCAGACGGCCTTGGCCGCGGCCCTTCGGAGGACGGCGAAGATGCTCGCCGAACCGGAAAGGCTGCTGCTTCGTGATGCCACCGGCGCTCAGATTGGAAGCGCCGTGTTTGGGCGTCTGGAGGTCAAGTTGCGTGTAGGCGAGAAACAGAGCCCTGCCTTCGCCGAATTCCTGCGTGCGGAGCTTCCTGTTTTGATGGAGAAGTTTGCCGCCAAGGGAGACGGTACTTGATATCGATCCGCCAAACCTTGTCATCTGACAAGGCTTGGCGGGCGGGAGCGGACGTAGGGCCGCTGTAGCAAGTAGGCGTGTGACGACAGAAAGGATGTAGCCGCAAAAGAAAAAGGCCCCCGAAACGGAGTTCCGGAAGCCCTTTCTCAGTAAGTTTGGCGACCCTGAGAATCGCACTTCCCCGAATCATCGTCAAGAGTCTCGACAGAGATTTTGATCGCCGTCTTCGGTGAGCAGATTTCTTTTGCCTAGCGGTAGGTGAAGGAAAATGCAGACGCATGTCTCAACGACGCCCTTCGGGCGGCGATCGCTGACGCTTGCCCATGTGGCGACGCAAGCGCGCGCAAAGGAACGGCCGCCGGAAAAAGCGGTCCACAAATGGAAAATTTTTCGCGCGATCTGTACGGCCAAGCCGCGCATCGGCGTATCCGAACGCGCATTATCGGTACTCAATGCGCTATTGTCGTTCTATCCAGAAACCGTGCTGACAGGCGAAGACCTGATCGTCTTCCCGTCAAACCAACAGCTCGCCCTGCGCGCGCACGGCATGCCGCCTTCAACCCTGCGGCGGCATCTGGCGTGCCTGGTCGACGCCGGCCTCATCGTCCGCCGCGACAGCCCAAATGGTAAGCGCTACGCGCGCAAGGACAGGGCAGGGGAGATCGAGCTCGCCTTCGGGTTCGACCTAGCGCCGCTCGTTGTCCGCGCCGAGGAATTCGAGGCTTGGGCCGAAGAAATCCGCCTTGAGCAACGGGCGCTCGCCTTCGTGCGTGAGCGGATCACGATCTGCCGTCGAGACATCGTCAAGATGATCGAGACAGGCATGGAGGAGGGCGTTCCGACCCGCCGGGGAGGGCAGGGGCCGGCCGATTGGATCGAGGTCCACGCGCTCTTCCGATCGATTGTGGAGCGGATTCCGCGCACGGCGACCCGCCAGGCTCTCGAGCCGATCGCCGACGAGCTGTCGATGCTCGCCGACGAAGTCCTCAGCTTGCTGGAAAATCACGTAAAACAATCGAATCTAAGCGCCAATGAGTCTCATTCTGAGCGCCACAAACAGAATTCAAACCCAGACTCCCTTCCTGATCTTGAACCGGACCTTCAAGAAGGCCGGGGCGCGGCGCCTGAGCCCAAGGATGAAACATCGAGGGCTCCAGAACCGAAGCCTGCGTCGAAGACAGAAGGGGCGTTCCCCTTGCGCATGGTGTTGGACGCCTGCCCCGACATCGTCGACTACGCCAAGGGCGGAATTTCGAACTGGCGCGATTTCCTGGCGACGGCGAACGTCGTCCGACCGCTGATCGGGGTGAGCCCTAGCGCCTGGGAGGAGGCGCAAACCGCGATGGGCGAGGTTTACGCGGCAATCGTGCTCGCCTGCATCCTGCAGAAGGGGCCCACGATCAACTCTGCGGGCGGCTACATTCGCGAACTCGCTCGCAAAGCGCAGGCCGGCGAGTTTTCGATCGGTCCAATGTTGATGGCGCTGATCAGCAGCCGGAACCGCGCCAGGAAATCGGCATGATCAGGTCGGCGGAAAGCGCTTCGCGATGCGCGGATCGGTCGAAAAATCGGCGGGTGAGAAGTCGACGGCGAGGTTCGGGAATTCCCGCCGAGCCTGGACGCCCGTCTTGGCGATCCGAATGCGCCAGGTCTGCCGGTCCAGCGGTTTCGGGGCCGCGAAGGCAGAACAGGACAGGAGGGCGAGGTTGGCCCCGGCTTTCGGATCGCGCGCCGACTGGTGGCGGATCAGTTCGATCGAAGCATTCCGGGCCTGATCGGCGAGCGCCTGGCAGGGGCCATATTCGGTCGGCGCCGTCCAGAGGCTACGATCGGCAGCGAATGGCGCAACGGTCAGGTCGATTGCTGCCCCAGTTTCGACGGAGACCGAAAAGCCGGTGAATTCCGCCGGATTTGAGGGAAACGGCAGGGTCGGCGTCTCGCAGTGGAGGAGCAAACGGTAGAATGCGATCTCGGCAACGGCCGTCTCGGGCGCCTCGGCCGCGTAAAACACGCCTGGAGTACGACCCGCCCGGCGAAAGCGAGAACCCGTCGGATAGACCGCGCCGTACCGAAACGGCGTCGCCAGGAGGAAATCGAGACCGGCGCATTCGGGGGGGATCGGCGGCTTCGTCGTTTCGAGCAGGCCTTCGAGCAGATCCTGTTCGGCGACGGAATCGACCAGCTTCATCGTCGAGACGTAGTGCTGGGCCTCGACGATGCGCCAACCGATCCCTGAATAGGGGAGGGCCTCAGACGATAGCGCGTCGGGCGTCCAGGTAGGCGATGACATCGGTCAGTCCAGCGATGGTCGTGATTTTGTCGATTGGTCGGCCGCCGAGGACGAGATTTTCGGCGTTGAGCCAGCTTTGAGCGACGGCTTCGTCGCCGCCGAACAAGGAATCCAACGATCGGAACAGCCGTACAAAGAAAATCGCCAGTTCGAAGGATTTGTCGTTCGAGCCGAGCTGGTACTCTCCCTTCCGCATGCGGGAAATCGTCGGTTCGCTCAGGCCCAGGACCGACGCGAGGATTCTTGCCGGCAAGCGCAGACGCTCGGCCGCCCGGACTGTCGCTTTCGTCAGAACGGCGGATTCAGCGCTTCTGCGATCGGGTTCAGGCTGCATTACGGGCATGGTCGATCCTTTCACCAGAAAATATAACACAGAATTATTTCTATGGAAAGGGACGCGCTAGGCGTTGATGGCAATCGTCGGCGCTAAACCGAGCTTGGCCGCTTGATCCAGCAGGTGCTTCACCGACGAGGCCGACCATTTGGGCGATCCGCGAGGGGTCCGCTCACGCATCTGTTCGAGTTGGCTCGCGATCGCGCGCAAGGTCTTGTCCCGATCGGCGAGCGCAATACCGGCGACCAGCATCATGAGCCGATCGTCCGGCGGACTTCTGGGCGCACGCGCGAGCAATACTGGATCCGCCACCCGCTCGCGGACGGCCCGGCGGACAGCCCGGCGCAAGCGCTCGACCGTCCATTTCTCGGGCGAGCGCTGGTTCAATACCCTGACGACGTCCTCCCAGGGCGAAGACGGTCGCATCTGCCGGACCGTTGGCAGCCAGCGGTCCATAGTCGTCAGAACGTCGCCGGTGAAAACCCGGTCGCGGGCGGCTGCAGCCTTCTGGATCGCGGCCGGATCGCGGGCCCGAAGACCAGGATTCCCGGGCATCTTGCCGCGGGCCTTGGCGGCGGCAATACCGGCCTTCGTGCGCTCGGAAATCAGCGCCCGCTCGAGCTGGGCGACCGCGCCCAAGACCTGCAACGAGAACATTCCCTGGGGCGTCGAGGTGTCGATCGGGTCCCGCAAGGACCGAAAATGCGCCCCCTTGTCCTCGAGCCGCTCGATGACCTCGAGCAGGTGGCTCACAGAACGGGCGAGACGGTCGAGCCGAACGACGACCAGCACCTCGCCGGGCCGGATTTCATTCAGAAGCCGGGCTAGTTCCGGTCTGGCGCGGGAGGCGCCCGAGCCGTGTTCCTCAAAGATCGTTGTGCAGCCGGCCGACCGGAGTTCGTCTATCTGGGCGTTGGTCGCCTGGTCCTCTGTCGACACGCGGGCATAGCCGAGCTGGCGGCCGCCCTTTCCGTTGCCTGGACTCATCTGCGCCTCTGGTTCGTCCTTTTCGGGGGTTTGCTGCCCTCATTTTTTGCCTGATTCAGGCCTCTTTGTACAGAATTGCCAGATATCTAAAAATGGTCAGTTGAACGCGCCGCTAATAGCCCAGAAGGGTATGCTTTTGGCGGCTTTCAGCCCGGTCCGAGCCCGTTTTCCGACCTCCGGAGCCTCAGAAACCGTATTACAGGCCGCCGCCAATTGCGCCGTAAGCCATTGGAACGGCGAGACCTTCCTCCATACGCCTTCTCGACAGGTCAAAATTGACCGAAAATCGCAGCGTTTTAGCAATATGCTGGTGCGGAAGCGAAATGTTTGATAGGTTCCTCAAGAAGATAAAGAGGCATTATAATCAGTTAGATCGAGCATGGCCGGTTGGACTCTTTCCGAGGCTTCGTGGAAGCTCATCGCGGCACCGCTGTCGCTTTCCGTTTGCGATTTCAATTTGAAGCGCTTAGCGGAAAATCGGACGCCGTTTTTCGTTTGGAATTTCATCGGAAACTAGGCACTGCATTGATTTATAGGACAGTTCGTCTCTGACCCGCGGAATTTTCGCAATGCCTGTCTTGAGCGATCCACTTTCCCTCGCCCGGGCCTCTCCATGCCGTTCATGAGCCCCGGCCTCCCGAGCCCGCTCCCTTGGTCTGAACTCGCCCGGCCGCTGGCGCGAGCTGAAGACGCGCTGGCGCGACTCGACGAGCGGTTGCGGGCGAGCCCGATCCGCGACGGCTGGATCTCGCGAACCCATTTTGCCGATGCGGCTGCGGCGCTCTGGATCGAGGGCCAGCTCGTCCACATCGAAGACCTCGTGCTGCACGACGCCGGCAAGGATATTCGCACGCCCACCCACGAACTCACGCGCGCGCATGCGGTGTTGCGTGCACGCCGACGCATCGCTGCCGGCGCCCCCGGCTGGGCGTTGTCACCGGTAGGGATCGAGACATTGCGAGGGAGGGTAGGGCGTGCCGATGCGACGGGGCTCGAGAGCGAAGAACCTGAACCCGTCGAAGACGAAGATGCCGACCTGGAACTAGCGATCTCCGACGACGACAAATTCTCCGAACTGTTCGCTTCGCTCGACGCGGCGATAGCGCACACCGATCAGACCCTTGCCGGCGAACGGCGACAGCGCGCGTCTCCCGCCGGCGAACGCGATCCTCTTATTTACGATCTCGATTGGGACGAGGATGCGCGCCTCGCGGAATGGCGCGTGGTCGTCGATCGGACCCGTGACCTGCCGCCGACGCTCGCCGCCGCGATCGTCCACGAAGCCTGGACCAGGATTGAGCCGCTCCAGCACGCGTTGGGACTCGGTCGTTTGCTTGCCGGCTCGCTGCTTCGCGAACGTGGCAAAACCCAGGCCCATTTGCCGTGCCTCGCCGAGGGAGCGAAAGCCGTTCCGCGCGAGCGGCGCCGAAGCCGCGACGCTTCGGCGCGCCTGGTCGTCGAACTCGATGCCATCGCCGAAGCGGCCGAACAGGGCCTCAAGCAGCACGACCGTTGGCTGCTCGCCCGCACTCTGCTCCTGCGAAAACTCGAGGGCCACCGCTCCACGTCGCGGCTGCCGGAACTGATCGAGTTCGTGATCTCACGGCCGCTCGTCTCGGCAGGCATGATCGCAAATAGGCTCGACGTCACGCCGCGCGCCGCGCAGAATCTGGTAGCGGAGCTCGGCCTAAGGGAAGCGACGGGTCGTGGGCGATATCGGGCGTGGGGCGTTCTGTGAGATCACGCCGCCATGGTCTCGGGCCAGCCGGCGTCATGCCCGCGCCTCTCGCGTGATCTGCGGTCGATAGCGCGAGCATAGGCCGCCAACAGACCCGTGAGGTCGACGTCGGGCGGTTGAACGCGAGCGGACCGCAGCGATCCCTCGCGCTCATCGATGAACTCCACAAAACGTGCGATCAATCCGTGGTGGTCTCCTGCGTTCTGTGCAATTTCGCGTCGCCAGATGACGGCGGTGTTCTCGGCCACGATGAGCCTGCCGTCGGCTCTTTGCGCGAGGAGCTGGAAGCAACGGATGCGCGATGACGTCGGAAGATTGGTGAGCGTCCGACCGGAGCCAAGGCCCGCGACAACAGGAACACGCCGCAGGCGTGCGACCCATTCGTAAATTGCCGACGAGCTCTTGGCGAGCTCCGCCTTGCAGATATCGTCGATCGACCGCTCCAACCTCCGCGCCGCCGCCTCGACCGGTATCTTCGCACTATCGCGCAGATCGAAATTGCAGCGCGCGCAGACATGTTGCGAGATCAGGTCTTTCTGAGTGAAGTGCGCAATCCCACCGCGGCAAGCGGGACATCGGTCCCGCAGGCCGCAGCCATGCCTGAAGCAGGAAATCCGCGAAGCGAGACGCCAGGACCGTCGAAAATACGGAACCCGATCGTCGGCCAAACACGAAGCGCAATACTGGAGCCAGTTCGAACGGCTCCGACGCGCCGTCTCGCGCAATGGCAGCAGAAGCGGCCTCAACGCCTCATCCATCATGGTCATCGCCATGATCGCCTCGCGCGCTTTGCCCGTCCGAGCGCCGAGCCAAGACGCGACGTCTCGAGGAGGCCTCAGATCGAGGCGGGCCGACCACATCCCGCCGCCCAGTCCGAACTCGCCAGTGAAAGCTCGCGGCGCGACGCCGTTCGCGATCGAGAGGCGATGGACCCAGCTCGACAATAGTTCGTCGGGCTGCGGGTTGACGACCACCGGCCACCGATCCCCAACGACATCCTGATATCGTTCGCGGACCTCGATGGCGAAGCTCGTTCTGCAGCTCACAGCAGGCCATCGCGCAGCCGCGCGCCGCGACGTCGCGAGACCGGGATGTAATTCAGCTCGTCGATCGAGGCCCGGGAGATCCGCTCCGTGCCGGATCTCACCGCCGCGACAGCCGCGGTCGTGACGATCGCCACGACCTCGCCGATCAACCCTTCCGAAAGCCGGAAGATCTCTCGCGCCAGTTTCTCTTCTGAGAGATCAGATTGACGCGCAAGCGGCAGGGCGCCTTCCAGACTGTCGAGGAGCGCCAGAAACTCCTCGTCGTAGCGCCATCGCGGCATGGCGAGCAGTTCGAACCGGCTCGCCATTTCGTCGGTCGCGTTGATGAAATCGTACACCGCGACCTCTCCGACCAGCACCGGCGATATCTCGAACTGGCGGCCGATCCGTCGCAGAAACGCCAACACCGCCTCCACGTCGCGCGATCGGCCACGCAGCGCATTGTGGAATTCGTCGAAAATCAGGATTCTGGGCTTCAAGGCATCGAGCAAGTGATCGATCTGTTCGGCCTTACGTCCGATGTCCCGACTGCTTCCCGTCGGCGCCCGAAGCGCCTGCAGGATGCTCGCGTAGAAATGAGTGAGCCCTGCGCCCTCCCGCGTCTGGACGACCCACACCCGCTGCGACTCGGAGGCTTTCAAATGCGCGACAGCGAATCGCTCCGCGATCATCGTTTTGCCGTTGGCGTAGGGCCCGACCAACATCAGACCGTGCGTGCGCAACGCCGGAGGCCAGCACAGCAATTCGTTCAGCCGCTCGAGCGCCCGCGTCGCCCCGTGGTGTCCTATCCAACGCGGCGCCCGGATGTAGGCGATCCGCTCCTCCGGGCTGCGGTCGAGGTAGGAGCGGACGTGATCGAGCAGATGATCGGCCATCTCACCAGTCCTCGACCGGCAACCGACGCTTCTCGCGGACAGGGTGCTCGGCAGATTCGGCAGGAGACGGTGGCCGCATGGCCTCATACGGCTTGCCAGCCTCTGTTGCGTGGACCCGGCGCACGGCGTCGCGTATTTCGGCCTTTGACGTTTTCGATCCGTCGACGATCTCGGCGATCCGACGCTGAATCTGCACCTTTTCCGAGCTCGATCGCGCATGCGCGGCGCGTACGCGGGCCCGGTCGCCTTGATGCTCCCACAATGTCATTGGCGCGAGCCGCCCATCGCGCCGTCCGACGGATCGAAACTCCCCTGTTTCCGGATCCCGGACGTAGATGTGGCTGATGTCTCGGGGATCGTATCGCACCTCGAGCCGATCCAGGCGGTCGCGCCGTGGGACGAGGGAGCCCAGCCACGGCGAATAATAGTCCAACGCGAACAGGCTGATGCCCTGCGGCGAAAGCCGCCGATCACGTCCAGGCAGGAACGCCAGCATGACCCGCGCCGGGTCGTCTTTGAAACGTGGAAGATTCCCGCTGTCGTGCGCCCATTCCGCTGCCGGCGCCTTCAACGTCTTTGCATTCTGCTGCAGGTTATGATCGATCACGGCGAGCGCCACGCACCGCTCGAGGTCGGCGAAACTCAACCGAGCGCGCTGCTGTGCGGGATAGCCGTCACGATCCGTGACGGATCGACCCGTTGATCCCGGGTGCATCGCCAGGACCGCATTGAGCTTCCCGAGCAGCCGCTCGACGACTCCGCCTTCATGGACGCGACCACGATTGCGGTAGCGAATGCGGATGCCACAATCGTCGCAGCCACGCTGAAACGCGTGCCCTTTGAACTCTTTGGCCGAGTCCGTGACGAGCCGCCGCGGTCGGCCGAACATCGGCCAAGAATACTTTATGCCGCGTGCAGCCAACCAATCTTCTTTCGGGCACATCGCCTGCGCGAGGCATAAGGCGACGGACAGGGCCGACGGCTTTTCGAGGGTCAGGCAAAATCCGAGTATGCAGCGCGTCGCCACATCCGCGACCAGCGTCAGGTACGCCCTGCCGACGAAGACGCCTTCGTCCTCCACGACCTCTACGAAATTGATGTCGGTGGGCGTGTGATCGATCTGGCAGACCTCCAGCGGCTTGGAGGCGCGGATATATCCGGGTCTCGGTTTGAGCCGTAGAAGATGCTTCGGGTTCGCCGACCGTTTCCTGGCGAGTTCTTCAGGGCTGAACAGCGACGGAATGCGCCGTTCGACGGCGCCATAGGACGGCGCGGCGAGCCCGGCCTCCTCGCAGCGGGCGCGGATTTCGGCCACCGCGGGCGCAAGCGGCGGCGCCTCCAGTGTCAACCATTGCGACCGCAAGGTCGCAGCGATGATTTCTTCGACCTCCGGGGCGAGCCGCCTTTTCCGCGCGCCATTCCTGCGCGGCAGCAGCGACGACACCCGGCGGTCGATGCGATAGCGCGCCAGCTGGTTATAGACCTGCCGGGTCGAGAGGCGCAGCTCGGCCGCCGCCCGATCAACTGCAACTCGGTGCGTGTCCGCCTCGTCGAGGATTCTGTCAAGTTCGCGCGCGACACGGCGCGCCGCCAGCCAGGCATCGTCCGAGGGCGGCGTCGATACAGCGGCGATTGTTGGGGTTTTCGGTCGGTGCGGCAAATCGGGCGACCACTGAAATCGTTAGCGGAAAATTCGGCCCGCTTTAGCTCCTAAACCTAAACAACATATGACGATTGGGTCGCTGAAATCGGGAAGTGAAAGCGACAGCCGCTTGTGGCCGCCGAAGACGCTGTCGCCAGGCTCGACGAACGGCTGTCTCGCAGCTCAATCCGGGAGGGCTGGATCGCGCGGACCCATTTCGCGGATGCACGCGACAGTCTGTGGCTCGCCGGGGAACTGGTCGACCTCGAAGACCTTGTTCTCCACAACGAGCGGATGGACGTCAGGGCCCCGACCCATGAACTCACCTTGGCGCATGCCGTCTTTCGCGCACGCCGGCGAATCCTGGATGCCGATCCGAGCTGGGCGCTGTCGATCGCGGGGCTCGACGCTCTGCGAGGGCGCGCATCAGGCGGCAAAGCCGACCGGCAGGGCAGGGGGCGCGGGAATTCCGGCCACGATGACGATTGGGATTCGCCGGAATCATTCTCCGGGGAGACCGACGGATTCGATCTGGCGGATGAATTAGCTGCGCTGGACGCGGCCGTGGCGCGCAGCCGGCAGTTTCTGTCCTCCATGACGCCTGCCCGCGATCCCTTCGTCTACGACCCGGACTGGGACGAGGATGGGAAGCTGGAGGGCTGGCGGGAGGCCGTGCGACAGACCGACGATCTGCCGTCGATCTTGGCGGCGGCAATCGCGCTCGAGGCCTGGGAGGCTATTTCGCCGGTCCAGCATTCCTCCTGGCTTGGACGACAACTTGCGGCCGCTCTCGTTCGGCGCCGCGAAAAAGCCCGCGCGCATCTTCCGTGCCTGAACACGGGGATGCGGACGCTCCCGCGCGAGCGGCGTCGCGCCCGGGACCGGGAGGCGCGCCTTGTCGCCTTCGTCGAATCCTTCGCTGCCGCCGCGCTAAAAGGGATGGAGGATCACGACCGCTGGCTTCTGGCCCGTCGCCAGCTCGAACGTAAGCTTGCCGGCCGCCGATCGACGTCGAAGCTGCCGGCGCTGATAGACCTGGTCATGGCGCGTCCTGTCGTTTCGACCGGCATGGTCGCAAAGGCGCTGTCGGTTACGCCGCGTGCAGCACAGGACCTCGTCGCGGAACTCGGGCTGCGCGAGACGACCGGCAAGGGGCGCTACCGCGCCTGGGGCGTCCTGTGAGGGTGCCGAACCGGCGCTACATGACAAGGGAAAAGACACGATGCGCGATACAAAACGGGATCGAAAAGTTAACGTGACCGCGCCGCGTCACCCACCGCGCGGAGCGCCCGAAGCAGATATTCCATGACGACTGCGCGCCACATCGTGATCCTGCTGAAAAGCCATATCGCCGGAGACGAGGACCGCTTCCTCGCCACCGCGATGCAGCTTGCCGCGCACGAAGCCAGTTCCTCTCGTATAGCCGAAGGGAGAACTGGCCGAGCTCCTGAACGCCCGTTAGGCCAGCGTTCAACAATTCAGCGCCGGGACAACCTCGTTGGCTGATCGCGTGTAAAGCAGCGCGATGGTCACTGACCCACGATGCGCATGACTTGCGGAACAAGAAAAAACGTTTCATCCCTGCAGGATGAAAGCTAGGTCCCTACTTTTTTTGAGATCGGCGTTCGGGCTGGCGCTTTGCGTGGCGCTTCCTGGCATATCTGCGGCGCAGACCAGGACCTTGCGCGCGGATGTGGACGTCACGCCGGATATCCAAGGTGACATCAATACGGCCGTTTCTAACCTGGGCAGACAGACGATCGCTGACGTCCTGCCAGAACCCTGGAAAAATTGGAATGGATCTCGGCGGTGGCTGGCAGAACGTGGCGTCACCTTTGCGGCGACTTATCAAAACGACATTATGGCCGCTATCTCGGGCGGCGCTAAACGCGGCTCAACCTATTACGGTCGACTGCTGGGCACGGTCGAATGGGATCCCGAATATGCAACGGGCTGGAAAGGTGCAACTTTCCATTTCTCGTTTTGGCAAATGCATGGAGTAGGTATCAGCACTCATTTCGTTCAGTCCCTGTCGGCCCTCTCCGACCTCGAGGGCGTCGCCACCACGCGGTGGTCCGATGTTTGGCTCGAGCAAAAATTTGGCGATCTGCTCGCGGTTCGCGCGGGAAAGATCAGCGCTGACACAGAGTTTTTTCAATCGCTATTCTACGGCTTGGGCATAGGGGGAGCATTTGGATGGGCGGCAATTCTAGGCGCTAACCTTCCCAATGGCGGGATCGCCTTTCCTTTCGCCTCGCCGGGCGTGCGCGTAAAAATCACGCCGCATCCACAGTGGACCTTTCTTACAGCCGTATTCGATGGCGATCCAGTCGGGCCGGGGACAGGCAATCCGCAGATACGCAATCGCTACGGCACAAATTTCCGCCTGAGAGACCCCGCGTTCGCGATGGCAGAAGCCCAATGGAACTACTCAACGGAGTGGCCGGGGACACTGCGCCTGGGCGCCTGGAAGCATTTTGGGCGTTTCCCCGACCAGCGCTTTGCCGCGGATGGTCGATCGCTTTCTGATCCTGCCAGCGTCGGTGCATCGCTGATGCATCAAGGCGACGTTGGCTTCTATGGCGTGTTCGACCAGCAGATTTATCAAATTGATGGGAAGTCGACCGCCGGCGCCTTTGTCTTTTCTCGCGTTGCTGCTGCGCCGTCGGACCGCAATCTGATCGATTTTTTGATAGATGGTGGGATCAGCTTTCAAGGCGTCGTGCCGGGACGTCCTAACGATCAGTTTGGGTTTCTTGGCTCGTTCGCGCGGGTCAGTCGGCAGGCACGGCTTGCCGATTTGGACGCCAACCGCTTCAACGCTTCCTACGCCCCTTTGCGCAACTATGAGGCAATCCTTCAGGCGACTTACGCATATAACGTCACGGATGGTTTTGTGCTCCAGCCCCACGTCCAGTACGTGCTGCATCCCGGCGCCGGAACGGTTGACCCAACAGACCCGCTAGGGGTGCGCCCATTGCGCGACGCCTTCGTGGCTGGCCTGCGCATGTCGTTCAATTACTAAAGGTTAAGATCTTCCGTGTTGGTGATGCCAAAAGCCGCTGCCTGGAGTGCAGCGTGTCGCTTTCGGTAGGGCGGACAGCTGGCGCTTATTGTCCCGGTGCGTCGGAAGACGTGCCTGCTGATTGGCAGGAAATGCGCTAAGGAAGCGCGCCTACGCGGATCGACATCTTGCTTCACTGAGCGCGCGAGATTATATGGGCGCATGGCTCGTGGAACGAGATCATCGCAATTCACCGAGATCGCCCGTCGGGCGAGTGCAATTCTTGTCGCGGTTGTTTTCGCCTTGGGCGTTGCCGTCCACGGGCTGGGGGAGCGCTCCGAAGATCACCTCTTCCCGACCGCTGACACCGCGCTGACTATGGTGTCAATGCCGACGCATAACTCGCCGTCTGACGCGCTTTGTAGCCACATCCACATCGAGCATCACCAGATGACGCAGTGTGCTGTGCAGGAAGACGGCGTGAAGCGGCACAGCGTCCGCATTGTTTACGCGGTGTTTGGCACGCGTGCTGCCAGTCGCGAGACTTCCCCTCCACACGGTCCCCCCAAGGCTTAACGCCTTCGTTCTCCCGCTTGGGAGTTTGTGCGCCCTCTAGGCGCAACCTTTTCCTATGAACGCTGACACGCCGCGCTTCTCGTGAGCGTTGTCGCGCCGCTGTGGATTCTCGACCGTGCGCAAATCTCTACTTGTGGAGGCAGCTCTGGCCTCTGTCTTGCTGTGTCTATCTCCAACGGTTTCCGTCGCGGCTCCGAAAGAGCGACAGGATCATCCGGAAGGGGCGGATCACAAACATGGCCCGGCGAAGCCGGCGCCGGCGTCGCCAAAACACGCTGATAACGACGACGACAAGGGTCATGAGGAGCGTGGCGATCTTGCGATGACGCCTACGCAAATCGAGGCGGCGCAAATTGAGATCGGTGCAGCTGCGAATGGCGTGGTTGTGCAGCGTTTGGCAGCACCCGGCGTAGTGTTGGTCGACCAGGACCGCGTTGCGCGTATTCCCGCCAAGGTCGTTGGCACGGTGGCGCAGCTGCGCAAGAAGCTCGGCGATCGGATTGAAAAGGGTGAGGTTGTCGCCGTTCTCGACAGCCGCGAGGTCGCCGACGCAAAAAGCGAGTTTCTCTCGGCTTCCGTTGCGTTCGATCTGCAGAAGACGCTGTTCGAGCGCACTGAAGCCCTCTGGGGCAAGAAAATTGCGACAGAGCAAGCTTACCTGCAAGCGCGCGCGACCTCCGTCGCGGCGGAGCTGCGCACGGGTCTGGCACGCCAGAAGCTCGTAGCCCTCGGCTTTGATGCGGTGACGATCTCAAATTTGAAGCCAGGCGCCACGCTTGATCTGAGGCAATACCCGATTCAGTCGCCAATCGTTGGCCGCGTGATCGAGCGGAAAGTGGACGTCGGCGCGGCGGTCGGAGGAAACAACGATCCGTCCGAACTTTACACGGTTGCCGACCTGTCCAGCCTATGGGTCGATCTCTCAGTGCCGATGACCGACCTTAACCGTGTACGCGAGGGTCAGAGTGTGACGATTGCCGCGCCCGGCGGCAGCGAGGCGCGCGGCAAAATCGTCTTTATCGGGCCGGTGCTCAATCAAGAAACGCGGGCCGCACGTGTGCTGGCGAGCCTGCCAAATCCCGATCTTGCATGGCGGCCGGGCGCCTACGTTACCGCCAAAATCGATGTGGCGCAGGGCGCGGCCGCAGTAATTGTGCCGAGCAGCGCGATCCAGACGATCGAGGGCAAGCCAAGCGTTTTCGTTCGGACGGATAACGGATTCGAGCGGCGATCAGTAACGCTCGGCAAGGGCGATGGCGACCGGATCGAAGTCACCGCGGGCCTGAGTGCCGGCGAGCCGATCGCGGCGACGAACACCTTCGTGCTCAAGGCAGAGCTCGGCAAGTCCGAAGCTTCGCACGACCATTGAGGGTTTCGAGATGATCGCGCGCATTCTTGCCTTTTCCGTCCATCATCGCTGGTCAGTGGTTTTTTTGAGCCTCATGGCGGCTGCCTTCGGCGTCTGGTCGCTGTCGCGGCTGCCGATCGACGCCGTACCTGACGTGACCAATAACCAGGTGCAGATCAACACGACTGCGCCTTGGCTCTCGCCGCAGGACATCGAGAAGCAGGTTACTTTCCAGATCGAAACCGCGCTCGCCGGCACGACCGGGCTCGAATACACGCGCTCGCTGTCGCGCAACGGCTTCTCGCAGGTAACAGCAGTCTTCACCGACAAGACAGACATCTACTTTGCGCGCCAACAGGTCAACGAGCGGCTGCGCGAGGCGCGCGCTTCGTTACCGGCCGGCGTCGAGCCGCGCATGGGGCCCGTTTCGACAGGCTTGGGCGAGATCTACATGTGGACGGTCGCTTTCGGGCCGAAGCCGGCGCCAGGCGCAGCCGAACGGCCTTTCGGCTGGCGCAACGACGGCAGCTATATGACGCCCGAGGGCCAGAAGCTCACGACAGACATCGAGAAGGCCGCCTATCTGCGCACGGTCCAGAACTGGGTCATCCGGCCGCAGGTGAAGACCGTGCCGGGCGTGGCCGGCGTCGACGCCATCGGCGGCTACGAGAAGCTCTACCAGGTGCAGCCCGACCCTGACCGCCTGGTCGGGCTCGGCCTGTCATTTTCCGACGTCGCCGCGGCTCTGGAGGCCAACAACGCAAGCCGCGGCGCAGGCTATATCGAGCGCAACGGCGAGGGGTATGCCGTTCGCGCCAATGGCCGGCTGGAAACGATCGACGATGTCCGCGATGTCGTGGTGGCAGCGCGCGGCGGCGTGCCGATCCGGGTGAAGGACGTCGGCGCGGTCGCGGTCGGCGCGGACCTGCGCACGGGCAGCGCCAGCGCCAACGGGCAGGAGGTCGTAGTCGGCACGGCCCTGATGCTGATCGGCGGCAACAGTCGTACGGTCGCCGCCGCCGTCGACGCCAAGATGAAGGAGATCCAACGCACGCTGCCGCCGGATATCGCGCTCACGACGGTTCTTGACCGCACGCAGCTCGTTGATGCGACCGTTCATACGGTGGCGAAAAATCTGGCCGAAGGCGCATTACTGGTCATCGCGGTCCTATTCCTGCTGCTCGGCAACATCCGCGCGGCGGTCATTACGGCGCTGGTCATTCCCTTCGCCATGCTGATGACGTTTACCGGCATGGTCGAGACGCGCGTCAGCGCCAATCTCATGAGCCTCGGCGCGCTCGATTTCGGCCTGATCGTCGATGGCGCGGTCATCATCACCGAGAACACGTTGCGGCGTCTGGCCGAGCGGCGGCACGAGCTAAGGCGCAATCTCAATCGCGCCGAACGCCTGAGCGCCGTGATCGGCTCGGCGCAGGAGATGATCAAACCGTCGGTCTTCGGCCAAGCGATCATCATGCTTGTCTATGTGCCGCTCCTCACCTTCACGGGCGTCGAGGGCAAGATGTTCCAGCCGATGGCGGTCACGGTCATCCTCGCGCTGCTCTCGGCCTTCGTCCTGTCTCTTACTTTCGTGCCGGCGCTGATTGCGATCGCCATCACCGGCGCGGTCGAGGAGAAGGAAAATCGCGTGATGATTGCGCTGCGCCGGCTGTACGAGCCAGCGCTTTCGAAGTCGATGGCGAGGCCAGTCGTCGTCGTGATCGCGGCGGTCGTCCTGTTCGCGTCGGCCATGGCGCTGTTCAACCGGCTGGGGCAGGAGTTCATCCCGACGCTCGACGAAAAGAATATCGCCATGAACGCACTGCGGATTCCCAGCGCCTCGATTTCGCAGTCGCAGGCGATGCAACTGCAGATCGAGCGGGCGATCGCGCGCTTTCCGCAGGTAGCGACGGTTTTTTCCAAGACCGGCACCGCCGAGGTCGCCTCTGACCCTATGCCGGTGAATTCGTCCGACGCCTTCATTATCCTCAAGGCGCGCGAGCTCTGGCCAGATCCGAGCCTGACCAAGGCGCAGTTGCAGGAGCAGATCGCAGCCGCCGTTTCGGCGCTGCCCGGCAACAATCTCGAATTCACGCAGCCGATCCAGATGCGCTTCAACGAACTGCTCGCGGGCGTGCGCGGCGACATCGCGGTGAAAGTGTTCGGCGACGAGTTCGAACCGATGGTGAAAGCGGCCAACCAGATCGCCGGCATCATTCGGGCGACGCCTGGCGCAGCCGACGTCAAAGTTGAGCAGACGAGCGGCCTGCCTTTCCTCGACATCGCGATCGACAAGGCGGAGGCGGCGCGTCTCGGCCTCACGGTAACCGCGGTCCAGGACGTGATCGGCGCGGCGATCGGCGGCCGCGAGGCCGGTTTCGTCTTCGAGGGCGACCGGCGGTATTCGATCGTAGTGCGCCTTACCGAGAATGTCAGGCGGGATATCGATGCGCTCGAAAATCTTCCCGTTCCGCTGCTCGGCGCGACGACGAACGGCCGCACGCCGAACATCCTGCTCAAGCAGGTGGCGCGGTTTGAAGAACGGGAGGGCCCGAACCAGATCTCACGCGAGGACGGCAAGCGCCGCGTTGTCGTGACCGCCAACGTGCGCGGGCGCGACGTCGCCTCGGTCGTCGAGGACGTGCAGAAGAAGATGCGGGCCGAGGTGAGCCTGCCGCCGGGCTATTGGGTCAAGTGGGGCGGCCAGTTCGAAAATCTCGCCGCGGCGCGGCAGCGGCTCTTGATCGTCGTTCCCGCGAGCTTCCTGGTGATCCTGTTCCTGCTCTATGCGGCGCTCGGCTCAGTGCGTGACGCGCTGCTGGTATTCAGCGCGGTGCCGCTGGCCCTGACCGGCGGCATCGTGTCGCTGTGGCTGGTCGGCATGCCGTTCTCGGTCTCCGCGGCGGTCGGGTTCATTGCGCTGTCGGGCATCGCCGTTCTCAATGGCCTCGTCATGCTCAGCTATGTGAAGCAGTTGCGTGTCGAGGGCGCTTCACTGGTTGACGCGACGCGTATCGGCGCACTCACCCGGCTGCGCCCGGTCGCGATGACGGCGCTGGTGGCCGCGCTCGGCTTCGTGCCGATGGCGTTGGCGACCGGGACAGGCGCCGAGGTGCAAAAGCCGCTCGCTGTCGTCGTCATTGGCGGCCTCGTCAGCGCGACTCTGCTGACGCTCCTCGTTCTGCCGGCGCTGTACCCGCTGGTTGGGCAGCGCCGAGTCGAGATGCCGGAAGATGCGGAAATCTCATTGGCGAGCGGAATGGAACCGCAAAGGAGCCCATCATGAACCGGCGCATTCAATCTACGTCGCTGCGGCGTTGGTCTGCGTCGCTGGCGCTCACGTCGTGAAAGCGCAGCGTCCGGGCGCGCGGCCTGGCGTTGGCTCTGAGAAATGACGCTTCACACACAGGCGATGGCGAAAATCGTTCGCCTCGAAACGACACACGCAGAACCGGAGACAGTCTAATGTCGGTCCTCAAGTTTTCATTCGCGATCTTGCTGGCGGTCATGACGTTCAGCGCGTCCTCCGCATCCGAGGGGGCGCGCACCAGCCGTTCAGATCGCGAAGCCTTCTGCCGTGCGAAATTTCGTTGCAACACCAATCCCTATGGTCACGACTATCAGGGCACGATCTGCCGAATCCAGCTCAAGCAATGCCTGCAATGGCGGCCCGACGATCCTGCCGCCGCCCCTAAATGGTGACGAAGTCAAAGGCGTTCATCATGAATCGGCTCACGGTAACATGCATCGCCGCGGCGCTGGTCTGGGCTTCCGGCGCTCACGTCGTGAAAGCGCAGTGTCCGGCGTCGCAAGACGCTCGGGTGAGCGTCGAAGTCACAGCCGCTCAGGTCGAGACCGCGTTCGATACGAGCCTTCCGGAGCTGGAACGCCTGGCGCGAGCGGCCGGCCGGGAAGCGCACTTGCCGTTGATGGCTGTGTACAGCTCCAGCGTTCTGTTTGTGGCGGACATCGAGTCCCGCGTTGAGCAGACGCAAGCACGGCGGTCGTGCGCGGTGGCGCAGTCAGTTCGGGTCCGCATTGCGATCGGTCAGCGAACGATCCATGCGGCGCGCGAATTGCGCGACAAGCCCTGTTTGCGAACGGCGGCGATCGATCATGCCGCAACACATGCGCGCCATCAGGAGGAGCGGTTGCCTGCGGCGCGCGAAATCATCGCCGCCAGCTTGAAAGCAAGCTTGCGCGCGCCTGCGCCGGATGCGGATTCCGCAATCGAGGCCGAACGCGCGCTGGCCCAAAAAATCAACGCGCGCATCGATGCGGAGCTCGCCGGGATCGATGCCGACAAGACCGAAACCAATCGCGTGCTCGACTCGGCAGAGTCTCTTGCCCGTCTCAAGGCCGCTTGCCCGAATGAGCGGGCCGGGGTCGGCGACGATCGAACCTGACAGCGGCGGCCTGGGCCCTGGCGCCGCCGCTGAACGAGCGGAAAGGAGGCGCAAATGTGGACGAAAATCAACTGTGATTTTCACGGCCGCAGCGCTGCTCGGCCAGTGCCCGCTCGCGTGGGCGGGCACGCGCCTGCCGCCTCGCCACGAGCGCTGCATGACGTCGGAGGAACACGAGGCGAGTCTCGATTCCGCAATTCGGATGCACGGCCGCAGCGCGATTCTGACGCACACCGAACATCCACCGATCTGCAAGGAGGGGGCGGCGCCAGACCGACGCGGGCAAAGCCGGGACTAGAGACGACGCAATGACGGGAGCATCCCATGTTGATAGGTGCACAAATTCTGTTTGGCGCGGCGCTTCTGTCGGCGCAGGTGAGCGGCTTGCCGAACGTCCAGTTGGCAGGCCGCCCAACCACCTTCGATTACTACCGCCGGCCGTCGTCGGAGACGGGCTGGATCGAGGCGGTGATCCACAGGATCGACACGCGCGGGGGAATGCTGACGGTTCTCAATCGTTCGTCCGGCCGCCCGACGACATTGGTCTTCCCGGTTGAGGATCAAACCGATGTCCTCGGGCATCGGGTCGGGGACAAGATCAAGATCCAGCTGTTTCAGGACCCTGGCGGCGTCCGGGTGCGTCATCGCGACGCCAACCCATAGATCGCACGTTCGCCCGCATGATCGCCTCGCTGATCGAGGAGGCTGACGCTATCAATTGGTACGACCAGGGGATGTCGCCGAAAAGGACGCGCTGGCGAAGGCGATCATGGCCAACGTCCAGAAGGAAGAGTTCAAGCACTTCGGTCTGAATCTCGAGTTTCTTCTGCGACGCAAGCACGAGTGGCGCTCCGAATTGCACAGCATCCAGTTTTAAGAAGGCGACATCGTCGAGCTGGGCGAAAAGGCGGAGAAGCCGGCGGACTGACTCGTCGCCGCCCGGCGTTGGGTTCTCAGGCATGGAGGCAGAAATGCACGGTGGCGGCGGTTCTGGAACGGCGACGGCGCAGCATGCGGGCCGGTTGGCGTGGGCGCTGGCGCTGACGGCGACCTACATGGTTGCCGAGGTCGCCGGCGGCTTGATCACGGGAAGCCTCGCGCTTCTGGCTGACGCGGCGCACATGCTCACCGACGTCGCCGGTCTGGCGCTGGCCCTCCTGGCGATCCGTTTTGCGGCCCGCGAGGCGACGCCACAGCGAACTTACGGTTATCTCCGGATGGAGGTGCTGGCCGCGCTGACCAACGCGGTCGTTCTTCTGCTGCTGACCGTCTACATTCTGTATGAGGCCTATCGGCGTTTCATGTCTCCGCCCGAGGTCATGAGCGGCCCGATGCTCGCCGTTGCGGCCATCGGCCTGGCGGTCAACCTCGTCAGCATGCGGCTGCTGGCCGGCGGGTCGTCCGAGAGCCTCAACGTGAAGGGCGCCTATTTCGAGGTGCTGAGCGACATGCTCGGCTCGATCGGCGTGATCCTCGCTGCGCTCCTCATGATGTGGAAGGGGTGGCGGCTCGCCGATCCGCTGATCGGGGCCGGCATCGGCCTGTTCATCGTGCCCCGGACGTTCGGGCTGCTGAGGCAGGTCGTGCATATCCTGATGGAAGGCACGCCGCCGACGGTCGATCTAGCCATCCTCGAGCGCGAGCTGATGGAGATTGCAAACGTTATTTCAGTCCACGATCTGCACGTCTGGACCATAACCTCCGGCTTCGACGCTATGAGTTGTCATCTGGTCGTGACGGATTTCAGCGTCGCGCAAACTGTTTTGGCGCAAGCGCGTCGAATGATGGGGGATGAATTCGGGATCGATCACGTCACCATTCAGGTCGACGACGATACGTTGAGCCGCGAGGAAAAGACGCTGCATGTGTGACGAAGTCTCAATGGCCAGCGTGCAGGCACTGACCGTGGTCGGCGAGTACTTCGATGACGCGGCAGGCCGCGACCCGGCCGTGGCTGCACCCCTCGATCATCGCCTGCAGTTCTGTCTTGAGCGCGCTCAGGCTGCGGATCCGTTGCTCGACATCGGCAAGGCGCGCCTTGGCGATGCCGTCGGCCGTCGCGCACGGCTGGTTCGGGTCGTCCTGCAGCGCGAGCAGGGTTCGGATCGCATCGATTTCGAACCCCAGCTCGCGGGCGTGCCGGATGAATGAGAGACGGTGCAGGTCGCTCGCGTCGTAGTGACGCCGGTTGCCGTCGCTGCGCGCCGGCGCGGTCAAAAGACCGATCTGTTCGTAGTAGCGGATGGTCGGGACTTTGACGCCGCTGCGTTTGGCGGCTTTTCCGATCGGGACGCCCGTGGTCATTTCGCTTGCTCCTCTAGTTGCTAGAGGATGTAGCGTCGTCGTCGACAAGGCAAGGACTTGATGATGATCGATTTCACAACGCAGGCCCGCTATCGGGTCGAGGGCATGGATTGCGCGAGCTGCGCCGCCAAGATCGACACGGCGGTACGCCGGATGCCAGGCGTGTCCGACGTGGCGGTGTCGGTGACGGCCGGCACGATGACTGTGCATCACGACGGCAAGAGCGACCTGGCGGCAATTGAAAAAAGGGTGACGGGCCTCGGCTATGCGCTAGCCCCCCTCGAGCCCGGGCCCGCCGCGGCGCCCTCGCACACCTGCTGCGATCATGACCACGGCGGTCACGATCACGCCCACAATCACGGTGCGCACAATCACGGAGGCCCCGCCGCCAGGGAGGTCGCCGGGCTGCATGGTCATGATCACGGCCCGACGGATGGCTCGTGGTGGCGGAGCAAGAAGGGCCGGTTGACCATTGCGTGCGGGCTCGCGTTGGCGGCGGCCTATGGCGTCGGCAAGCTGTTCCCAGCGCTCGAGGCTTATGCATTCACTGCGGCGATGCTGGTCGGATTGATCCCGATCGCGTGGCGGGCCGTCATGGCGGCGCGCGCAGGCACGCCCTTCTCGATCGAAATGCTGATGACGGTCGCGGCAGTCGGCGCGGTCGTCATTCATGCAAGCGAGGAAGCCGCCGCTGTCGTATTTCTCTTTCTGATCGGCGAATTGCTGGAAGGCGTCGCGGCCGGAAAGGCCCGCGCCAGCATCCAATCGCTCACCAAGCTCGTGCCGAAAACCGCACTGGTCGAAGAGAATGGCCAGACGCGCGAAATACCTGCCGAAAGCGTGGCGGTCGGCGCGATCATCCTCGTACGGCCAGGCGACCGGATTGCGGCGGACGGCGTCATTGTCTCCGGCGAGAGCGCTATCGACGAAGCGCCGGTGACGGGCGAAAGCACCCGCGTGCGCAAGGGCGTCGATGCCAACGTGTTCGCCGGCACGATCAACGGCGACGCCGCGCTGCGCGTGCGCGTTACGGCGACGGCGGCCGATAATACGATTGCGCGCGTCGTGCGCTTGGTCGAGGAAGCGCAGGAAAGCAAGGCTCCGACGGAGCGCTTCATCGATCGTTTCTCGCGCTATTACACGCCCGCCGTGGTCGTGGTCGCCGCTCTTGTCGCCGTCGTTCCGCCACTGGCCTTCAGCGGGCTCTGGCCGGTATGGATCTACAAGGGCCTCGCCATTCTGCTGATTGGCTGTCCCTGCGCGCTAGTGATTTCCACGCCCGCCGCCATCGCCGCTTCGCTGTCGGCGGGCGCACGACGCGGTCTCTTGCTCAAGGGCGGCGCAGTGCTCGAGAACCTCGGCAAGATCACTGCCGTGGCCTTCGACAAGACTGGCACGCTCACCGCGGGTGCGCCGAAGGTGACGGACGTGATCGGGTTCGACGATGACGAGGCAGACGTTCTGAAATTTGCCGCTGCGCTCGAAGTTGGATCGAGCCACCCGATTGCGGGCGCGATCCTCGCCAAAGCCGCGGAGGAAAAAATCGTCCCGCCGCATACAAGCGACGCCGCGGCTCTCGGCGGCAAGGGCGTCGTCGCGACAGTCGAGGGCAAGGCCGCGTTCCTCGGGTCGAGTCAGGCGGCGGCGGAGCGCGCCGCTCTTTCGACCGATCAATCGGACCGCATCACGGCCTTGCACGACGAAGGCAAGACGGTCTCAGTCGTGGTGGTGGACGGTAGGGCAACCGGAGCCATCGCCCTGCGCGACGAGCCGCGCCCCGATGCGTTCGCGGGCCTCAAGGCGCTGACCGATAGGGGCGTCAAGACGATCATGCTGACCGGCGACAATCAGCGCACGGCGACGGCGATCGGCAAGCAACTCGACATCGAAGTGCGCGCTAGTCTGCTGCCGGAGGACAAGCTACGGATCATTGGCGAACTGCAAGCGCAAGGCTTTAACGTCGCCAAGGTCGGCGACGGCATTAACGACGCGCCCGCACTCGCAGCTGCCAACGTCGGCATCGCCATGGGCGGCGGGACGGATGTCGCGCTCGAAACCGCGGATGCCGCCGTGCTTCACGGACGTGTCGGGGACGTGGCCGCCATGATCGACCTGTCGAAGCGCACGAGGGGCAATATTCGCCAGAACATAACAATCGCGCTGGGGCTCAAAGCCGTGTTTCTTGTGACGACAATCGCAGGCGTGACGGGACTATGGCCGGCCATTCTCGCAGATACCGGCGCGACCGTCATGGTGACGATCAATGCGCTGCGGCTTTTGCGATGAGCAGTCGATTTCGCAGCGATGTCTTAGAGTCCAGCTCCCTCAGCGTAGGCGTGCGGCTATGGCGTTCATCTGGTCGATTTCTCGCCGCTGCCCCTCTGAAATATTCCGACAAAGCTTGATTAATTCCGGGTCTTGGAGTTTGGCCTCGCGACACATCAGGATAGCGCCGGAGTGATGCGGGATCATCGACTCTATAAATTGGCGATCATGGACCAGTGCCTGGCTACGCGTGGCCCAGAACGAGCCGAGTATCACCGAGGCAAAGACGACATAAAGCACAAAATTCACTTGCCGGTCTTGGTACATGTCGCCCATCGTGACGATCATCAAAATACCCATGAACGCCCACATGGTCAGCGCCATGTAGAGCATATTTATGTTATTACGGTAATCGCTCCACCTGTCGATCATCGTGTACATTACGAGATACATGGCTACCAGGCTCAACAGGAGATTGAGACAAAGCATCCAGTAGGCAGGCGCGCTGGAATGGCGATGTTGCTGATGATCATTTATGTTCTCCATCATCCCGCCGCCTCCTGCGATCAGCCATTTTAGGCATGGCACAGCAAACGAACGTGTTGAAAGGGCGATTGTTCCCAACGACCGCCGCAAGGAAATCTCCCGCGTCGCCGATCGCGATCGAGGTCGTGCGCCGCATCGATGCTCTGTTCGCCATCGAGTCCGACATCAATGGCAAGCGTCCCGAAGAACGCGTCGCCGTTCGACGGGCCTCCAGCCGCCTTGAGCGTCTCGGCATCGTCGGGAGGTCGCCGTCCATGCTTTCCTTGCTCGCGACCGCGCGCCTCAACGACGTCGATCTCAATGGCTGGCTTACGCAAACGCTCGAGCGCATCGCCGCCGGCTGGCTCAACAAAGATATCGACCCGCTGTTGCCGCAGAACTTCTCGAGCTCGCGTTGGACGCTTAGGGCCCACGCCGGGCGCGTACATTCGTTCGTAGCCATCCGGTGTAGGCCGCAGGCGGCTGCTTTCTGACTGGCTGGGCAATCTACACGGGATGCAAGATTCCGTCGGACTTGAGAGTTGCGACGGCTTTGTCGAGATTGAGGCCGCGATAGACTCGGAACCACTCGCCGGTGTGGCGATGCCACTGCATGTCGAAGCGGTCGGGGCTGATCCAATCGAGGCGAGCGAAGGGCGCGTCGAACTCTTCGCCCAGATTGTCCGCGAAG
This sequence comes from Hyphomicrobiales bacterium, assembly GCA_028868735.1. Lineage (GTDB taxonomy): Bacteria > Pseudomonadota > Alphaproteobacteria > Rhizobiales > Beijerinckiaceae > JAJXWB01. The sequence continues at coordinate 3,489 of JAGWTW010000001.1, read as the reverse complement.
CCGAGCGGTAACGCTGGATGAGACGATATTTGGCGACTTGCGTGTCAGCATCAGATTCCAGCCGCGAATTTCAGTGATGAAGATGCCCGACAAAATCGCGGAACTCCATACCTCGTCGCTACATGCGATGCTCGCGGTAGACGATGCCATTGGCGGCCTGAAGTTCGCGAACGTAGCGCACAATTTTGACGATCTCTTCTTTCGGCACTTGCGCTTGCGCCGGCATGTCCCCGAACGGCCAATGGTGTTGCCGCACGCCGAACCGGGTCGCGACGAAAAAGGCCTCGTCTGCATGATGGCCGGGATTGTAAATGTCGTGAACAAGCGGCGGACCCTTGTCGGTTCCGGCGCCGTTCAGGCCATGGCATTGCCCGCATGTCGAGTCAAAGGCCTTTTTGCCCTCGGCCGCCTGCGCGGTTAATTGCGGAATTTTCACAATGATTTGATTTCCTGCGACCGTGCGTGGGCCGTTCGATTGCGCCAGCCACAGTCCGCCCGCGACAGCGAAAAAGCCGAAAACGAGATAGTTTGGCAGGTTTTTGCGGATTTTCATTGAACACTGTCCTCCATTCGTCAAATTCGCTCTTACTCTCGCGGCGAGTGAGCCGGTGTCGCGCGGCACTTAATTGCGAGAATGCGGTCGTTTTGCCCAATTCTGTCACTTAATTTGAGAAATCGGCATTCGCGGGGTTCTCAAATTAAGTGCAACTGAGCGGGCCTCCGGATCCCGTGATCGGCAATCATAGGACCGGCAATTCGACCGAACCGGGTTCGATTTTCGCCGATCAGACGAGCATGAAGCATCTCGAGCATTGCGGGTCCGCTTCGCTCGACAATGGCGACCCCGGCGAGCAACGCCGGGCGCAAATGGAGGGGGAAGATTGGGTTCGCGGGAGATGGAAGAAGGATCCGCATTCTCGCGACTACGTTGTCCAATTCGGGAATGACGACGCCGAGAACCCTGAAATCCTCGAGCCTTGTATCCGGATGTACGGCATCAGGACGTCGGCGCATCAGCAGCAACCGCGCGATTTCGGCGGGCGACGCCCAAGTGCGAACGGAGCGCTCGGCTTCGTCGTCGAGAAGGCGCTCGCCGCGGAGAGCGGCGTTCCAATGATGTTTGAATGGGTAGGGCGCGGGACAATCGTCAAGGTCGCGCAGCGGATCTCCACAAACCGGGCAAGTGATGCGCCACCCGGAAAGCCGGCTGCGCATGACGATATCGGGGTCGCCGCGTTCGGAGGCGCATTTCTCGCAATGTTGAACAGGTGTGGCGGCGATCAACCTGCGAGCGGGCGGCGCAACGTTCACAAAAGTCGTCCTGCGAACGATATTCGGGTCGCTCGAAAAGACAGTCGTGAGGTGCCGAATCTGATCGTCCGTCAGATTCATGTCGGCGGCGCGCAAGGACCGCGAATCCGGCAGACAATGGCGGAGCATTTCGAGCGGCGTGACGTCGTAAAATCTCGCATGCCGACCGATCCATGACGACAGCAGCTCGTCGGTCGTCGGTGGTAGCGTGACTGGCAACGGACGTTGCTCAGTCGGGCGCGTCATGCGAATGCCGCTTCAACGTCGAATTCGGGCTGCCAATTTTCGATTGCGTCGTCGGTGATTCTCTCGACCCCGCTTCCGACGGCTTCGATGGCGAGGTCGTTGACCATGTGAAAGATGCTGGAGGTGATGCCTTCCGTAATCTGAAGCATGCGGCGTAACGATTTTGGGGCGAGCACCGAGGCGTGTCGCAAGGGCGTGTTGCGGAGGATCGAAGCCACCAATATTTCGAACTGCTCGTTCGCTGCCCATCGGCTCAGCGTGAACTGCTCGAAACGTCGTGCGAGTTGAACATCGCCACTGATCGCCTCGCGCGCCTCGTTGACGCCGAAGCACACCAGCGAGATCTGCAGGCGGTTGCTCAGGAACCGCAGCGTGTTGAGCACGATGCGTTGTTCTTTGTATGACCCGGCCAGGATATTGTGCACTTCGTCAATGACCAAGACCTGTACGCCGATCGCTCCCATGATCCGCAATACCGCCTGTTCCATCTGCGCAATGTCGGCGCGGGATCGCTGCGGTGCGCCAAGAAGCGTGAGCAGCTCGGAATAGAACCGTCGCTCGCCCGGCCTGCTGGTCATCTCCATGGCGAGGACCGGAGTTTTCAAGGCGCCGGACACTGGATCGAACCGCGGCGGGTGCTCGTCCCTGAATCGCTTCATGATCATCGTCTTGCCCATGCCGCTGTCGCCGTAGATCGCAATCGACGGCATCCGTGTTCCTCGCGGATGGTCGAGAAGCCTGGTCAGGCGGTCGAGAGCTTGCTTTGCGCGAGGGTAGAGCACCCAGCGACGCGAACGTATTGCGCGAATTCGTCTTTCATTGCTTTCCGCGAGCAGTGAGGCGGCTGCGGGCGTCAGATGCGTGATCTTGTCATTCATTCCAGCTCAATCCGTATCCTCGACAAAGGGTACGGGTTTGCTGGAATCGACGCCACGAAGCGAGCCCAACCCCGCTTTCTCCACCGGCGATTTTGCGATGCCGGATTTTCGGCGGCGAGCGATGGCGGACTTTTTGGTCGCGGCGTCAATGAGCTCTCGTTGCGCCATGGCCGTGCGCATGATGGCGCGCATGTCGACTTCCTGGCGACCTTTGGCCAGCAATGCGCGCCGCGCGGACAAGACCTCGCGCAGTGTCACCGACGGCAGCGTGACGTCGGCGTAACGGGCCTCGACATAGGTCCCTGATGGTCTTCGGACGTAAACACGCGCCATGTCGCGCGGATCGTATTTCACGAGCAGTCTGCGGCCGGAACGTCCGAGATCGGCGCTCAGCGCAGGCGACCAGTAGCGAAGCCCGAAGAGATGAATGCCGGTCGGCCGCAGCGTTCGCTCTTCTTCCGGTAGAAACGTCAGCCAGAACCGCTTCCGGTCCACCGGCAACCGAAGCGGTATCTCCCCCTCGCGTTCTCGCCATACTGCAATCGGCGGCCGTCTCAGGCTCGCGTGGATCGAATGATGATAGGCGCCGACGATCTCAAGCGCGATATAGCGCTCGAGTTCCCTCATCGTCAGCGCGGCGTGACGCTTGGAATCGTATTCGCCGAGTTCATCAGCATTGCTGAACGTTGTCCCAGGGAGAAGGTGCAGTGCGCCCATCTGGGCGCCTATCAGACGCTCGATATGACCACCGAAATGCGGTTGGCCGGGTGGACGCCAGTCGATGGAGATTCCTGCGTCGTCGCATCCTCTCTTGAATGCTCTGCTGCGAAAGTCCGCCCCGTTATCGACCTTCAGCATTTCCGGCAGACCGGCGACCGGCCATTGTTCATTGATCTGGCGTTCTCGTAGCCATGCTGACTTGTCGAATACCGAATGCAGAAGGCACAGGCTGGTCGACAGACGCGAAGGCGCCTCCATCGTGAGGTAGAAACCTGTCACCATGCGACTGCATACGTCCACTGCCAGCGTGAGCCACGGCCGGCCGATTGGCAGG
>JAGWTW010000202.1 GCA_028868735.1 Hyphomicrobiales bacterium | reverse complement strand
ATCGTTCGATCGAGTATCGAACCGGGGCGATAGTCGCCACGCGTTTCGAAGCGCAGGCCGCGCAGCAACGACCACAAGGTGGGATACGATGTCCGCGCGTCAGATAAAGGCGCTCCCGCCTCCCGGCGTGAAATCCTTCCGCTGCGCCAGAAATCAGCAAAGGGATTGCTTCGTACAACCAAAAAGGAGAGGCGGGAAAGAAAGCCATCGCGCGGTCCGTGTTCTTGGCCCATTCTTTGGATCAGTCTCTGACTGCGGAAGGATGCGAGCCCGCGCGTTGCGGGAACACTGTGACCAGGGCCAGCATCGAGACGAGAAGGAGCGCCGAAGCGTAATAGCGATTGAGCGCCAGACCGCCGAGCGCATTCGGCTTGTCAAGAAAATCGCCGACCGTGGCGCCCAGAGGACGAGTCAGGATGAAGGCGGCCCAGAACAAGGTCACACGAGAGATGTCCGTGGCGTAGTACAGGGCGGCGGTCGCGGCGATTGCGGCTGTAAAAACCAGAGCGCCGCCGTCAAATCCGAATCCATTCGTCGTCGCCATCCAGTCGCCGAGCGCCGTGCCGAGCGTCTGCGAGAACAAGATGGTCGTCCAGTAGAAGGCTTCGACGCGAGGGGTGGCGACCGTGTCCACTGAAACAGAACCTTCACTGATACGCCAGATCGCCAGCGAGGCGACGAGCAGCGCAAGCAGGATCGACGAGCCCCCTGCGTAGCCGATCCCGAGCGACCGGTCGGCGAAATCGGCCATGGTCGTGCCGACCGTCGTCGACGCGACGATCGCAATCCAATAGTTCCACGGGCCGAACTTCTTCGCCAGGATCTGGGCGGCGACGGCGACGATGAATACGATGAGAAATATTCCGGTGCCGATGAGATAGCCGCCATTGTGCGCATGCTTGTCGGCGTGCAGCATGCTCATCGTTACAGCATCGCCGCCGGTCTCGCCGAGCGTCGTGGCGAGAATCTTGACGGTCCAGAAGCCGAGTGTGACCTCGGGCACCTTGCTTATCGCGACTTTGATTACGTCGTTCATCGTTTTCCTCTTCTGGCGAGCCGACGCCTGCGACCAGTCAAGCGGCGGCGCTCTGATGTAGCGGACGCATGGACTGAACCGACTATGAGTCACGAGACTTAGGAGCGAATTAGCTGGGGGCTGCCGATTGTGATTTGGCAGGCGCCACGACGCGCGCGACGACGCCCGAGCAGCCATCCGCACGATTTTCCACCGTCAGGCTGAAACCGTGACGCTCGGCGACCCGGCGCGCGATCGCTAGGCCGAGGCCAGTCCCTTCGATGTCCTGCGGCGCGCCGCGGAAGAATCGTTCGAAGACGCGCTTCTCCGCGCCTTTCGGCAAGCCGGGTCCGGTATCGACGACTTCGACGACAAGAGTGTTGTCAGTACGCCCGAGCGAAACGTCGATTTTGCCGCCGGACGGCGTGTAGCGCAGGGCATTGTCGATCAGATTAGTCAGCAGGAATCTCACCTCGCTTTCGTTTCCCCGACACGGCGCCGGCTGCCCGACATCCGCGCCCAAGTCGATCCTCTTCCGGTCGGCGAGCAACGCGAATTCGCCGACGCAATCGAGAAGCAGCGCGGCGAGATCGAATGTCTCGTGTTGGGCCGGGGCTGCGTCGTCCAATCGGGCCAGTTTGAGGAGTTGATCGACCAGCGAACTCGCCCGCTTCACGCTGGCCGTAAGCGCAATGATGCGATCGGGTTGCGGCTGGGCCCCGCCGGAGGCGAGATTGTCGACCTCGATCTGCATCGCGGCCAACGGCGTCCGCAACTCATGCGCAGCGTCGGCTACAAATTGTTTCTGCGCTTCAACGGCCGCTCCGAGCCTGGCGATCAACCCATTCATGCTTTCGACGAGCGGCGCGACTTCGGACGGGACGCCTGCAAGCGGAATTGGCGCGGTCGCCGACGCGCTACGCGCGGCGATCTCGTCCTTGAGCGCGTCGAGCGGTCGAAGCGCCCGGCCCAGCGCCCATCCCACGACAAGCCAAGAGAGGGGAATCACGATGATGATCGGCGCCGTCGCCCCGAGCGCAGCCCCATTGGCTATCTCCGCTCGCACCGTATCGCGCTGGGCGACCTGGACGGTTCGGTCGCCATCGCGCGTCGAGTAGACCCGCCAAACTTCTCCTGAGGTATTTACATCCGCAAAGCCCGGTATCTCCTGTCGGGCGATCGCAACGCCCGGCAGGGACTGATGCACGATGCGTCCCGCGCCGTCCCAGATCGTGATCGCGAACTGGTCCTCCGGATCACGGTCGGCTGCGCCCGGCGCATTCGCGGACGCCACACCGGCGCCGGCATTCAGCGCAATCTGCCGCAACTGGCTGTCGAGGAACTCCGCCGCCTCGCCGCGGGCGTACCAATAGGCGATGACGACAGTGACGAGGCCGACGGCTGTGAGAAGTCCTGTCATCCACAAGAGCGCGGCGCGGCGCAGCGAGCCAGTCATGATTTTGCGACCATCCATCCCGCGCCCCGCACATTGAGGATGACGTCCTTTCCGAATTTGCGCCGGACCGAATGAATGAGGACGTCGATCGCGTTGCTCTCGACCTCCTCGCCCCAGCCGTAGATGCG
>JAGWTW010000121.1 GCA_028868735.1 Hyphomicrobiales bacterium | reverse complement strand
CCGCGCCGCCCCTATCGCCGCGGCGCGGGGTTCCTATATTGACTTGCACGCCAATCGGGCGATGGTGCGCCGCATCCTGCGGTCTGGACGTGGAATGGGACTAGAAGCGCTTCTCGGCGGCGACCGGGACCAGCTCGCCGTCGAGCGGGCGATCGCCGAATTCAGGGCCGGACGGCCCGTCCTGGTCGAATCCGCGCAGGGCTGCGTGCTGGCGGCGCCGGCCGAAGGGCTCGATTCGGCCGCGCTCGCCGCGCTCGAAGGGCTCGCCGGCGGCGCGGCGCGTCTCGTGCTTTCGGCCGCCCGTCTCCGGCGCCTCGGCGTGCGCGAACGCGGACCGGGAGCCGTTGCGCTTCCGGATGTCGACATCGCGCGCCTCGCCCGCCTCGCGCTGGCCGAAATCGCCGCCATCGACGCAGCCGTCCTGCCGCTGCTCCGGGCCGAGGACATGGCGCTGCGGCTCGCCCATCTCGCCGCGCTGTTGCCGGCGCTGGTGACCGTGCCGGTCGCAGACGACGCGCTCGCCGGCGTCGCGATCGCCCGCGTCGAGGCTGACGCCGTCGGCGCCTATCGCGCGCGCCGGGCCGCCGCGCTCCATATCGTGGCGCGCGCGAAAGTGCCGCTCGACGGCGCGCCCGAGTCCGAATTCGTCATCTTCAGGGGCGGCGAGGGCCTGCGCGATCAGGCCGCCGTCATCGTCGGCGATCCCGATCGCGCCGAGCCCGTGGCGGTGCGCCTGCATTCGGCGTGCCTTACCGGCGATCTCTTCGGTTCGCTCAAATGCGACTGCGGCGATCAGTTGCGCATGACCGCGCGCTATCTCGCCGAGAACGGCGGCGGGATAATCCTCTATCTCGATCAGGAAGGCCGCGGGAACGGGCTCGCGAGCAAGATCAAGGCCTATCGACTGCAGGCCGACGGCTTCGACACCTTCGACGCCGACGAGGTGCTCGGCTTCGACGAGGATCAGCGCGCGTTCGATTTCGCGGCGGAAATGCTGAAACAGCTCGGCGTGTCGCGCGTGAGAATTCTCACCAACAATCCCGTGAAATCCGATGCGTTGCAGGCCGCCGGCCTCGAGGTCGTCGCCGAGCAGCGCGTGATCGGCCGCCAGACGCCGCAGAACGCGGGCTATCTCGCAGCCAAACGTCTCAAGGCCGGCCATTCCATCGATGACGAAACCGCCGCAGCCCGCGCCGCCGAAAAAGGCTGAGCCCGCGCCGCGCGGCTATGGCGCCGCGCTCGCCGTCTTCGCCGCCGTCTGGCTCGTCCTGTGCTGGCCATGGCTGTCGGGGCGCGTGGTCATCCCCTGGGACGGCATCGCGCATTTCTTTCCGCAATTCTTCTTCCTCGCGAAATCGCTCGCGGCCGGCGACAGCCCGTTCTGGACGCCGAACATCTACGACGGCTGGCCGCAGATCGCCGATCCGCAATCGCTGATCTTCGCGCCGACCTATCTCCTGGCCGCGCTGCTCGATCCTTCGCCGTCGTTCCGGATGGAGGACGCCGTCATTTTCGCGACGCTCGGCCTCGGCGCTTGCGGCTTGCTTCTGTATTTTCGAGATCGCCGCTGGCGCGCCGAAGGCGCCTTGCTCGCCGCGCTCGCCTTCGCCTTCGGCGGTTCGGCCGCCTGGCGCATCCAGCACATTGGCCAGGTGATGAGCCTCGCCTGGTTTCCGCTGGCCTATTTTGCGCTCGCGCGCGCGCTCGACCGCGGTTCGTTTGTCTGGGGCGCGCTCGCCGGCGTCTTCGCAGGATTGATGGCGCTCGGCCGCGATCAGGTCGGCTGGTTCTTCGCGCTCTTCCTTGCGGCCTGGGTCGTCATGCGCGCGCTGTCCGCGCCGGGCCTGCGCGCGAATGCGCGGCGGTTCGCGCGGCCGCTCGCCGGCGGTTTCGTCGCCGGCGCGCTCGTCGTCGCTGCGCCGCTCGCCTTCACGCTGGCGCTGGCGCTCGATTCCAACCGTCCCTCGATCGTCATGAGCGAAGTGGTGAAAGCCTCGCTGCACCCGGCTTCGCTGCTCACCTTCGTCGTTCCCGACCTCTACGCGGTCAAAGGGCCGCTCGCCTATTTCTGGGGTCCGCCGTCGCAGGCGTTCGGCGTCACCGATCTCGCGCTCGCCCGCAACATGGGCGAGGTCTATATCGGCGCGCTCGCGCTTGCGGCGCTGATCGCGTCGGGCTTCGGTCTGCGTCGCGGCGACCGCGACGCGAAATTCATGTTCGGCGCCGTGATCGCGCTTCTGCTCTACGCGCTGGGTCGCTACACGCCGGCGTTTGCGTTGCTCTACCGCCTGCCGGGCGCAGACCTCTGGCGCCGGCCCGCGGACGCGACCTTTCCGCTCTGCGCGCTGCTCGCCTATCTGGCCGGCTACGGCCTGCACCGTCTCATCGTCGGCGAAATGCGCTGGCGGCCGGCGTGCGTCGCGCTCGCGTTGGCCGGCTTGCTGGCCGCCTGCGCCGCAATGGCCGTGTGGAAAGACAGGCTCGCGCAGGCGAACGGGCCGCTGTCGACGGCGCTCGTCTTCCTCGCGGTCGCGATTGCGCTGCTTGCCTGGCTCACATTCCATGCGCGCCTGCGGACAGGGCTCGCGCTCGTTCTGATCGGACTGTTCTGCACGGCCGATTTCGCAATCGGCTCCGGCCCCAACGAATCGACCGCCTTGCCGGCCGCGCGCTTCGACATGCTCGCGCCGAATTCGAGCAACACGACGATCGCGCTCCTGCGCGACCGGCTGGCGCGCGAACATGCGCCCGACCGGCGCGACCGCGTCGAATTCGCAGGAATAGGCTTCGACTGGCCGAACGCCTCGCTCGTTCAGGGCTTCGATCAGGATCTCGGCTACAATCCGCTGCGCCTTTCGCTCTTCCAGCGTTTCTCGGCCGCCGAGGACATCGCCGGCCTGCCGGAACAGCGTACGTTTTCGAAAGCCTTTCCGTCCTATCGTTCGATCGCGGCGGACCTGACCGGCCTGCGCTACATCGCGACGGGCGTTCCGGTCGAACAGATCGACAAGGCGATCCGGCCCGGCGACCTCGTTTTCGTCGCGCGGACCGCCGACGGCTATGTCTACGAGAATCCGCGCGCCATGCCGCGCGTCTTCGTGGCGACCTCCGCGCAGATCGCCGATTTCGACGCGATCCTCGACCGGGGCGCGTGGCCGCAGGTCGACTACCGCACGACCGTCCTTCTGAAGTCGGGGGGCGACCAAAAGCCGCGGCGAGAGGGCGCGGCGCGCCTCGTTTCCTACCGCAATGCGGACATCGAGATCGACGCGAACGCGCCCGACGGCGGCTGGCTTGTTCTGACCGACGTGTTCCATCCGTGGTGGGAATGCAGGATCGACGGGACGCCGGCGCCGATCGAGCAGGCCGACGTCCTGTTCCGCGCGGTGGCGCTGCCGCCGGGCGGCCATCGCGTCTCGTTCCGCTTCCGTCCCTTCGCAGGGCTTCGGGCCCAGATCGCCGCCGCACTTGCGTCCAAACCGCGCGGTCCCTAAATCGCCACGAAGCCGCGTCAATCGTGGACAGACGTCAAGCCTTCGCTCAAGCGGCTGACAGACGACAAGGGAAGGCATGACACGGGAGGATGACGCCATCGCGCTGGAACGCCGGCCGGCCGGCGAATCCCTGGCGTCGGGCGAGAGGCCATGGCGCGAGCGGCGCGATATGGTCGCCGCGCGCCGGCGGCTGTTCGACCGCAAGAATCTCGGCAAGACGCTCGGCATGGGCGCCAGTCTTGCGATCTTTCTGCTCTCGGTCTTCGTTCTCGCGCGGGTTCTCGCCAATCTCGATCTCGGCGCCGTGCGCGCCGCCATCGCGGCGACCAGCGCCGAACAGATCGCCGGCGCCTCGTTACTGGCCGCGATTTCCTATCTTGCGCTCACCGGCTATGACGCTCTGGCCTTGCGGCAAATCCGCGCGAAAGTGCCGTACAAGACGACGGCGCTGGGGTCGTTCACGAGCTACGCCATTTCCTTCACGCTCGGGTTTCCGCTGATCACGGGCGGCACGGTCCGTTACTGGATCTATTCGCGCGCCGGCCTCACGGCGGGAAAGGTCGCGAGCCTGACCATCATCGCCGGCGTCACCTTCTGGCTCGGCATGGCTTTCGTGATCGGCGTCTGCCTCGTCGCGCGGGCGGACGCGATTTCCTACATCGACGAACTGAAATGGCAGGCGAACGCGGCCATCGGCACCGGCGTCTTGCTCGCCATCGCCGCCTATGTCGGCTGGGTCGCGCTGGCCGAACGGCGGGTGCGCCTGCAGGGCTTCCGTCTCGAACTGCCCGGCGCGCTCGTCACGCTCGGGCAGATGGCGCTCGGCGTGCTCGACCTCTGCTCCGCGGCCGGCGTGCTCTACGTGTTGCTGCCGCCGCTGACGCCGATCGATTTTCCGACCTTCGCGGCGACCTACGTGTTCGGCGCCATCCTCGGCATCGTCAGCCATGCGCCGGGCGGCATCGGCGTCTTCGAGGCGACGATGCTGAAATTCGTTCCGGCGTCGCACGAGGAAGCGCTGATCGCCTCGCTGCTTCTCTTCCGCATCGTCTATTACCTCGTTCCCTTCGTGCTGGCGCTCGCGTTGCTCGGCGCCAACGAGGCGCTCGGCCGCTGGAACGCGCTGCGCAAGGCGATGGAATCGGCGGCGCCCAACGGCGAGGACTAGCGTTATCGCGCTACTCTTCCTCGCCGCCGTCGCCCAGAAAGCCTGACGCGGACAGGACGATCGATCGGTCCACGTCGCCGACGATCTTCGTGTCCTTGTCGGCGTAAGGCATGACGTCGAGCACGTGGCGGATGACCTCGATGCGCGTGCGGCGCTTGTCGTTGGCGCGCACGACCGTCCAGGGCGCCTCCGCATGATCGGTGCGCGCGAGCATCCGTTCGATATGCGCGGAGAATGACGCCCATTTGTCGATCGCCTGATAGTCGAGTTCCGACAATTTCCAGCGCTTCAACGGATCGTGATGGCGCGCATGCAGCCGTTTCATCTGCATCTCGCGGCCGATGTGCAGGAATATCTTGACGATGCTCACGCCGTCGCGCGCGAGCATGTTCTCGAATTCGGGCGCACGGTCGAGAAAGGCGTCCGCCTGCGCCTCGGTCGCGAAGCCGAACACGGGCTCGACCACCGCGCGATTGTACCAGGAGCGGTCGAAAATGGTGATCTCGCCCTTGGCCGGCAGGTGCGGAACGTAGCGTTGGAAGTACCACTCGCCTTCCTCGTGCGGGGTCGGCTTCGGTAGGGCTGCTATATGCGCGACGCGCGGATTGAGATGCTGGGTCAGTCGCGCGATCGTGCCGCCCTTGCCGGCGGCGTCCCGTCCCTCGAACAGGATGACGAGGCGCTGTCCTTCGTTCTGCACCCAATCCTGCAGCTTCAGAAGTTCGATCTGCAGGCTGCGCAGCGTTTTCGCATAAGGCTTGCGCTTCATGCGCTTGTCGTAGGGATAGCCGCCGGAGCGCAGCGCAGCCTTGTCGATCGCCGGCGGCAGGTCGGGCGCGTCGATCGCGAAAGCTTCGACCGCGTGAGCGGCGGCGAGCCGTTTTGTCGCTTTCCTGTCATGCATCGTCTATGAAACTAGCGCGTCCGGCCGGGCTGCGACAGTGGCGGAGCCTCGTCGCAGCGGAAAAAGCCGACCGGATTTGCCGACTGGAGCGCGCTTCATCGCGCGAGGGAAGATGGGCGTTGATTCGAAAGCTGCCCCCGGCGTCGTCGATGCGCTGATCGAGGCCCTGCCGGAGGCGGTCTTCGTCGTCGCGTCGGACCTCGACGTGGTGGCGGCGAACCGCATCGCGCTGCGCACGCTGCCGGCGCTGCGGGTCGGCGAGCCGCTGCTGCGCGGCTTGCGGGCGCCGGACGTGCTGGATGCGGCGGCCGAGGTCTTCACGACCGGCCAGCCGCAGAATGCGCTCTGGCTGGATCGCGTGCCGGTCGAACGGCAGTTCGAGATTTACCTCAATCCCGCTTCGTTCGACGCCGCGCGCGTCTGCGTCGTCACCTTGCACGATGTGACGGAAGCGCGGCGGCTCGACCAGACGCGCACCGATTTCGTCGCCAACGCCAGCCACGAATTGCGCACGCCGCTCGCTTCCGTGCTCGGCTTCATCGACACGCTGCAGGGGCCGGCGAAAGACGATCTCGCGGCGCGCGAAAAATTTCTGGCGATCATGGGCGAACAGGCGCGCCGCATGGCGCGGCTCGTCGACGATCTCCTGTCGCTGTCGCGCATCGAGCAGAACCTGCACATGCGGCCTGACAAGGAGGTCGATCTCGTGTCGATCGCAGGCCAGATGGTCGACGGCCTGCGCGCTATGGCGGAGGAAGCGGGCGTCGAGATCCGGTTTGCGCCGCACGCGCCCGTGATCGTTCTCGGCGACCGCGACGAACTCCTGCGCGTCGCCGAGAACCTCATCGAGAATGCGATCAAATACGGCGCGCCGTCGCCGGTCGACGTGAGCGTCGATGCGCGCGACGGCATGGGCCGGCTCGTCGTCGTCGATCGCGGGCCGGGCGTGGCGGCCGAACATCTGCCGCGCCTGACCGAGCGTTTCTATCGCGTCGACGTCGGCCAGAGCCGCGCCAAGGGCGGCACCGGACTGGGGCTTTCGCTCGTCAAACACATACTCGCGCGCCATCGCGGCCGTCTCTCGATCGAATCCGCGCCGGGGCAGGGTTCGACCTTCGCGGCGGTCGTCCCGCTCGCGCGTTGATGCATAAGCCGCTGAATATAAAAAAGTTTTTCATGTCGTAAATCTGTCGCGTCATTGTCGTAAGCTTTTCACGTAAGGGACATAGTTTGCGCGCGCCGCCACTTGGGGGCGGCGTCGAAACCCGAAGCCCGAAAGGCCTCAGACATGTTCAAGTTTCTCGTGCGCGCAGCCTGCGCCGCAGCCGCGGCGACCGCCTTCGCCGCTCCCTCCATCGCCGCCGATCTGACCGGCGCTGGCGGCACCGCGATCTACCCCGTACTCGCCAAATGGGCCGAGACCTATTCGAAGACCGCCGGCGACAACGTCAACTACCAGGCGATCGGCTCGGGCGGCGGCATCAAGCAGATCGAGGCGAAGACGGTCCTGTTCGCCAACACCGACATGCCGCTGAAGCCCGAGGACGTCGAGAAGAACGGCCTCGTCCAGTTTCCGCAGGTCATCATCTCGATCACGCCGGTCGTGAACATCAAGGGCGTCAAGCCCGGCGAACTCGTGCTCGACGGCCCGACGCTCGCGAACATCTATCTCGGCAAGATCACCCAATGGGACGACGCCGCGATCAAGAAGCTCAACCCGACGGTGCAGCTGCCGCACGAAGCGATCTCGACCGTTCATCGTTCGGACGGCTCGGGCACGACCTTCAACTTCACCAACTACCTCTCGAAGGTGAGCCCGGAATGGAAGGAAAAGGTCGGCGATAACACGGCCGTCAACTGGCCGAACGGCGTCGGCGGCAAGGGCAATGCGGGCGTCGCCTCCTATGTCCAGCAGGGCGAGGGTTCGATCGGCTACGTCGAATACGCCTACGTGATCGAGAACAAGATGACCTACACGGACATGGTCAACAAGGACGGCAAGCGCGTGAAGCCGGAGATGCCGGCGTTCCAGGCCGCGGCTGCCAATGCCGACTTCACGAAGGTCAAGGATTTCTATCTGATCCTGACCGATCAGCCCGGCGAAAAGAGCTGGCCGATCACCGCCGCCACCTACATGCTGCTGCGCAAGGACACGGCGCCTGCAAACAACGGTCAGGCGCTCAAGTTCCTCGACTGGGCGTTGAAGGACGGCCAGGCGCAGGCTCAGCAGCTCGACTATGTCCCGCTGCCGGGCGACGTCGTGAAGCAGATCGAGGCGCACTGGGTAAAAGAACTGCCCGGCGCCTGGAAGTAACGCAATCCCGCCGGCCGGTCGTCTGACCGGCCGGTCCGTCCCGGCGTCCCGCCGGGCTTGCGAGTTGTCGATGAACGAGGCGAGCGATGTGCGTGAACGGACGATCCCGGTCGCAGCCCGGGAGGACGACGCTGTGACCGACATGGCGATGACGAACGCCGCCGGCGCGACGGCTTCGGCCGGGAGGGCGAGCGTCCTCCGCCGTTTCGCCCTCGACGATCTTCTGTTCCGGACGCTCACGCGCAGCGCCGCGATCGCAGTGCTCCTGCTGCTCGGCGGCGTCATCGTCTCTCTTTTCTACGGATCGATGCCCGCGATCCGCGCGTTCGGCTTCGGTTTCCTGACGAGCGAGATTTGGGATCCTGTCGCGGACAAATACGGCGCGCTCGCCGCTATTTACGGCACGCTCGTGACGTCCATTCTCGCCATGCTGCTTGCGGTGCCGGTCGGTCTCGGCGTCGCCGTCTTCCTGACCGAGCTCTGTCCGCACAAGCTGCGCCGACCGCTCGGCATCGCGATCGAATTGCTCGCGGGCATACCTTCGATCATTTACGGAATCTGGGGCCTGTTCATCTTTGCGCCGTTTCTGCAGGCGCATGTGCAGCCGCTGATCATCGCCGTCACGGGACCGGTTCCCGTGCTGTCCACCCTGTTTGCGGGGCCGCCCTACGGCATCGGCGTTCTGACGGCGGCTTTCATCCTCGCGATCATGGTCCTGCCCTTCATCTCGTCGATCGCGCGCGATGTGTTCGACACGGTGCCGCCGGTGCTCAAGGAGGCCGCATTCGGCATCGGCTGTACGAAATGGGAGGTGATGCGCAATGTCGTCCTTCCCTATACGCGCGTCGGCGTCATCGGCGGCGTCATGCTCGGACTCGGGCGCGCGCTCGGCGAGACGATGGCCGTGACGTTTGTCATCGGCAACGCGCACAGGATATCCGCCTCGCTGCTTGCGCCCGGCACGACAATTTCCGCTACGATCGCGAACGAGTTTACGGAGGCGGTCGGCGATCTCTACACATCGTCCCTGATCGAACTCGGCCTCATCCTGTTCGTCATCACCTTCATCGTTCTGGCGATCGCGCGTCTGATGCTGATGCGCATCGAGAAGAAGGCGGCCTGATCATGGCGCTTTACGACACGCGCAGGCGCTCGAACGCAATCGCCATGGGCCTGTGCTGGGGCGCGGCGGGTTTCGGCATCCTGTTCCTTGCTCTGATCCTCGCGGCATTGCTGTGGAATGGCGTCAAGGGCCTGTCGCCGGCGGTGTTCACGCAGATGACGCCGGCGCCGCCTGGCGATGGCGGCGGACTCGCGAATGCGATCGCGGGCTCGGTGCTCATGACGGCGCTGGCGGTCCTCGTCGGCGCGCCGATCGGCATGCTCGCGGGCACCTACATGGCCGAGTACGGCCGCGCCTCGGCGCTGACGACGATCGTCCGCTTCATCAACGACATCCTGCTCAGCGCGCCTTCGATCGTGATCGGCCTGTTCGTCTACGAAGTCATGGTGGCGCCGATGGGGCACTTTTCGGCGCTGGCCGGCGCGGTCTCGCTCGCCGTGCTCGTGATCCCGGTGGTTGTGCGCACGACCGAGGACATGCTGCTGCTGGTGCCGGGTCCGCTGCGCGAGGCGTCCGCCGCGCTCGGCCTCCCGCGTTCATACGTGATCCGGCGTGTCGCCTTCCGCGCGGCGCGCGCAGGCCTCATCACCGGCGTCCTGCTCGCGATCGCCCGCGTCAGCGGCGAAACGGCGCCGCTTCTCTTCACGGCGCTCAACAATCAGTTCTGGAGTTCGAATTTCAATGCGCCGATGGCGAGCCTGCCCGCCGTCATCTTCCAGTTCGCGCTGAGCCCCTACAAGGGCTGGCAGCAGCTCGCCTGGACCGGCGCCCTTCTCATCACGATTGCCGTGCTCGCGCTCTCCGTCGGCGCCCGCGCGCTCTCCGCACAGAGGACCTCGAAATGACCGCCATGTCGGCACAGGCGTCCGGAGTTCCGGCAAACAGCGTCACGGCCGCGCCGCCTGTCGACGCCGCGAGACGCAGCGTCAAGATCGACGTCAGGAACGTCGACTTCTACTACGGGCAGCACCGGGCGCTGAAAAACATTTCGCTGCCGCTCCACACGAACGAGGTCACCGCCTTCATCGGGCCCTCGGGTTGCGGCAAGTCCACGCTGCTCAGAATCCTCAATCGCATGTACGACCTCTATCCCGGACAGCGCGCGACCGGAGAGGTTCTGCTCGACGGCGAGAACACCCTTCGTCCGGGACTCGATCTCAACCTCCTGCGCTCGAAGGTCGGCATGGTGTTCCAGAAGCCGACGCCCTTCCCGATGTCGATCTACGAGAACATCGCCTTCGGCATTCGCTTGTACGAAAAGCCTTCCAAAAGCGAACTCGACGGGCGCGTCGAGCAAGCGCTGCGCGGCGCGGCTTTGTGGGAAGAGGTTAAAGACAAGCTGAGCCAGAGCGGCCTCGGCCTCTCCGGCGGCCAGCAGCAGCGCTTGTGCATCGCGCGCACCGTCGCCATCCAGCCCGAGGTCATCCTGTTCGACGAACCATGCTCTGCGCTCGATCCGATCTCGACCGCGAAGGTCGAGGAGCTGATCGACGAACTGAGCGAAAAATACACGATCGCCATCGTCACCCACAACATGCAGCAAGCTGCGCGCGTCTCGCAATATACGGCATTCATGTATCTCGGCGAGCTGATCGAATACGGCCCGACCAATCACCTGTTCACCGCGCCGGAAAAGAAACAGACGCAAGACTACATCACCGGCCGCTTCGGTTGAGACCGGCGCCGGGCAGGAGAGATCGATGACGGATCATACAGTCAGGGCCTACGACCGCGAGCTCGACATGCTCGGCCGCCGCATCGCCGAGATGGGCGGCATCGCGGAGCAGATGTTGTCGGAGGCGATGGACGCGCTGTCCAATCTCGACGCGGGTCTCGGCCGCAAGGTCGTGGCGACGGATGCGCGCCTCGACGCCTTGCAGCGCGAAATCGAAAATGACGCCATCCTCACCATCGCGCGCCGTCAGCCGCTCGCCGTCGATCTGCGCGAATGCATCGCGGCGATCCGCGTGTCGGGCGATCTCGAACGCGTCGGCGATCTCGCAAAGAACATCGCCAAGCGCGCGGTGAAGATCGCAGCGGAGGCGCGCCTGCCGCGCGCCATCGTCGGCATCAAGTCGATGCACGAATTCGCGGCGCTCCAGCTCAAGGACGTGCTCGACGCCTATGCGCAACGCGACATCGAACGCGCCCGCGCCGTCTGGGCGCGCGACGTCGAACTCGACGCGCTCGACGATTCGGTGTTCCGCGACCTCCTCACCTTCATGATGGAGGATCCGCGCAACATCACCTTCTGCACGCATCTGCTCTTCTGTTCGAAGAACATCGAACGCATCGGCGACCACACCACCAACATCGCCGAGACCACCATCTATCTCGTGACGGGCGAAGCGCCGCAGATGGAGCGGCCCAAGGGCGTCACGGACAAGGTCGGCGGCCCGTGAGGACGACGGACATGACCGACACGCGCGCAACGCCGCCGAAAGACATGTCGACCAGCCGCGCGCCGCGCGTCCTCGTCGTCGAGGACGAGCAGGCGCTGGCGCTGCTGCTCGCCTACAATCTCGAAGCCGAAGGCTATATCGTCGACCGCGTCGAGCGCGGGGACGAGGCCGAACTCCAGCTCGCCGAAAGCGCGCCCGACCTCGTCATCCTCGACTGGATGCTGCCCGGCGTTTCGGGTCTCGAAATATGCCGCCGCCTGCGCGCCCGCGAGGACACGCGCGCGCTTCCCGTCATAATGCTGACCGCGCGCGGCGAGGAGACCGAGCGCGTGCGTGGCCTCTCCGTCGGCGCCGACGATTACGTGGTCAAGCCGTTCTCCGTGCCGGAACTCATGGCGCGCGTGCGCTCGCTTCTGCGGCGCGCAAAGCCCGAGCGCGTTGCGACCAAGCTCGCAGCCGGCGACATCGATCTCGACCGCGAGACGCGCCGCGTCCGTCGCGGCGGCCGCGACATCCACCTCGGTCCGACCGAGTTCCGCCTGCTCGAATATCTGCTCGAAAAGCCCGGCCGCGTCTTCTCGCGCGGGCAATTGCTGGATTCGGTCTGGGGCATGTCGGCGGAGATCGACGAGCGCACGGTCGACGTGCATGTCGGGCGGCTGCGCAAGGCTCTGGTGCGCGGGCGCGAGCGCGATCCGATCCGCACGGTGCGGGGATCGGGCTATTCCTTCGACGAGACCTTCGGGAAGAATTGAGCGGCTGCGCGCCTTCGGGCCCGCAGCGTCTCACAAAATCGACGGCTGGAGCCGGCGATCCGCGAATTCGAGACTTCGCTTTGCTGATATTGTCGCGAACGCGTGGGCTCGCGACCGTCTCACCGCTTCGCGCGCCGCCGGTCCTGCGCCGGCTGGTAGGCGACCCGCGCGTGATACTTGCAATACGGCCCTTCGCCGATCGGCGCGTCCGCGCCGCAATAGCGGAATTCCGGCGTCGAGGGGTCGCCCATGGGCCACCGACACATGGATTCGCGCAATTCCATGATCGTAACCCGCTCCGACATCGGAATGACGACCTCTTCCAGCATCGCCTTGGGCTGCGGCGCGGCTTCGAGAATGCGCGGCGCGAGCGCGAAGGCGAGGTTGCCGCGCACGATCGGCGCATGCGATCGCGGCGCCGAGGGCGAGCGGATCGTCTTGGTCGGCCGTGGACGCGGCGTCGCCTGCGACGGCGCCTTGGCGCGGCCCGACAGGCCGAGCCGATGCACCTTGCCGATCACGGCGTTGCGCGTGATGCCGTTCGAAAGCTCCGACGCGATCTGGCTGGCGCTCAGGCCTTCCGACCAGAGTTTGCGCAGCATTTCGACGCGCTCGTCAGTCCAGGACATGAAGTCCTCCTTGCTTCTGGGTCCGCAATACACGTCGAGACCGCAAACGCCTGATCGGGAATCGGAATCCCCTCGCGACGCCGCAATAGCCGGCGTTGCTTAACGCTTGCACTCTCGGAAGGTCCGCCGCACGAGATGTCGTAGTCGACGGGCTGGACGCTACACTAGCGGTTGAATCGCAGGCAATAGTCCGCGGCCGCATCGCGGCGTTTTCAACAGGAGCTTGTTGGAGTTTTTGCGGCCGCGCGCTCCAGGCTCAGCATTTGACGCACAAGCTGCATGAAAGTATTATGGTTCTTTGCTGCCGCCCTTCGAGGCGGCAGTTTGCTTTGCAGTTCCGGACTCCCTCGCGGCCGCCGCGCCGCGCGGTCTCCTGTTCTGCAATTTCAAAGGCTTCGCGCCGGCCGCGTCATGGGGACGCGGGCGCCGCGAGCAGAGGGAGACGAGACGTGACCTCCGCCCTTGTACCGACCTACGCGCGCGCCGACCTCGCTTTCGAGCG
>JAGWTW010000120.1 GCA_028868735.1 Hyphomicrobiales bacterium | reverse complement strand
GGCGACGCGCGCCGCGAAGCCGAACGCGCCAGCGCGCTGAAGTCCGACTTTCTCGCCAAGGTCAGTCACGAAATCCGTACGCCGCTGAACGCCATTCTCGGATTCGCCGAAGTCATCATGGACGAGCGTTTCGGACCGGTCGGCAACGAGCGGTATCGCGACTACATGCGCGACATCCATCTGTCGGGCGAGCATGTGCTCAGCCTCGTCAACGATCTGCTCGACCTTTCGAAGATCGAGGCGGGCAAGCTCGAACTCGATTTCGCGAGCGTGAACGCGAACGCCATCGTCTCGGAATGCGTTTCGATCATGCAGCCGCAGGCCAACCGCGACCGCGTCGTGATGCGGCTGTCGCTCGCGCCGAACCTGCCCAACATCGTCGCCGACGAGCGCTCGCTGCGGCAGATCGTTCTCAACATCCTGTCGAACGCGGTGAAGTTCAACGAGCCGGGCGGACAGGTGATCGTCTCGACCGCGCTGACGGACGCCGGCAACGCCGTCGTGCGCATCAAGGACACCGGCGTCGGCATGAACGATTCCGAACTCGAAACGGCGCTCGAACCGTTCCGGCAGATTGCGACCTCCCGCAAGAACGAGGGCACGGGCCTCGGCCTGCCGTTGACCAAGGCGCTGGTCGAAGCCAATCGCGCGGCTTTCACCATCAAGAGCCGCAAGGGCGAAGGTACGCTCGTCGAGATCGTCTTTCCGCCGACGCGCGTGCTGGCGGAGTAGACGACGCGCGGCTCACGCGCGCCGCAAGTCCAGCGTCAGCGGAAATTCGCGCGAGCCCTCGGCCGCCGGCGGCGGCGTCCTGCCGGGCGTATGGCCGAAATCCTGGAAGCGCGCGAGGCGACGCGCCTCGGCCTCGTAGGAATTGACGGGGAAGGTGTCGTAGTTGCGGCCGCCGGGATGAGCGACGTGATAGACGCAGCCCCCGAGCGCGCGCCCGTTCCAGAGATCGTAGATGTCGAACGTCAGCGGCGCATGGACCGGGATGTTAGGATGGAGTCCGGAGGCCGGCCGCCAGGCCTTGAAGCGCACGCCCGCGACCGTTTCGCCTGATACGCCCGCGCCCGTCATCGGCAAGCGGCGGCCGTTGCAGCAAATGGCGTGACGGCCTGCGACGAAACCCTTCGCCTTGACCTGAAGACGCTCGACCGAGGAATCGACGTAACGCACCGTTCCGCCGGCCGCGCCCTCCTCGCCCAGCACGTGCCAGGGTTCGAGCGCCTGCCGCAGTTCGAGCGTCACGCCGCCATGTTCGACGTGACCATAAACGGGAAAGCGAAACTCGCGCTGCGCTTCGTACCATCGGGGGTCGAAGTCATACCCGCTGGCGCGCAGGTCCGCGAGAACGGCGAGGAAATCCTCCCACACGAAATGCGGCAGCATGAAGCGATCGTGCAGTGCCGTGCCCCATCGCACGAGATCGCCCTGCTGCGGCTCGCGCCAGAACATGGCGACGAGCGCGCGAATGAGAAGCTGCTGGGCGAGCGACATGCGCGCGTCCGGCGGCATTTCAAAGGCGCGGAATTCGATGAGGCCGAGACGGCCGGTCGAGGAATCCGGCGAATAGAGCTTGTCGATGCAGATTTCGGCGCGATGCGTGTTCCCTGTCACGTCGGTGAGGAGATTTCGATAGAGGCGATCGACGAGCCAGGGCGGCGGCGCATCGCCCTGCCCCGGCGCAGGCGTCTGTCCGAGCGCGATCTCGAGTTCGTAGAGCGTGTCGTGTCGCGCTTCGTCGACGCGCGGCGCCTGGCTCGTCGGGCCGATGAAGAGACCGGAGAACAGATAGGACAGCGAGGGATGGCGCTGCCAGTAGAGGATCAGACTCTTGAGGAGATCGGGGCGCCGCAGGAACGGCGAATCCGCCGGGGCGACGCCGCCGAGCACGACATGTGCGCCCCCGCCGGTGCCGGTGTGGCGGCCGTCGATCATGAACTTGTCCGCGCCGAGCCGGCACTGACGCGCTTCCTCGTAGAGCGCGGTCGTCGTCTCCACCGCTTCGCGCCATGTGCCCGCGGGGTGGATGTTCACCTCGATCACGCCGGGATCCGGCGTCGCCTTGATGACGCCGATGCGCGGATCGAAGGGCGGCGGGTAGCCTTCGATATGCACTTTCGCATTCAGCTGCGCGGCGCTGCGCTCGATCGTCTCGACGAGTTCGAGATAATCGTCGAGCCTTTCGACCGGCGGCATGAACACGCAGAGCGCGCCGTCGCGCGGCTCGATCGACAGAGCCGTGCGCACGGCGCCTTCGACGGCGACCTGCTCGACGCGTTCCTGCGGCGCGGGCGCGGGCGCGGCGGGGGCAGCGACGGCGGTCTGCACCGGCGCGAAGCTCGCGGGCAGCGGCGCGCGCGGCTCGAGCGGATCCTGCTCGTGAACGTAGGGATAGGATTGCGGCGGGACCCACGGCAGCGACGAAAGCGGCAGGCGAAAGCCCACCGGCGAGTCTCCCGCGACGAGATAGAGCTTCTCGCGGCGCAGCTTCCATTTCTCGCTTCGCCAGCGGCGATCGCCCGCACGCGCGTTCCAGCGCTGGATCGGCAATACGTAGCCGGACGGCCTCCCGAGTCCGCGCTCGAACGTGCGCATCATGCGCGCGCGCGCTTCGGCGTCGTCGAGCTTCGGATCCTCAGGCGAGGTGTTGAATGGAAGCTCGCTCTCCTTCGCGATCCAGTGCGCAGGATCTTCGTAGGCGGGAACGACATGCTCGCCGCCCACGCCGAGGCTGTCGGCGACCTTGCGCGCGACTTCGCCGGCCGTCTCGACATCGACCTCGGGCGGATTGTCGATCGGCGCGATAAGGCTCGCGTCGCGCCAGATCGGCAGGCCGTCCTTGCGCCAGTAGAGCGCGAGCGCCCAGCGCGGCAGGCTTTCGCCGGGATACCATTTGCCCTGCCCGTAATGCAGCAGGCCGCCGGGCGCGAATTTGTCGCGCAATCTGCGAATGAGCTTGTCGGCGAGGCCCTTCTTGGTCGGACCGACGGCGCCTGTGTTCCATTCGTCCGACTGGAAATCGTCGATGGAAACGAAGGTCGGCTCGCCGCCCATGGTGAGGCGCACGTCGTTTGCGACAAGCTCGCGATCGACATGTTCGCCAACCGCGTCGAGCCTGAGCCAATCCTCGTCCGCAAAGGGCTTCGTGATGCGCGGCGCCTCGTCGATGCGGTCGACGTGCATCTCGAAATGGAAAGTCGTCTGCGCGAAATCGACCATGCCCTCGATCGGCGCGGCGGAGCGATAGTGCGGCGTCGCCGCAAGCGGCAGGTGGCCTTCCGCGCACAGCAGGCCCGATGTCGCATCGAGCCCGATCCAGCCCGCGCCGGGCACGTAGACCTCGGCCCAGGCGTGCAGGTCGGTGAAATCGTGATCGGCGCCTTGCGGCCCTTCGACGGTGGTAAGATCGGGCTTCAGCTGGATGAGGTAGCCCGAGACGAACCGCGCGGCGAGCCCGAGCCGGCGCATGATCTGCACGAGCAGCCAGGCCGAATCGCGGCACGAACCCGAGCGCAACGTCAGCGTTTCGTCCGGCGTCTGGACGCCGGGCTCCATGCGGATCACATAACGCACTTCGTTGTGAAGCCGCAGATTGAGATCGACGAGAAAATTCGTGAGCTGCATTTTTTCGCGCGAGACGCCGGCGACAAAATTTTCAAGCGCCTCGCCGCACGGTTCGAGTTCGAGATAGGGCGCGAGTTCGCCGGCGAGCTGCGGATCGTATTGGAACGGGAATTGTTCGGCGTAGGGCTCGATGAAAAAATCGAAGGGATTGTAGGTCGCCATTTCAGCGACGAGATCGACCTCGACGCGGAACTGATCCGCCGTCTCGGGGAAGACGAGGCGCGCCTGCCAGTTGCCGTGCGGATCCTGCTGCCAGTTCTCGAAATGGTTTTCCGGCGCGACTTTCAGCGAATAGCTCGTCACCTTCGTCCGGCAATGCGGCGCGGGGCGCAGGCGGATGGTCTGTGGCCCGAGCGCCACGAGGCGGTCGTATGTGTAGGCGGTGACGTGACGAAGAGCGACTTTGATGGACACGATGCAAATCCGGGCGTTTTCCGCACCTTGCCTCATCGGGGCGGTCCGCGCCACGTCCACGGCGCCTTCATTTTGTCCGCCATGACGCAAATCGGGCCAAATTGCGATGCGGACGCGCAAAAGTAAGGCGCCGGAACGAAAACGTCGCCGCAGCGTTGTTCCTTCATTCGCGATTGGAAAGTCGCCTCGATGCGCCATCTCGTCTGCCCGGTCTGCTCGGGCGCCGTCTATTTCGAGAATTTTTCTTGCATCGCCTGCGGAACGCCGCTGGCGTTCTCGAGCCGTGACATGGAGATGAAGCCGCTCGTGGGCCAGCACGCTGCGCTCGCCTGCGCCAATCGCACGGGTTTCGTGTGCAATTGGGCGACGGCCGACAGCGAGCCGCTATGCCCTTCGTGCCGGCTCGACGAGGTGATCCCGAACCTCTCCTATCCGGATAACGTCGTTCGCTGGCGCCGGATCGAAATCGCAAAGCGCCGGGCGCTGGTCGATCTACTGCGGCTCGGGCTGCCGATCGTCACGCGGCGCGAAAGTCCGACGCGCGGGCTCGCGTTCCAGTTTCTGTCGAACATGCTCGCCGCGCATCCGGTCAAGACCGGGCACAGCGACGGCCTCGTCACGCTCGACATAGCGGAGGCGGACGATTCCGAACGGGAAGCCCGCCGCGCGCAGATGGGCGAGCCCTATCGCACGCTCGTCGGACATTTCAGGCACGAGATCGCGCATTATTACTGGACGCTGCTCATTCAGGATTCATCCGATCTGCGCGCCTGCCGTGCAGTGTTCGGCGACGAGCGCGACGATTATCAGGCCGCGCTGAAGCGTCACTACGCCGAGGGCGCGCCGCCGGCGTGGGCGCAGCATTTCATCAGCGCTTACGCCTCCACGCACCCGTGGGAAGACTGGGCGGAGACGTTCGCGCATTTCCTGCACATCGTCGCGACGATGGATACCGCGCTGCAATTCGGCATGATCGGTCCGCGCCGCGCGCCGATCGCAGACCCGTATCGCGAAGCCGATTTCGACGCGCTGATCCGGGCTTTCGTTCCGGTCACCGAAGCCGTCAACGAGATCAACCGCTCGATGGGCCAGCCCGACGTCTATCCCTTCGTCCTGACGCCGGAAGTCGTCGGCAAGCTGCATTTCATCCACATGATCGTGCGCAAGGCGGCGGATGCGCACGCGCGGGAGAAGCGCGGGGGATTGCAGGCTGCGTGAGGGACGTCACAGGGCGGAATGCGGTCGTTTCCCGAGCTCTGGCCGAGAGAAAATCCCAGCTACGCCGGGACCCCGAACGCGGCGGCAGCGACCAGCGCCGCCAAATTACCGGCCGACTTGTTCAGCCCAATTCCTTGCCGCGCATCTCGGGCACCGTGCGGAGGGCCGCGATGGTCGCCAGCGCGCAGGCCATCACGTAATAGGCCGGTGCGATCGGGCTTCCGGTCACCCCGATCAGCCAAGTGACGATAAACTGGCCGAAGCCGCCAAAGATGGCGACGCCCAGCGCGTAAACGAGCGACATGCCCGTAGCGCGGACCTCCACGGGGAATATTTCCGCCAGGGTGATGATGATCGTCGCGCCGCCAAGCGCATTCAGCGCGGCCAGAATCGCGACGGCGGCGAGCAGCGCCTCAAGCGACGGATTAGCGTTGATGTAGAGGAAGGCCGGATAGATCAGCGCGACAATGAGAAGATAGGCGACGAGCGCCACCGGTTTGCGGCCGATTTTGTCCGAGAGCGCTCCGCCGAACGGCGCCGCAGCCAGCGTCACGAGGCCTGCTACGATGCCAGCCAGGAGGCCGGCCGTGGGGCTCATTTTCAGTTGCGTGACGGCATAGGTCGCCATGTAAAGGACGATCACCGCGTTTGCGGCCGTACCGCCGATCACGAGACAAACGCCAGCGAGGATTTTGCCGAGATGGGAGCGAAATGCTTCGCGCAGCGACGAGACGCGGCGCATCCGGTCGTCATCTTCGTTGGCGTGCGTTTCTTCCAACGCCTTGCGTAGCCAAAGGCCGATCGGAACGATCAGCACGCCGAGCAGGAAGGGAATGCGCCAGCCCCAGGCCGAAACCTCGGCCGGCGACAGGATGGCCGTAACGACCCATGCGGCGGCGGCCGCGGCGAGAACCGCGAGGCCTTGGCTGGCGAGCTGCCAGGCGCCGAAGAAGCCGCGCCGTTCCTTCGGCGCATATTCGGCAAGCAACGTCGTCGAGGCGCCGACCTCGCCGCCTGCGGAGAAGCCCTGGATCAAGCGGCCGGTCACGACCAGCGCGGGCGCCAGAATGCCTGCCGTCGCATAGGTCGGCGCCACCCCGATCATGCCGGTGCCGAGCGCCATCAGCATGAGGGTGAGCACCGTCGCCTTCTTGCGACCCTTGCGGTCGGCGAATGCGCCGAGGATCACGCCGCCCAGCGGTCGAAGGAAGAAACCCACGCCATAGGTCGCAAAGGATAGAAGCAGCTGCGCCGTCGGATCCTGCGCCGGGAAGAACAAGGCGCCGATCGTGCGCGCGAAAAAGCTGAAGACGACGAAATCGTAGAATTCGAGCGCGTTGCCGATTGTGCACGCCGCAATCAGGCGCGGATGCGAAATCGGGCTGACTTCTTTGATCGATGACATGACGAAACTCCGCCCTATGGCTCGCCGCCTCAAGGGCGATATGCACGATAATTCATATTTTGTTGCATTTTGCAACTGTTGCGTAATGCATTATTTTTCAGCAGACTTCCGCGGGACGGATTTCGGACGCCTATGCTCAAGCGAAGCATCACCTATCAACTGGCTTCTATCGCCGAGGACGGCATCGGTAAGGCGACACGCATATTCGAAAGCCGCTTCGGCTGGACCGTGTACGAGATCAGGGTGTTGCGCCTCATTCGCGCCGCGCCCGGGATCACCTTCACGGAACTCGCGCAAACCACGCGGTTCGAGCGCACGGCGACCTCCCGCATGTTGTCGCGACTGACAAAGGCCGGCCTCGTCAAGCGATCGAATTTAGCCCAAGACGCGCGCCGGTTCGGGCTGACGCTGACGCGCAGGGGCGAGGACCTGTGCGACAAGGCCGATCCGCTGAGCCTCGAACTCGAAACAATGATGCTCGAACCGCTCACAGCCGAGCAGCGCAAGGCGTTCCGGGCGATGGTGGCGACGGTGCTGGAATGGGTGCGGGAGGGTTATGGCGAGAAGGTGATCTCGCGATTTCCAGAGGCGCAGGGCGGCGCTGTCTCGAAATTGCGCGGCGGGAAGGAAAAGATATAGTTGCATTATGCAATTAACTTGACAGACGGGGACGCCTGCGTCATCAAAAGCGGCGTGCGGAAGAGTTCGCAACCGTTTTCCAGCGGGTGCGACGCCGAAGGAGCAACCGCCCCGGAAACTCTCAGGCTCACGGACCGCGCAAGACTTGAACTCTGAAAAGCGGAGCGGCAGCTCCCGCCGATGGTGTAAGTTTTCGATCGAGGAGCGATCGGAAGCGATGCTCTCAGGCCAATGACAGAGGGGGCGTTCAGACCCGCGCCTGCGCGGGCAGGAGAACGCTCGTGAACACGTCCCAATCTCTCGACATCGCTGTGATCGGCGCCGGCATCACCGGCATCACGACGGCCTACAATCTCGCCAAGCGTGGCGCACGCGTGACGATCTTCGACCGCCACCCCTATGCGGCGATGGAGACATCCTTCGCCAACGGCGGGCAATTGTCCGCGTCCAATGCGGAAGTCTGGAACAGCTGGGCGACGGTGCTGAAGGGCCTGAAGTGGATGACGACGCCCGGCGCGCCTCTGCTCGTCAACCCGAAGCCCAGCTGGCACAAGTTTTCATGGATGATGGAGTTTGTCCGCTCGATCCCGAAATACGAGGATAACACCGTCACGACGGTAAGGCTGGCGCTGGAAGCCCGCGAGCATCTGCGCCGCATGGCCGCCGACGAGGGGATCGATTTCGACTGCGAGGATCGCGGCATCCTGCACTTCTACGAATCGAAAAAAGATTGGGAAGCCGCCGAGCGGGTCACGGGCTTGCTGGCGAGAGGCGGGCTCGAGCGCCGCGCCGTCACGCCCTCGGAAATCCGCTCCATCGAGCCGGCGCTCCGCGGCAATTACTACGGCGGCTTCTATACGCCGAGCGATTTCACGGGCGACATCCACAAATTCACGAACGGCCTCGCCAAGGCGTGCGAGCGGATCGGCGTCGTCATGCGCCTGTCGGACGAGGTGCTGTCAGTCGGCGCCTCCGACCGGAGCGTCACCGTCATCAGCCAGTCGACGGAGCCGCAACTGGAAAAGACGTCTCCGCCGACGCAGGTCAGCTCGTTCGATCGCGTCGTGGTGTGCGGCGGCGTCAAGTCCCGCGAACTGGCGCGCGCGCTCGGCGACCGAATCAATGTCTACCCGGTGAAAGGCTATTCCATCACGGTCCAGCTTCCGGAAAAGGCCGATCAGGAGGCTGCGCCCTGGGTCAGCCTGCTCGACGACGCGGCAAAGATTGTCACCAGCCGTTTGGGTCGAAACCGGTTCCGCGTCGCCGGCACGGCGGAATTCAACGGCTACAACCGCGACATTCGCGCCGAGCGCATCAATCCGCTCATCAACTGGTGCCGCTCGCATTTCCCCGGCATGAGCACGCGGCAGTCCGTTCCCTGGACCGGCCTGCGCCCAATGATGCCCGACATGCTCCCGCGTGTCGCGCGGGGGCGGAATCCGCGCGTATTCTACAATACCGGGCACGGCCACCTGGGCTGGACGCTCTCGGCCGCAACGGCCGACGCCGTCGGCGCAATGGCGACGGCGCGTCCGAACTGAGCGGGCGAAATCGTTGAAACGCGAGCGCGGCGAGCCCGCCGCGCTTCCAGCTCAGGCGTCGAGGGAGAGCAGAGCGCAAAGCGAAGCTTCTGCCGATCTGGCTGCACCGATACAACTGGCATCGCCCGCACAGCGCGATAAAATCAAAACCGCCAATCAGCCGCCTCGACATCACCGAGGACAACGGGTTGAGGCTCCACAGCTAGCCGCAGTGCGCCGACCGGGAAACGGAGATTCCCGATCGGCAGTCCCGGCCGCGCAAATCACGCTCCCAGCTTCTGAATCTTGTGCGCGCCGCGCGCGAGCGAGACCATCTTGGTCTCCATGTAGAAATCGAAGGAATAATCGCCGCCGTCGCGGCCGATGCCGGACGATTTCATGCCGCCGAACGGCGTCGGCAGATGACGCACGTTTTCCGAATTGACCCAGACCATGCCGGCTTCCAGCGCGTCGGCGACGCGCAGCGCGCGGCCCATTTCGCCGGACCAGATGTAGCCGGCGAGGCCATAGCGCACGTTGTTTGCGAGCGCGATCGCTTCTTCTTCCGTCTCGAAGGTGAGCGCGGTGAGGAACGGCCCGAAGATCTCCTCCTGCGCCAGACGCGAATTCGCATCGGCGCGCACGAGCGTCGGCTGCACGAAATGGCCCGCCTGGTTCTCGTGGCGCGCGCCGCCGACGAGGATCTGCAGGCCTTCCTGTTTCGCCACGTCGAAATAGCTGCAGACCTTGCCGAGATGGCGCTCGTGGATGAGAGGACCGACTTCGGTCGCCGGGTCGAGCGGGTGCCCGACCTTCAAATGCTTCACGCGCGCGGAAAGCTTTTCCAGAAATTCGTCGGCGATGGACTTCTGCACGAGCAGGCGGCTCGACGAGGTGCAGCGCTCGCCGTTGAGCGAGTAGATCATGAAGACGACGGCGTCGAGCGCGCGCTCGAGATCGGCGTCGGCGAAGACGATCACGGGGTTCTTGCCGCCGAGCTCGAAATGCACGCGCTTCAGGGTGGCGGCGCCCTGCGCCATGATGGCCGAGCCGGTCGCGGATTCGCCGACGAAGCCGATCGCCTTGATCGCTTCGTGCTCGGTCAACGCCTTGCCGGCCTCCTCGCCGAAGCCGTGGACCGTGTTGAGAACGCCGTCCGGAAGGCCGGCTTCCTTCGCAAGCTGCGGCAGCAAGTTCGCCGTCACCGGCGACCATTCGGCCGGTTTGTGGACGACCGTGCAGCCGGCCGCGAGCGCCGGCGCGATCTTCCAGGTCGACAGCATGAACGGCGTGTTCCACGGCGTGATGACGCCGACCGGGCCGATCGGCGTGCGCGTCGAGACGTTCCAGTGGTCGGCGGAGGGCAGGTTCTGCCCGTCGCGCGCGGACACGCAGCGGTCGGCGAAGAAGCGGAAATTCTCGGCCGCGCGCAGCGCCGCCTTGGACATGAAGCGCCAGGCCTGGCCGGTGTCCCAGCATTCGAGCGTGGCGATCTCGTCTGCGCTCGCCTCGATCCGGTCGGCGATCGCGTGCATGAGCTTCCGGCGCTTGTCGGCCGGATAATCCCGCCAGGCGGGGAAAGCGGCCTTGGCCGCCTGCGCCGCGGCGTCTATGTCCGCCGCGCCGCCGCGCGCGACTTCCGAGATCAGCGAATTGTCGACCGGCGAGCGGGTCTCGAACGTCTTCCCGGAAGCCGCCTTGGCGCGTTTACCGCCAATCCAGTTGCCGACACCCTCGGTCCGCAGCTTTTCGACGAGCGGTTGCAGCCGCGCCTTGTTTTGGTCGAACATGGATCGCTCCCGATGGAAAAGCCGGACGGCAGCAGATGTTTAACGCGTTAAATGTTTTCCCGCAAGCGCGCAGAATTGTCCGGGATCAATGGACAGCCGACAGCAAATAACTTAACGTGTGAATGAATTCGGGAGGATCGGATGGGCAAGATCGTAATGGCCGCCAAGATCGCGCATGTGCCGTCGATCCTGATCTCCGAGCGGCCGGGGCCGCTGTTCGGCAAGCGCCAGGCCGCGATCGACGGCCTCAAGGAGATCGGCCGACGCGCGCGAGAGAGAGGCGCCGACACATTTCTCGTGTTCGACGTGCACTGGCTGTCCAATTTCGGCTGCCACATGAACGCCAACGCGCGGCACCGCGGCGTCTACACGAGCCACGAAGCGCCGCACATGATCCAGAACATGCACTACGACTACGAGGGCAATCCGGACCTCGCCGACCAGATCTCCGCAGAGGCGAAGAAAGACAAGCTCGAAGTCCTCGCCCACAAGGTAGAGACGCTGCCTCTGGAATACGGCACGATCGTCCCCATGCACTACATGAACCAGGATCGCTGGGCGAAGGTCGTCTCCGTCGCAGCGCCGCTGTTTGCGAGCTGGCAGGAGAACCGCAGTTTCGGCGCCGCCGTGCGGCGCGCGGTCGAGGCGTCGCCGTTCAATGTGGCGGTTCTCGCGTCCGGCTCGCTGTCGCACAAGCTCGTGCCCAACGATCAGGTCGGCGACAATCAATGGGAGCAGGTCGGCAGCGAGTTCAACCGGCAGGTCGATCTGCGCGTCGTCGATCTGTGGCGTCAGCGCCGTTACAAGGAATTCTGCGCGATGCTCCCGGAATATTCGACCAAGTGCAACGGCGAAGGCCTGATGTGCGACACGCACATGCTGTTCGGAATGCTGGGCTGGGGCGACTACGACGGCGAGATGGAAGAGCTCACGCCCTATTTCCCGTCGAGCGGCAGCGGCCAGATCAACGTCGAGTTCCACCTGACGAAATAGGAATTGCGCGAGACGGGTTGCGCGACGAAACGCCGTAAGCGAGATTGCCGCGCCAACCGCGTCATTGCGCGCAATGACGCACCGACGAGCCCGGATCATGATCGAACGCACAATTTTCAATGAAGACCACACGCTGTTTCGCGACATGGTCCGCCGCTTTCTCGACGAACATGCAAAGCCGCATCACGAGAAATGGGAAGCGCAGGGCTATGTCGACCGCGATGTCTGGCTGAAGGCCGGCGAGCAGGGCCTTCTCCTGCCGACGGTCGCGACCGAATACGGCGGCGCCGGCGCGACAGAAGCGATGAGCTCCGTGCTGATCGAGGAGGTGGCGCGCGCCAACACGAGCGGCCTCGGCTTCGGCCTGCACAACGACATCGTTGCGCCCTACATCGAGACCTACGGTTCGGAAGCGCAGAAGAAAAACTATCTGCCCGCTATGGCGCGCGGCGAAAAGATCGGCGCGATCGCCATGACAGAGCCGGGCACCGGCTCCGACCTGCAGGGCGTGCGCACGACCGCCAAGCGCGACGGCGGCCATTACGTCATCAACGGCTCGAAGACGTTCATCACCAACGGCTATCACGCCGACATCGTGATCGTCGTCGCCAAGACCGATCCGGCCGCAGGCGCAAAGGGCGTCAGCCTCATCATCGTGGAAGCCGGCACGCCTGGATTCCGCAAGGGCAAGCGGCTGAAGAAGGTCGGCCTGAAATCGCAGGACACATCGGAGCTCTTCTTCGACGACGTGCGCGTTCCGGCGGACAATCTGCTCGGCAAGGAAGGCGAAGGCTTCGTTTACCTCATGCAGAAGCTGCCGTGGGAGCGTCTGCAGATCGCCATCACGGCGCACGCCTCCGCGCAGGCGCAGATCGACAACACCGTGCAATATGTGCAGGACCGCAAGGCGTTCGGCTCGCCGATCGGCGAGTTCCAGAACACGCGCTACAAGCTCGCCGAATGCCAGACCGAGGTCGAGGTCGGCCGCGTCTTCGTCGACAAGTGCCTGGAGATGCAGATCGCCGGGACGCTCGACTCCGCGACGGCGTCGATGGCGAAGCTGTGGCTATCCGAAATGCAGGGCCGCGTGCTCGACGCTTGCGTGCAATTGCACGGCGGCTACGGCTTCATGTGGGAATATCCGGTGGCCCAGGCCTATGCCGATGCGCGCGTGCAAAGAATCTACGGCGGCACGAGCGAGATCATGAAAGAATTGATCTCGCGGCAGATGGGCCTCGGCGCCGGCAAGAAGAAGCCGTCGTAGTCGTCTCCCTCTCGCCGTCAAACGTGGAGAGGGAACGCTGTCCGATCTCGACGACATCACCACTTTCCTTCTCGGCCTCGCCGGCGCGGACGCCCGGATCATCGACACGCATATTTCGCGCGTCGTGACCGGGCGCGAACGCACCTACAAGATCAAGAAGCCTGTCGCCTTTTCGTACCTCGACTTTTCGACGCTCGAAAAGCGCAGCGCCGCGGTCGAAAACGAAATTGCGCTCAACCGCCGCACGGCGCCGAACCTCTATCTCGGCGCCCGCCGTATATCGCGCGACGGCGACGGCGCGCTTGCGCTCGACGGCGTTGGCGAAACGATCGAGACCGTCGTCGAAATGCGTTCGTTCGATCAGGCGGACCTGTTCGATTCCATGGTCCAACGCGGCGCGCTGACGCCGCAGCTCGCGACGCGACTGGCAGAAAGCATCGCGGCCTTTCATCGCGCGGCCGAACCGTCGTCCGCCTTCGGAGGCGCCAGCGGCATGGCGTATGTGCTGCGCATAGACGAGCGCGCGCTCGCCGCGTCGGGGCTTGCGACGCCCGCGCGCATCGCCGCTTTCGAC
>JAGWTW010000119.1 GCA_028868735.1 Hyphomicrobiales bacterium | reverse complement strand
CCGGGCGGCGCCTCGCCGCACGGCGGGTCGCCCAGGGGCGCGACGGTCGGCGGCGGCGCAGCCGTTCATCCCGCGGATGCGGGAGGCAAGGCTTCCCCGCAAAAAAGCATGGGCGGGCCGAAGGCGGCCACCGACGAAAAGGACGGCGGCGCCCTGGGACGGCCGGGAAGCGGCAAGGGGGAAGGCGCCGACAGCGGCGATCGTCGTGAGCGCGAGGGCAAGCAGTCGGCGTCGCCGGAAAAGGGCGCAGAGAATGGCGCGCACAGGGAAGGCGGCGGCGCGATATCCAAGGACGAGGCGAGCCGCGTCCGGACAAAGATGCGAGACGTGCGCGTTCGCGAATTCGACGGCGCGAATTTCCACGTCGGCATCGGCGTCATCGCGCCGACTGTGATCGAACGTTATTGGGAGCCGGTGCCGTCCGTGCTGCTCGATATCGTTCCGGCCTGGCGCGCCTATCGAGTCGTGCGGGTGCACGGCGATATTCTGATCGTCGATCCCGTCACGCGCCGCATCGTCTTTGTGCTGCAAGGCTGAATCGGCAGAGGCCAGAGACGCGCGTCGGACATGCGCCGGCGCGCGTTTCATGCTAGCGCTGAGGCTCGTGAGACAGGGGCCGAAGCGCAATGGCGCAGGACAACCGACAGGAGCGCCTCGTTCTGATGGGATTTGTCGGCCTGTTCATTGCGATCGGCCTGATGGTGCTCGTCGTATCCGTCTTCGGCGGCGGGCTGGCGGGCGAGTAGCGGCCCGTTACGCCCGGAACTGCTCGTTCAGGATCCGCTCTTCCATGGAATGGCCGGGGTCGTGCAGCAGCGTGAGCCCGGTCTTGTGGTCCATAGCAACCGCGACGCGCGCGACGTCGCGGAACTCCGCGTGGTCGGCGACGGCGGCGACCGGGCGCTTGGGCGCCTCCAGCACCTCGATCACGACTTTCGCGCGATCGGGCAGCAATGCGCCGCGCCACCTGCGCGGCCGGAACGCGGAGATCGGCGTCATGGCCATCAGCGGCGCGTCGAGCGGCAGGATCGGTCCGTTGACGCTGAGATTGTAGGCGGTCGAACCGGCGGGCGTCGAAATCAGGACGCCGTCGGCGACGAGTTCCTCGAGCCGCGGCTTGCCGTCGATCGTGATGCGAAGCTTCGCCGCCTGGAACGTCTGGCGCAGCATCGAGACTTCGTTGATGGCGCGCGCCTGATGCTCCTTGCCGCGCACGTCGGTCACGGTCATGACGAGCGGACGCACGCGCGACGTGGCGGCGGCGGCGATGCGCTCGCGCAGGCCGTCCTCGCGGAATTCGTTCATCAGGAATCCGACCGAGCCGAAATTCATCCCGTAGACGGGAATGTTGCGGCCCATGAGGCGCTGCAGCGTCTGGATCATCAATCCGTCGCCGCCGAGCGGGACGGCGACGTCGGCTTCCTCGACCGCCGCATCGCCGTAGCTCGCCACGAGCCGCGCGCGGGCGGCGTCCGCCTCCGGAGTGCCGGAGGAGAGGAAGGCGAGCTTCTGGTAGCGATTGGGAATAGCCGCCTCGGCCGTTTCGTCGTCGTTGGAACTTGATAGGCGTTGGCCGCGCCGCGGGGAAGGGCCGATCTCAAAGAAAGCGCGCGATCTCGTCGAATGGTTTCTTTGCGATGTCCGGCACGCGGCAGCCGGGCGCGGGCTTGCCGACGACGAGCAGGATCACCGGCTTCTCGTTGTCCGGACGTCCGCATATTTCGCTCAGGAAACCCATGGGCGAAGGCGTATGGGTGAGGGTGGCGAGCCCGGCTTCGTGCAGGGCGGCGATCAGGAATCCGGTGGCGATGCCGACGGATTCCGGCGCGTAATAATGCTTGATGCGCGCGCCGTCGGGCCCGACGCCCCAGCGCTGCTGGAATATGGCGATGAGCCAGGGCGCGGTTTCCAGAAAGGGTTTCTCCCAATCCGTGCCGAGCGGGCCCAGCGCTTCCAGCCATTCCTGGCCCGCGCGCCCCTCGTAGAAAGCCTTCTCCTCGATCTCTGCGGCTTCGCGGATGCGCGTCTTGATCGCAGGATCGGAAATCGCGACGAAGGTCCAGGGCTGCTGATTGGCGCCGGACGGCGCGCTCGCGGCCGCCGCGATCGCCGCCTCGATGATTTCGCGCGCTACGGGTTCGGGCGAGAAATCGCGCACGGTGCGGCGACGGCGAATCCGCTGCGCGAAAGCTTGCGCGCGCGAAAGGCTTTCGCTGTCGGGCAGCGCCGCGAAATCGAGCGGGCGCGAGGCGTGGTCTTTCGTCATTCCTCTTCCGCGACGGAGCCGCGCCGAAGCATGAAATGGCCGTACGCGGATGCGACCGGCGTTTCCGGATTTTTCTGCCAGGCCTGCGTCTCGAAGGCGACGACGCGGCGTCCCTGTTTGACGATCGACACTTTCGCGTATGTGTCGTGCGCGCCCGCCGACCGCAGATAGTTGATGGTGAGGCCGATCGGCTTCGGCAGACGCGTGACGCCGAGTTCGCGCGCGACGTTGGTGAGCGCGGCGGTCTCGAGAAACGCGCCCATCATGCCGCCGTGGATCGCGGGCAGAATGGGATTGCCGATGATCTTGCGCGAGAACGGCATGACGGGAACGCCGTCTGCGCCGAAGCCTATGCCGAGGAAGCGCGCGAAGGGCGAATTGCCGAACGGACCATCGGGGTCGTCGGGCGCCTCGAGCGGCGGTTTTTCGCGGTCGAAATCCTTCGGCGCGTCGCGCAGCATGTTCGTGCGGTTCGCGCCGTACATGAAAGTCGCGGTCGCGGTCGCGACGGGATCGTCCTCGGAGTCCTGATACGCTGTCGAACGCACGAAGGCGATCGAGCGCGTCGTGCGGTAGCACACCGAATGCGCCTTGATGTCGAGGCCCGGCGTCGCAGGCTTCTGATAGTCGATGCGCAGATCGAGCGTCGCGATCGCGGAGGTGCCGTCGCGCGCGAGCTGCACGGCCATGCCGCAGCTCTCGTCGAGCATGGCGGTGACGACGCCGCCGTGAATGACGCCGGTCGAGGAATCGCCGACGAAAACGGGATGATAGGGCAGGCTCGACCAGCACTCGCCGGGCTCGGCGCGGTCGAGGCGCAGCCCGCTGATCCAACCGTAGACGGAGCGGCGCTTTCTGATCGCCTGCGCGAGTTCCGGGAATGGAAGCGGGGGGCGGTTCTGGTCTGGTTCTGACATGATCGGGTTCATAGACGATTTTCGCGCGAGCGTCAGTCCGAGGAAGCGGCGTCTGAGACGTGCGACGCCGCACGTCCGGGCCGGACAATATCGAGCTCTGTGATTGCCTTGCCGGTCCGCTCGCCTAGATGACCGGAGGGTTCGGGCCCGTCGCCATGCGAATCATTGACGATTTGGCGTCAGGACCGACAAATAGTACCGTGCGGGGCAATTCGGGGGCGTCCATGGCGCAAGCACCTGTCACCAACGCGCAAGCGTCTTTGACGCTCACCGAGTACGTGAACGTTTTCGGCATATTCCCGCCGAACGGCGGGAGCGGCGTCAGCGGCGGCTATGTCGGGCAGATCGAGCTATCCGCAGCATCGCCATCTCTTTTCGGATACCCCGCGGACGGCCAGATCCTGGCGATCTCGCAAAACACCGCGCTGTTCTCGATCCTCGGCACAATTTACGGCGGGAATGGCGTGTCGAATTTCGCGCTGCCCAATCTGAACGGCGTCGAAATGATGGGCGTCGGCTCGGCGCCGGGGCTGCCTTCCGTGTCGATCGGCGAGAACCTCGGCACGTCGAGTACGCTTCTCACGCAATCTCAACTGCCGTCGCAACTCGGCGGCTCCAGCGCCGCCATCGGCAATTACCAGCCCTCGCTTGGCGTCACCTACGGAATCAACCCCTTCGGGATTTTTCCCTCGGGCAGCCTCACTCTGGATTCAATCGGAGTCGTATCGGCCTTTGCCGGCAACTTCCTGCCCGGCGGGGAACTCCCGTGCGACGGTCGCCTTCTGTCGATTGCCGCATATCAGGTGTTGTTCGCTCTCATCGGCACCACGTACGGCGGAGACGGCCAGACGACGTTTGCGCTGCCTGACCTGCGCGGCCGCGACATCGTCGGATCGGGCAACGGCTTCGTCCTGGGGCAACAGGTCGGAGCTTCGAACGTCAATCTGACGTCCGGCAATCTTCCCGAGACGGCCGACTTGCCGATCAACAACCAGCAGCCGGGCTTGGTGCTGAACTATTACATCGCGCTTCAGGGCATTTTTCCGAGTTCGCCGGTCAATACCACCAACACGTCGACGCCCTACCTCGGGCAGATCGTCGCGGTCGCTGAAAATCTGCCCTCGCCCAACGGCTGGGCGCTGTGTGACGGCCAGTTGCTGCAGATCAATCAAAATCAGGCCCTGTTTGCAATTCTCGGCACGACCTACGGCGGCGACGGAATCCACACTTTCGCATTGCCGAACCTGGAAGGCCGGACGGTGCTCGGCGCCGGAAACGGCAATCTGGTCGGGACGGTCGATCCGTCGAACACGACGAGTCTCGTCGGCGCCAATATCCCCGCGGTCACGGTGTCCGTCGCGACCTTCCTCGCCAATGAAACGTCGCTCGGTCAGGCGCCCGCGGGTTTCTCGATCGCCGACAAGGCGCAGGCGATCCACGACAATCTCGACGCGCTCGCGGCGTTCTCCGCGAACATGATCGGGATCACCGTGACCGACGCCAACCCTGTCGTCGTCAACAACGCGACATTCGTCGCCGACAAGGCGGCGCTCGACAAAATCGTGGGCGGTTTCTCGCTCCTCGACGACGCCAGTGCGCTCAACGGCGATCTCGCGGGCCTCGAAGCCGACGTCGCGCATATCAATTCGCTTTCGACCCTCACCGGCTCGATAACGGCGAACATTCTGCAGTTCGGCGCTGACGCAGCGCTCCTCGACAAGACCGTCGGCGGCTTCGTGATCGCGGATCTCGCGTCGAACGTGTCGGGACAGTTCGACGCGCTGAATGCGGATCCGCACGTCGCGTCGATCTCTCTGACGGACAGCGGAATTCCGGCGCTCACCCTGACAGCGTCGCAAGC
This sequence comes from Hyphomicrobiales bacterium, assembly GCA_028868735.1. GTDB lineage: Bacteria > Pseudomonadota > Alphaproteobacteria > Rhizobiales > Beijerinckiaceae > JAJXWB01. The sequence goes on along the minus strand of JAGWTW010000119.1, from coordinate 8,515 downwards.
GGCGAACGATACGTCGGCCTTGTCGAAAATCTCAAATCCGATCTTCGAAATCGTCACCGCCTCGACCGCCGTGTACTACGTGAAGAGCGGCTCGGGCTATTCGATCCTTGCGAGCGGGTCGACCGTCAATGCGTCGGCGGGAACCGGCTTCAGTATCGGCGGAAACGGCCTGACGGGCGCGAGCAATCTGGTCGTCGGCTCGAACGTGAGCGTGACGCTGCTCTCGGGCTCGCGCACGGACGTGGACGGGTCCGGCAACGCGATCAGCTCGGCCGGAGGCTCCGTGTACGGCGTCGGCGGGTGGAACAATACGGTCACGGCGGGGCCCGGCGACACCGTATGGATTGGCGGAGACAATGTCGGCGCCGACCTGGTCGTCGGCTCCGGCGCGGTCGTGATGCTTCTTTCCAATTCGCTGACGAACATCGACGGTTCGCGCAACGCCATCACATCGTTCGGCGGCTCCGCTTACGGCGTCGGCGGCGCCAGCAATACAGTCAATGCGGGCGCAAACGACAGTATCTGGATCGGCGGCGCCAGCGATCTGATCGTCGGTTCCGGCGACGCCATAACATTGCTCGCCAGTTCGGTGGCAAACAATGTAAACGGCTCGAACGACGTCATCACGTCGATCGGCGGCTCGTCCTACGGGGTCGGCGGGTCCAATAACACGATCACGGCGGGGGCCGGCGACAGCATATGGCTTGCCGGAACCGGCAATTTCATCGCCGGGTCCAGCGACACGATAACGCTGCTCGCCAATTCCGTGACGAACGACATTCACGGATCGAACGATGTCGTCACCTCGATGGGCGGTTCGTCCTTCGGCGTTCGCGGATCATCCAACACGATCACGGCGGGAAGCGGCGACTCGATCTGGATCGGCGGCGATCACAACGTCATCAACGCGTCGACCGGCGACACGATCTACGATCTCGCGGCGGCGACGGACATCAAGGTGAGCGGCGCGGTCGGCGCAATGACCGTCAACAATTTCGGAGCCGACCCGAGCGGTTTTGTCGATCTTCTGAACGGCGTCGGAGGGTTCGCGAACGCCGCCGCCGCGGTCGCCGCGTTGACGAGCGACACGCATGGCGGGAGCCTGCTCTCGCTCGGCGCAAATGGCTCGATCGATTTCGCCGGGGTCGCCGCCAATCAGCTGAGCGCCGCGAACTTCCAGATCGGGTGAGCGGCGAAGGTTGAGGCATAAGCGGCGGCCGCGCGTCGGCGCAGACGAAGCCCAGCTGCAATTTTCGCCGCCCGACCGCGCAGAGGGCCTCGGCGTGGGAGGTCTCGCCGATCCGACAGCGCCGGCGCGACCGAGGCGCGCGCGCAGGCTCCTGCGCAAAGCGCGTTGACAGCCGGCGCAGCCCGCGCTCCTATCGCAGGAGGGGAAGGGCGATCTCCCCATCAGGCGTCATGCCCAAGCATCGCGTCCCGCATTTCGGCGAAGGACGAGGCATGACCGAAACCCGACGCAGTCTGATCCCCACGCGCGCTCTCCGCCACGCCGGATCGTCCGTTTCACTGCTGCTGGCCGCGCGCGCCTGCCGCGACTTCGGCGATGGTTTCGTGGCGGTTCTGTTGCCGCTTTTCCTGTTGCGGCTCGGATATACGCCGCTGGCGGTCGGCGCTCTGGCGGCGGCCGCGCTCGGGGGCTCAGCCTTGCTCACGATGTTCGTCGGCGTGATCGGGGCGCGCTACGATCCGCGTCTTCTGTTGATCGTCGCGGCGGGCGCGATGTCGCTGACGGGGGCGGCGCTGGTCTCATTCGCGGCATATCCCGCGCTTCTGCTCGTCGCATTCTTCGGCACCGTCAATCCGTCCGGCGGCAGCGCCAGCCCCTTCGTTCCGATCGAACACGCCGCGCTCGCGCGCGAGGCGGCGGAGACAGAGCGCACCTCGGTCTTTTCCCGCTACAGTTTCGTGGGGGCCGCCGCCGGCGCTGCGGGCGCGATGGCGGCGGCGTCGCCCGATCTGTTCATGCGCGCCGGTCTCGGCGAACTCGCGGCCGTGCGCGTCATGTTCGCCGTCTATGCGGCGCTCGGCGTCGCAGCAGGGCTTCTGTATGCGGCGATGCGGCGGACGCCGATCCGCAGGGACCAACAGCCGGCGGCCGCGCTCGGCCCGTCGCGCGGCATTGTGTTTCGGCTGGCGGCGCTGTTCAGCCTCGACGCCTTCGCCGGCGGTTTCGTCGTGCAATCCTTGCTGGCGCTCTGGCTGTTCGAGCGCTTCGATCTGTCGCTGGCGAGCGCGAGCCTTTTCTTCTTCTGGTCGGGACTTCTCTCTGCATTCTCCTTTCCCGTCGCAACGCGGCTCGCAGCCCGCTTCGGGCTCATCAATACGATGGTGTTCACGCATATTCCTTCGAGCCTGTGCCTGATCGCGGCCGCCTTCGCGCCGTCGCTTCGGATTGCGCTCGTTCTGCTGCTCGTGCGCGCGGCCCTGTCGCAGATGGACGTTCCGACGCGCTCTTCGTATGTGATGGCGGTCGTCACCGAACCCGAGCGGACGGCGGCGGCGAGCTTCACTGCTGTACCGCGCAGTCTTGCGGCCTCTCTCAGCCCGGCCCTTGCGGGCGCGCTGTTCGCCGCGGCCGGCGGCGCGGCCCCGCTCGTGATCTGCGGCGTCCTGAAGATCGTCTATGACTTGCTCTTGTTGCGCCAGTTTCGCGACATCAAGCCGGCGGCAGAGCGTTGAACGAACGAGGCGTGACGGAAAATGCGAACCCGCCTGCGGCGCAATGCCCGTTCCAGCGCAGAAAGCGGTCATGGGCGGCGAGACAGCCGGCCCATAATTCGTTCCAGACGTCGAAAGTCTGCGGGTGAAGCGGGTCGATCCCGCGCATGAGGCGCCAGCCGTTCTGGACGATCGTCAGCGCATCGCGCGGGCCGCCGGGGGCGCGGGCGACATCTTCGTCGCCTGCGCGCGCCATTCGCAGGAAAAATTCCGCAAAGCCTTCCGCGCCGGCGCCCGATAGACCCAGCATGTTCCGGCATTCGTCGTAAAAGTGCATACCCACGAGCCGCGCTGCGCCGCCGATCAGCCATTGCGCATCCAGCGGTCCGAACAGGTCGGTCGCCTCGGGAATCAACGAGCGGATATATTCCATCGTGTAGTTGCGCGCGGCCTTGTCGAGCCGCTCCTGCGGCCAGGTGGATGCGGGCAATTTCGGCGCCTTGTCGGGATCGAACGGCGGCGCTTCCTCGCCGCGCGAAAATCGCAGGCGTTCGTCCGGCGCGAGATCGTGGTCGTATTCGCAGTAATAGCCTTCGAGCCCGTCCTGTCCGTCCGGCGTCTGCTTGGTGCAGACGAAGCCGAGGCGCGGATTTTTCAATGTGACGCCGTTATGCGCATGCCACCCGCGCAACACCGCGCGCGACATGTCGCCGGTTACGCCGCAGATCGCGGTTCCCTCCCAGATCCAGCGCGGCGGCGCGTAGCGCACCCAGGCCTTTCGATCGCTTTCGGGCATGTATTCGACGCGCACGCCGCCGATCTGGTTGGACAGGTAGTGGTATTGCGCGCAGGCGACGGCGTGCGGAAGGCCCGTCAGGCCGAGCTTGTCGAGGCCCGGCAGGAACGTCGCCAGATGCTGGCGACGAAAGATGCGAAACAGGAGTTCGGCGGCGTCCGCCGATCCGCGCCGCGAGGCGACGCGCAGAAGCGATCCTGTCAGGAACGCGTGATAGAGGCGCGAAAGCGCCCGCCAACCCTGCTGCCCGGTCGTCATTTTCGCCTGCTTTCCTCTACGCGCCGGCAGGATAGACTGTTCCAAACCGAATGAGAAAGGCGGGGAAACGTGGCCGGCATACTGGAAGGAATTCGCGTGCTCGATTTCGGGCGCTACATAGCCGGCCCATATGTCGGCACGCTGCTCGCGGAATTCGGCGCGGAAGTGATCCGCATCGAGAAACGCGAAGGCAGCGAAGACAGGTTCGTGACGCCGGTCGGCGAAGGCGATACGGGCGCGCTGTTCCTGCAAATCAACCGCAACAAGAAGTGCCTTACGCTCGATCCCATGACGGAGGAGGGGCAGGAGATCGTGCGCAAGCTGGTGGCGACCGCCGACGTCGTGATCGCCAACCTGCCGCCGCAGACATTGAAGGCGATGAAGCTCGATTACGAATCGCTGAAATCGATGAAGCCGGACATCATCCTCACGACCGCGACCGCGTTCGGCAATCCCGGACCGCTCGCCGACCGCGTCGGATTCGACGGCATCGGGCAGGTGATGTCGGGCGCAGTCTACATGACCGGCAAGGGAGAGCCGCCCTTTCGCGCCATGGTCAATTGGGTCGATTTCGGCACCGCGCTGCATTGCGCCTTCGGCACGCTGGCCGCGCTGATGGAGCGCCAGAAATCCGGGCGCGGACAGGTCGTGGAAGGCGCATTGCTGGCGACGGCGATCAGCGCGACCAATGCGACGCTGATCGAACAGGCGGTGATTTCGGCGGACCGCGTTCCCACAGGCAATCTCGGACAGACGACGGCGCCGTCCGACATCTACCGTACGAAAGACGGCTGGATTTTGTGCCAGGTGACGGGACAACCCTTGTTCGAGCGCTGGGCGAAACTGATGGGCGAGGCGGACTTCTGGCTGAAGGACCCGCGCTTTTCGGACGATCTGAAGCGCGGCGAGAACGGCGCCGTCGTTTCCGAGCGCATGGCGCGCTGGTGCGCCGAACGCACGCGGGACGAAGCCGTCGATACGCTGGGCAAGGCGCGCATTCCCTCCGGTCCTGTTCTGAGCCCGCAGGAAGCGCTCGACCATCCGCATATCCGCGCGGCCGGGTTCATGACGGACGTCGACTATCCCGGCTTGCCGCGAGCCGCGCCGATCGCGCATGCGCCGGTGCGGCTGTCGCTCACGCCGGGCGAGATCAGATCGCGCGCGCCTGTTTTGGGCGAGCATACGCAGGAAGTGCTCGCGGCCATCGGCTACGATGCGGCGGCCATCGCCGGCCTGCGGGAAAAGGGCGTCGTCTAGGTGGCGTTTCGCGCCAGCCATTTCGCGGCCTTCGGTCTGCCGCTGATCGGCATGCTGGCGCTCGGCGCGCTCGCGTCGGACCAGTTCGAGGGCCTGCGCGAATTCACCTTCGACGCCTATCAGCGTCTGCGGCCGCGCCAGTGGTCGCCGGACTCGCCCGTGCGCATCGTCGACATCGACGAAGAGTCGATCGCCAAGTTCGGGCAATGGCCCTGGCCGCGCAGCCGTCTCGCCGACATCGTGAAGATCGCGACCGCCGACGGCGCCGCGACGATCGGCTTCGACATGGTGTTCTCCGAGCCCGACCGCCTGAGCCCGGACGCCTTCATGCGCGACCTCAAGCCGGATACGCGCGCGAGCGCTCAGCGCGAACTTCCGGGCGTCGGCGATTACGATTCCGATTTCGCGCAGGCGATTTCGCACTCGACCGTCGTACTCGGCGCGATCTTCACCAACACCGGCGCGCCGCCGGCGCTCACGGTCAAACCCGGCTTCGCCTTCGCGGGCGACGATCCCGCGCCGTTTCTGCCGACCTTTCGCTCCGGCGCCGCGCCGCTGCCGAAACTCGCCGAGCCTGCGGCCGGCGTCGGCGCGCTCAACTGGCTGCCCGGCCGCGACCAGGTCGTGCGCGAGGCGCCGCTGCTCGTGCGCATGGGCGACAAGATCGTGCCGAGCCTCGCGGCCGAAGCGCTGCGCACGGCGCAGGGCGCATCGACGATCGTGGTGCGATCGTCCAACGCGAGCGGACAGACCTCGTTCGGGGCGCAAACCGGAGTCAACGCCGTGAAGATCGGCGACTACGTGCTCGCGACCGGACCGCACGCGGAACGCCGCATCTACTACTCGAAGTCGGAGCGCGGGCGGTTCCTGCCGGCGTGGAAACTGCTCGACGGGCAGATTCCGCGCGAGGAGATCGACGGGCGCATCCTGCTCGTCGGCGCGAGCGCGGCGGGCGTTCTCGACCAGCGCGCGACGCCGCTCGACCCGCTCGTGCCCGGCGTCGAGGTGCACGCCCAGTTGATCGAGCATGCGCTCGCCGGCGGCGATCTCGTACGGCCGGACTGGGCGCCCTCGGCCGAGCTGCTCGTCGCGCTCGCGTTCGCGCTCGCCGCGAGCCTCGCGGCGGCCGTGCTCTCGCCATTCGCAGGCGCGCTCGTCGCCATCGCGGCGGTCCTTTCGGTGTGCGGCGTCGGCTGGCGCGCGTTCAGCGGCTACGGCGTGCTGATCGATCCGCTCTATCCGACCGCGACCATCGTCGTGTCCTATCTCGCCGGCGTGATCGACCTGTTCCGGATCGAGCGATCGCAGAAAGCGCAGGTCAAGAGCGCGTTCGGGCGCTTCGTGTCGCCCGCCGTCGTCGAACGGCTCGCCGCTTCGCCCGACCGGCTGACGCTCGGCGGCGAGGCCCGCGTCATCACGCTCATGTTCTCCGATTTGCGCGACTTCACGCGTCTGTCGGAAGGCATGAACGCGAACGAGATCATCGCCTTCATGAACGATTATCTGACGCCGATGAGCGATCTCGTGCTCGCGAGCGGCGGAACGATCGACAAATATATCGGCGACGCGATCATGGCGTTCTGGAACGCGCCGCTCGACGATCCCGATCATGCCCGCAGCGCTTGCCGGACCGCGCTCGCCATGCGCGAGGCGCTGGTCGCGTTCAATGCGTCGCGCGGTGCGCTGGGAGGCGACGAAGCGCGATCGCGTCCGGCCGTGCGTTTCGGCATCGGCCTCAACACGGGCCTCTGTTCCGTCGGCAATCTCGGATCGGTCCGCCGCTTCGACTATTCGGCGATCGGCGATCCCGTCAACATCGCCTCGCGTTTGGAGAGCCTGACGAAATTCTATCGGTTCGACATCATGGCGACCGAAGAGACGCAGAAGGCGGCCAAGGATTTCGCCTGGCTCGAATTCGATCAGGTGCGCGTGAAGGGCCGCGAAAATGCGACCCGCCTCTACGGCCTCATCGGCGACGCCGCGATGGCGGCGAGCCCGGAATTCGCCGCGCTCCGGATGCGTCACGACGATATGCTCGCCGCTTACGCCAGCCGCAGGTTTTTCGAGGCGAGCGCGCAAGCCGGCGAACTCGCCGGCGCCTATCCCAAAGTCGCGAGCTACTACCGGCGCTATGCGGTGCTGTGCGAGGAAGCGGATCTGACGCCGCCCCGGGAGTGGAGCGCGATCAGGACGATGCTCGAGAAATAGAGGTCTTGCATAGGGTAGGGGGGTATACTAACTATACCGGCCATGACCCACACCATCCGCGAAAAGAAAAAGCTTCTCGCCCGCGTCAAACGTATCCGTGGACAGATCGAAGCGATCGAGCGTGCGCTCGACGAGGACGCGGGCTGCGAGACCGTGATGCATCTGCTCGCCGCCGCGCGCGGCGCCATGAACGGGCTGATGGCCGAAGTGGTCGAGGACCATGTTCGGACGCATCTCGTCGACGAAAAGAAATACCCGAACGCACTGAACGCCGAAGCGGTCGACCATCTCGTCGACGTGGTCCGCACGTATGTGAGATAGAGAAATGGAAACGTTTTCCCAGTTGTTGCAGCAAGGCGCGGCGCACGCCTGGCTGTTTGCGCCGAGCGCAGTCCTGCTCGGCGCGCTGCACGGGCTCGAACCCGGCCATTCGAAGACGATGATGGCGGCTTTCATCATCGCCGTGCGCGGGACGCTCACGCAGGCGGTTCTGCTTGGCCTCGCTGCGACCGTCTCGCACACGATCGTCGTCTGGATCGTCGCGCTCGCCGGCCTGCATTTCGGCGCCCAATGGGGCGCAGAAGCGAGCGAACCCTATTTCCAGATGGCGTCGGCCGTCGTCATCCTCTGCATCGCAGCCTGGATGCTTTGGCGGACGTGGCGCGACGCCCACGGCCACCATCATCATCACCACGATGAAGCGCATGTCCTGGAGACGGGCGCAGGCAGACTCGAGCTTTCGATCTTCGAAGACGGCGTGCCGCCGCGCTGGCGGATTGCGCGTCTGAACGGGCGCGCGCTCCCCGCGTCGGCCGTGCGCGTCGAGACGCGCCGTCCCGACGGCGCGCGGCAGACCTTCGCTTTCCGTCAAGCCGGCGACGGTTTCGAATCCGTCGATGAAATCCCGGAGCCGCACGAATTTGTCGCGATGCTGGCGCTTGCGCGCGACGGCGGCGACGAAACACACGAGGTCGCGTTCCACGAGCATTCCCACGATCTCGCCGACGACTACGACGACGAGCATGCGCGCGCGCACGCCCGCGACATCGAGAAGCGGTTTGCGAACCGTCAGGCGACGACCGGGCAGATCGTGATGTTCGGTCTGACGGGCGGCCTCATTCCGTGTCCCGCTTCGATCACGATCCTGCTGCTTTGCCTGCAGATCAAGCAATTCGCGCTCGGGGCTGCGCTGGTGTTCTGCTTTTCGATCGGTCTTGCGATCACCATGGTTTCCGTTGGCGCGGCCGCGGCGCTCAGCGTTCGTCACGCTTCGGCGCGCTGGAGCGGCTTCGACGCGGTGGCGCGGCGCGCGCCCTA
>JAGWTW010000201.1 GCA_028868735.1 Hyphomicrobiales bacterium | reverse complement strand
GGCCGCAATCGCGCCGTGTCATTCCCGCGAAAGCGGGAATCCAGTTCCCATGTCCTGCCGCGCTCGGGGAACTGGATGCCCGCTTTCGCGGGCATGACAGTCCATAGGCGGCGAGACGATCTGCAATCGTTTGGCGTGGATGGCCGGGACAAGCCCGGCCATGACGGCCAGGGTGGAGTCTCAAACCGGTCGACCCCTGCCGTCGTCGTCCCGTCAGAGACCGGACATTCACGTCGCCGTGCAGGATCAGTATTTCCTGAGCAGGCTCACCAGCTTGCCCTGGATTCGCACGCGATCGGGTCCGAATATCCGCGTCTCGTAGGCGGGGTTGGCGGCCTCCAGCGCGATCGAGGCGCCGCGCTTGCGCAGGCGCTTCAGCGTCGCCTCCTCGTCGTCGATCAGCGCCACCACGATATCGCCGGTGTCGGCGGAATCCTGCTTCTTCACGATCACGGTGTCGCCGTCGAGAATGCCGGCCTCGATCATGGAATCGCCGCGCACTTCCAGCGCGAAATGGTCGCCGGTCGCGAGAAAATCCGGCGGCATCGGGATGGTGTGGCTGCGCGACTGGATCGCGGAGATCGGCGTGCCGGCCGCGATGCGTCCCATGACCGGGATGGAAGCGTAGGAGGGCCCCGATTCTTCCTGCGGCGCGCTTCGCCCGCGCCCGAGATTGCCCTCGATGACGGCAGGCGAAAATCTCGCGCGCGGCGTGCTGGGCGTCGAGGATTCCGGCAGGCGCAGCACTTCGAGCGCGCGCGCGCGGTTGGGTAGGCGGCGGATGAAGCCGCGTTCCTCGAGCGCCATGATCAGGCGGTGGATGCCGGATTTGGACCGCAGGTCGAGCGCGTCCTTCATCTCGTCGAAGGAGGGCGGCACGCCGGTCTCCTTCAGGCGCTCGTGGATGAAGCGCAGCAATTCGCTCTGCTTGCGGGTCAGCATGTCGGATTTGTCCCTTCGCCCCGGCGATCGCGAATCGCGCGCGCCCGTCCAAACGCCTGTACCCTGAATCGCGCCGCTAAACAAAGCATGAACAAACACTATATGTTCGCGCTGTGTTCCGCAAGGCGTTTTCGCACGCTCGGATCAGGCGTCCGCGCCCGTGCTAGCTATTCTGACCGTTGGCGGCGTTATCGGGTTGCGCCCTGTACACCAGGGGGAACAGGCCATCGGCCGCGCGGAGCCAGGCGGCGCGGTCAGCGGCCGACCAGACCGTGTTCGGCGCGGGCAGGGCGGCGATCAGCGAGGCGATCAGCGGGTGATCCTGAGCGCGCAGAATCTTGGACTGCGGCGTCGACGGCTGCGGGCCGTCGGAGGCGCCGGACGGGGCGGACATCTTCGCCCCGGTTTCCTTCAGTTCGGCGAGCCGCGCCTCGATCGCGTCGACATCGCCGTGGGGGTAGCGCGGGTCGGGCGTGAGCATGCGCGGCGGCAGCGGTTCGCGGGCGACGGCCGGCGCGGTGGTCTCGGGCGCATCGTCGGCTTCGAACGCGCGTTCGCGCTCAAGGGCGGCGCGCTCCTCGGCGGCCGGATCGGGAAGGGCGTTTGGATTGATGGCGTATTTGCTCATGGGACGCGTCCCGGCGGAATCGCAAACGCGCCCAGCATCCAGCGCGGGCGTTGATATTGGCTTAAGTTCGCGCGAGGCCGCCTGCGACATTTGGCGCTCGGGCCGTCGCGCCCGCGCCGGCAGGTGCGCAAGCGCACTTCGCCGCGGGGCGAAGGCTCCCAGCCTGTCGTCGGTGGGCGCGGTGGACGCCCGCATCATCGGGGGAGCCACAAATGCAACAGGATCTCGTCAAGCTGCCGGACGGCTTCGTGTTCGATCGCGCGCTCGCCGCAGCGCATGTGATGGAGCCGACGCATACGAAGGGCGTCAGCAGTTTTCGTTCGTTGACGCCGCCCGCGATTCCCGCGCCGGCCCTGCGCAAGACGCTGACGCCGGGCAAGGCGCTCGACGTCGACGGCTTCGTGCATGATCTGCGCGCCGCGCTCGACGCATCGACCGTGGGCTATGTCATGCAATTGCGCCAGAGGAGCCAGCCGCTGGCGGCGATACAGTCGAATTGGGCGCAGCGCCCCACGGACGGCGACGAAGCATGGGCGCAGGGCGTGCGCATGCACATCGCGAGCGTCAGCAAGCTCGTGACCGCCATCGCCATGACGCGCGCGCTCGCCGCGGCCGGGCTGCCGCCAACGACGAAGATCATCGATTATTTGCCGGCCTACTGGAGCAAAGGGCCGAACATCGATCAGATCACCTTCGGCGAATTGATGACGCATCGCTCCGGCTTCCGCGTCAACGGCTCGGACACGTTCTACACGATCATGAAGAACACGGTCGCCGGCGGGGTGAACGCAGCGGACATCGGCACATATTCATACCAGAACATGAATTTCAGCCTCTGCCGGATTCTGATCTCGATCGTCAGCGGCGCGGTCTCGAAGAATCTCGTGTTCCCGCCGCCGTTCCCGCAGGACCAGTTCTGGGATTTCGTGACGATCAACGCCTACAAATCCTACGTCGATGCGCATCTGCTCGCGCCCGCCGGCGTGTCCGGTCCGACGTTCACGCATCCCGCGCCCGATGCGCTCGCCTACAATTTCCCGCCGGCCTCGCCTTGGAATTCCGGCGATCTGACGGCGGATTGCGGCGGTACGAGCTGGCACATGTCGGTCGACGACCTGCTCGCTGTCATGGGCTGTTTCCGTCGGAA
>JAGWTW010000200.1 GCA_028868735.1 Hyphomicrobiales bacterium | reverse complement strand
GCGGGCGGCCGGAAACGCATCCGCGAGCGCCTTGCCCATGCCGACGGCCTGCGAGCCCTGTCCGGGAAATACGAATGCCGTGGCCACGCGTCCCTCTCCTGTCGCTGATTTGGCGGCGTGAGTGGCGCAGGGGCGTGGGCGAGTCAAGGCGGGTGACTCGTCAACCGACTCGCGCCAAACTCGCGTCATGCCATTTGCTTGCGACATCCCAGCCGTACCCACCCAGCTCCAGGACGACGAGACCGTCCGCATCACGCGCTGGGATTTCGAACCGAACGCCGTCACCGGGATGCACCGGCACGGCTGGCCGTATTTCGTCGTCATGCTGACCGACGGAAACCTTCGCGCGGAGGTCGATGGCGTCGTTCAGGATCGGCCGATGACCGCCGGCACGAGCTACGCCCGGCCTGCCGGCGTCGAGCACGACATCCAGAACGGCTCGCCCCATCCCATCGCTTTCGTCGAGATCGAGGTGAAGCGGCCGGATCTGCTGGTCATGGACAAGACCGGCTGACTGCCGCCTACCGATCCATCCCGGAATTCAGTTTCGATATGTCGCCGCCGGCCCAGGCGAGCGTGCGCGGGTTCATCGTCCTGAACCACAGCGGCGGGATCGCGGCGAGGACGAACATGCCGGTATAGCCGCTCGGCAGGCGCGGCAGGTCGTCGAAATTGCGCAGCGACTGATATGAACGCATCGGATTGGCGTGATGGTCCGAATGCCGCTGCAGATGGAACGTCGTCAGATTCGAGACGATGTGATTGGTGTTCCAGGAATGGCGCGGCTCGACCGGCAGGTAGCGCCCGTTCGCGTCCTTGCCGCGTTTCAAGCCGTAATGTTCGACATAATTCGCCTGGGTCAGCGCGTAATAGCCCATGAAATGATGGGCGAGGATGAAGGGCGCGACCTTCCAGCCGAACAAGGCGATCAGGACAGCCGCGACGGCGATCGTCAGCGCGAATCCGACCAGGATTTCGTTATGGATCGACCAGACCGAGCGCCCGCGACGCGTCAGACGTTCGGCCTCGTTCGCCCAGCCGCGCTTCAGCGCGCCCGGCAATTCGCGCCGCGCGAAGGCGTAGATCGACTCGTTGAAACGCGCGCTTGCAGGATCCTCTGGAGTGGCGACCCATGTGTGATGGCCGCGATTGTGCTCGACCCGGAAATGAGCGTAGCCGACGGAATTGTTGGCGAGAATTCCGAAGACGCGATTGAGGTTGTCCGACTTGTGTCCGAGTTCGTGGCCGATCAGCAGCGCGCCGCCGTCGATCGTGCCGACGCCGAGCAGCAGCGCGACATAGGACCACCACGGCAGGTCGTAGAATCCGACGAAGGCTATGAAGGCGACATAGGAAACCCATGTCAGCACGACGCTGAAACGGGCGAGCCGGAGGTAATAGGGATCAGCCTCCATTGCATCCACCACCTCGGCGGGAGGATTGTGCGGATCTTCGCCGACAAGCGCGTCGAACAGCGGAATGAGCCCGAAAATGAACAAAGCGGGGATGAGCGTGACGATGGGCGCGCCGGTCCTGGCGTAAAGCCAGTAAGACAAAAGCGGGACCAACGGCGGGATGAAGGACAGCATCCACAGGTAGCGTTTGCCGTCTGTGTAGACGACCTGCTTTCCGCCAACCGAAGCTCCGATGAACGTCATGACGATCCTCCCCTCGTTTTCGGAAGGATCGCCGAACGACGTTGTGGCCGCCAGTTCCCGCCGCGTCAATTTTGTGGCATTTTGCGCCAATGGCCGTGGACAGGAGCGACAGAAGCCGGGCGCCGGTATCCGCCGGCTATGCGCGGGCGTTTCTGCGTCATTTCGCCAGGACCGAAGCCGAGCGCAAATCGCTCCTCGCCGGCGCCGGAATCGACGAAGCCGCCATCAACCAGCCCGGCGCAGAAATGCCGACGGCAGGCCTGGCCGCTCTCGTCGCCAACGTCACGCGCGCACACGGCGAATTATGGGCGCTGAGCGCGACGACGGTCTGGTCGCAGCCCCTTCAGGGCGGCCTCGACGTGGCGACGCGGACCGCGCCGACCCTGGCGGCGGCGCTGGCGGTCGGCGCGCATTATTGCCCGGTCGTCGCGCCCTTCCTGCGCGCGCGCGTCAGAACGTCCGAAAAGGCGCTGCGTTTCGAGGTAGAGCCCGCGCTCGACATCGGCGAGGCCGATTGGCGTTCGATCGCGTTGGCCGTCGCTCTCAACACGCATGCGTCCTTCATTCAGGTGCTCGAAGACGACATGGCGGAATGCGCCTATGAATTCCCGTGGCCATCGCCGGTCGACGATGCGCGGTTGAAGGCGCTGTTCGCATGCCGGCTCACGTTCGGCGCACGCGCGTTCGCATTCGTCGCGCCAAGGCGGCTCGCCGGACGGCGGGCCCCCTTCGCCGATCCGCTGCTTCACGAAAAGGCGGTCGCGGCGCTCGAGGTTCTGCGCGAGCGCGTCTTCGGCGGCGAGGACCTGGCCGACGCAATCCGGCGACACGTCGAAAGCGCGCTGCCGCGCCGCCTCACCGAAACCCAGGCCGCCCGACGTCTCGGCTGGTCGCGACGCACTCTCCAACGCAGGCTTGCCGATGCGGGCCAGTCGTTTCGTCCGTTGCTCGACGAGACGTTGCGTGCGCGTGCGCGGTCCATGCTGGAAAAGGGCGAGCTGTCGCGCGACGAAATCGCCGCCGCGCTCGGATATTCCGATTCCACGAGCTTCAGCAGAGCTTGCAGAAGATGGTTCGGTCCGCACGCCGGGCGAT
>JAGWTW010000199.1 GCA_028868735.1 Hyphomicrobiales bacterium | reverse complement strand
GCGCGGCAGGACATGGGAACTGGATTCCCGCTTTCGCGGGAATGACACGGCGCGATTGCGGCCGAAATCATACGCCGCTTCAGACGGCACGGCGTGGATGGCCGGGACAAGCCCGGCCATGACGGTGGAAAGGCTAGCGTCCGCTCCCCGCCCTTCCCTTTCCTTCACCGCGTCCGCTTTCGCGCGTCACATCCTGAAATCGTCGCCGAGATAGAAACGCCGCACGTTCGGATCGGCGATGATCGCTTCCGGCGGGCCTTCGGTGAGGATTCTTCCTGCGTGGACGATATAAGCGCGGTCGGTCATGCCGAGAGTCTCGCGCACGGAATGATCGGTGATGAGCACGCCGATGCCGCGGTTCTTCAGGTGACGCACGAGATTCTGGATGTCGGCGACCGCGATCGGGTCGATGCCGGCGAAAGGTTCGTCGAGCAGCATGAACGAGGGATGGCCGGCGAGCGCGCGCGCGATCTCGCAACGGCGCCGTTCGCCGCCCGACAGCGCGAGCGAATTCACGCCCCGCAATCGCTTGATGTCGAATTCGTCGAGCAGCGCCTCGAGTTCGGCGGCGCGCTTGTCCGGGTCGGGCTGCGAGATTTCGAGGACGGCGCGAATGTTGTCCTCGACGCTCAGCCCCCGGAAGATCGAGGGCTCCTGCGGCAGATAGCCGACGCCCAAGCGCGCGCGCCGGTACATCGGCAGGTTGGTCACGTCGTGGCCGTCGAGTTCGATCATGCCGGCGTCCGGGCGGATGAGCCCGGTGATCATGTAGAACAGCGTCGTCTTGCCGGCCCCGTTGGGCCCGAGCAGACCGACGACCTCGCCGCGCTGGAGATAGAGGCTCACATCCTCGATGACGCGGCGGCCGCGATAGGATTTGCCGAGATGATGGATGCCGAGCACGTCCTCGGCGGTCGGCACGTCGGGCGAGCGTTCGACCGGCTGCGACGGCTCGACGGGCGCGCCCGCCTCGTCCTCGAACCGGTGCGGGAAGGCGGTCTGCGGCTTGCCGCGCCATGCGGCGAGCCGGCCGAGGGCGCGCGCCACGCCCCCCCATAGGCCGCCGGACCGGGCCGTCGGGACGGACGGCCTGTCCTTCTCCGGCGAGGACGGGGGCAGCGGTGCGTGCAAGGGGCGCCAGACCTCAAATTTCGCTCGGGGTTCGGCCTACAGCGGGCGGGCGGACCGTGCAACCGAGCGTCGGACGAACGAGCGCGTCCTATTGTTTCTCTTTCGTGTCGCGCGCCGCGTCCCTGGTCGAGTCCCTCGGCGTCAGAACGGTGCGCGCGCCGCCCGTCACAGTCGCCCGGCCGGTTCCCAGATCGTAGATCAGCTTGTCGCCCTGGGTGACGGTCGCGCCCTGCGTCAACGTGACGTTGCCGATGAGGTACCATTTGTTCTCGGGCTTGTCATAGACCCCGGAATTGCCGGTGCCGACCTTGTCCTTCTGGACGACGGTGACGGGGCCCTTCAGTTCGACGCGGCGCACGTCCTGCTGACCGCCGGCGCCGCTCTTGTCGAGATAGATGGTCATGACCGAGCCGCGGACCTTGGTCTGGCCCTGGGTCGCGATGACGTCGCCGGTGTAGACGAGCTTCTGCTCCTTCTCGAAATAATCGAGTTTCGAGGCGTCGACGGTATAGGGCTCCTTGCCGCTGGAGCCGGGCAGCAGCGCGGCGGCGAGCGCCGGCTGGGCGGCGGCGAGGACGACGCCGCAGGCGACGATGACGCGATGTTTCATTGCGCAGCCTCGCCGGCGCCCGCCTGCTGGTCGGGCTCGTCTCGAGCCCCTTCGAAGCTCGAATGGACGCCGCCGAAAAATCTCACGATCGCTTCGCGTTCGGACAAATCGACGCCGCCGGCCTCGACCACGCCGCCCGTAATGGCGACCTGCACGGGCTCCTCGCTGCGCGCCGCGCTGGCCTTCATGTCAACCTTCGCGCTCTTCAGCGTCATGTCGTACCGGCCCTCGTTGCGAATGCGCACGACGCCGGCCAGATCGAGCTTGTCGGAATCGGAATCGTAGACGCCCTTCAGCGCTTCCAGATGGGTCGTCGAGCCGTCCTTGTCGCCGAGCTTCACGTCGACGCGGTCGAGTTCGAATATCTTCGGCCGCTTGGTGTCCTGAACCACCGTCTTCGCCTTGATCTCGTAGGGCTGGCCGTCATTGCGCACGCCCGAAATCCGCGGCTTCTCCATGGTGATGCGCGTGCCGTCGAGGCCGACGCGCCCGACGCTGAAGCCGAGTTCGAGACGATGCATCGGGTCGAAAGCGAGGATGAAGCCGATCAGGCTGACGGCGCAGATGCAGCAGATGACGATCGCGCGCCGCAGGAATTGCACGCGCGCGGTGTGACGGCGCGAATCGACGAATGCCGCCGGCCGCCGGCCGCCGAAATCGGCGAAAGGCGCGCGCTCATCGACATGCGGCGACAGATCGGACATTCATTCGGTTTCCGGCCGGGACGTCCGGCGCTGCGCCCTTACATACCGAGGCTTTGGCGAAGATATGGCGCGTGCCGGGTAAACTGAAGCTTACTCGTGGCTGAATATGTCGGTCTCCGGCCAACCCATCAAGTCCAGCCGGGCGCGGGTCGGCAGGAAGCGGAAGCATTCCGCCGCGATCTCGGCCCGACCCTCCCGGCGCAGCATCAGATCGAGTTTTTCGCGCACCTTGTGCAGATGGAGCACGTCCGAAGCCGCATAGGCGAGCTGGGCCTCGGTCAGACTGTCCGCCCCCCAGTCGGAGGATTGCTGCTGCTTGGAGATTTC
>JAGWTW010000198.1 GCA_028868735.1 Hyphomicrobiales bacterium | reverse complement strand
CGAGGGATTGCCGGACCCTCGACCTGAAGACCTGGTCGCATCCGACCCGCAAGGTGATGGAGACCGAACAGGTCGGCATCGAGCGCGTCGAGCTCTGCAATGGCGGCGTCTACCCGGTCTTCACCGTTTCGCTGCCCGGCGATCCCATCGTCGGCGCCAGCGACCGCTATTACAACAAGCTGCACGCCCGCATGGCGGAGGCCAACGGCTGGCATTCCTACGCCTTCGTCGATCCCCGGCGCGGCGTCGTCATCTATGCCGACATCACGGGCAAGCGCGAAATCTCGCTGTCCTACGACGAATTCGACGCGCCGCAGGCGAAGTAGCCGTTCAGCCGAGCCGCAGCGCGTCGCGCAGGAAATGCGCGATCGTCGTCTCGACGTCGACGCCGTCGGGCGTGCGCGTCGTCTTGGGATAGAAGTGCGTGGCGCCGGCGAGATGAACGATCGTAAGCGTCCAACGCGCTCCGTCAGGAGCGCGTGAAGTTCTGCGGCAGCAGCGCGTCGATATCTTTGTTGAGCCAGCCCGCGGCGATGCGCTCGAGCGTTTGCGTGAGCCAGCCATTGGGATCGATGTCATTGAGGCGCGCGGTCGCGAGCAAGGAAGCGATCGTCGCCCAGGTTGCGCCGCCTGCCTCTGATCCTGCGAACAGGGCATTCTTCCGTGTAATGCAGATCGGTCGGATCGCGCGTTCGACCGTGTTGTTGTCGAGTTCGATGCGACCGTCGTCGAGAAAGCGGCGGAACTCGGTCCTGCGGGAGAGGGCATAACGGATCGCGTCGGCAACCTTGGATTTACCCGAGATCCGCGTCAGCTCGCTTTCCCACCTGGCCACGAGTTCGTCGACAATCGGCGCTGACGCGCGGCGCCGCGCTTCGAGCCGAGTTTGCGGATCGCAGCCTTTGACTTGCTCCTCCACGGCCCACAGGTCGGCGACGCGCTCAACCGTCCAGGTCGCTGTTTGCGACACGCCCTCGACGTGGAGTTTGTAGAACTCGCGCCGCAGATGCGTCCAACAGCAGGCCATCGTGGCCGGCCCGCCGGGCCGGTCAGGTTCCGTGAGCTTGCGGTAAGCGGAATAGCCGTCGCATTGGAGAATGCCACGCCACCCGGCCAAATGGCGTTCGACGCATCCGGCGGCGCGGCTGTCTTCGAAGCGATAGACGACAATCGGCGGCCCGGCTCCTCCATAGGGGCGATCGTCCCGCAGATAAGTCCACAGCCAACCCTTGCGCGTTCGCCCACGTCCGGGCGCCAGGACTGGCAATGTCGTCTCTTCGGCAAAAATCCTGTCGCCGGCGCGGATGAGCTGGAACAGCCGATCTGCGAGAGGTTCGAGATGGAATCCGACATGGCCCATCCAGCTGGCCATGAGATTGCGCCCGAGTTCGACCTTCTCGCGCGCAAAGATCGCCTCCTGCCGATAGAGCGGCAGGCCGTCGGCGTACTTGGAAACGGCGATGCCGGCCAGAAGCCGCTCGGTCGCGATGCCGCCCTCGATCAGGCGGGCGGGCGCGGGCGCCTGGACGATGTTCTCGCGGCAGGTCTGGCAGGCATATCGGGGACGACGCGTCACGATCACCCGGAACTTCGGCGCGACGACATCGAGGCGTTCGCTGACGTCCTCGCCGATTTTAACACGCGCACAAGCTCCGCAGGAGCAAGGCTGATCGTCCGGCTCGATGATCTCTTCGACCCGCTCGAGATGCGCCGGCAGAGGCCGCCGTCCGCCGGACTTGCGCGGCGGCGTCGGGCTCAGCTTCCGCAGCATGGCGTCGACGGCGCCGAGACCGGTCTGCACTTCCTCGAAGGTGAAGGCGTATTGGCTCTCGTCGAGCTTCTCGGAGCTTCGTCCATAAGTTGCGCGCTGGATTGTCTTCAGCAGAAGCTGGAGACGATCGATCCGCGCCTGAGCGTCGACGCCCGCCGCCCTGAGCGCCGCGACTTCGGCTTGCAACGACGACTGCGAACGGCGCATGTCCGCGATCATCGCCTTCAGCGTCTCGGCGTCGTCGGGAAGGTTCTGGAGGTCGCCGTCCATGCTTCGAACTCAAGCATAAAATCGACGATTTGTGGCGCCCCTATCTAGCCCCTGAATCACTATGCCGCAGCTTCAGCCTACGCTCGCGGGCTTTGTCAGCGGCGCGCTACGTACGCGGGTCCAGTCCATCCCTTCGACGAGGGCGGCGAGTTGCACGGCGGACATGGAAACCGTTCCGGCCATCAACTTCGGCCAGTAGAATCGGTCCGTCTCCAATCTCTTGGCGAACAGGCACAGGCCCGTGCCATCCCACCAGACGATCTTGACCCGGTCTGCCCGCTTGGCCCGAAAAACGTAGAGCGCGCCGCTGAAAGGATCGGCGCCGGCGTCGCGCACCAGCGCCGTCAGTCCGTCTGGGCCTTTACGGAAATCGACCGGCCGCGTGGCCAGGACGATGCGCGCGTGCGGCGGGATCATGCCAGACGCGCCGCGCGAATAAGTTGGACACCTCCAATAACCGCGTTTTCGATCTTGGCAGGCGGGCGGTGAGTCCGATTGGCGGCTCGCGACGTCGTCAGGGTCCGGAGCAGCGATTATCGGCGCTCGTTGCTCCGCCCCGACAGCGGTCCTCGCCTCCTCCCATGCTCACCCCGTAGCGTATTTGGCCCGCAGCCAGACGAAGCGGCGCATGTTGTAGGCGAGGTTGGTGAGGCCGATCTTCACTTTCGCCCGGGCAATGCCGATGGTTCGCACGCACAGTCCCATCAAACCCTTCTGATGCGCGAACACATGCTCG
>JAGWTW010000118.1 GCA_028868735.1 Hyphomicrobiales bacterium | reverse complement strand
CCGACCAGCCTGCCGTGCGAGATCTGCCACCAGAACACCACGACTTTCGCGGCTGCCGGCTACGCCCACCAGGCGACCGATACGGATTGCGCAAGCTGTCACAACAACGTGAAAGCGACCGGACAGACGTCGCCGCCGCATATCCCGACGGCCGGCGTGCAATGTTCGAGTTGCCACACGAACGCCGCGCCGTCGTTCCTCACTTATGCGATGGACCATTCGTCCGTCGCGGCCGCGCGCTGCGATTCCTGCCATAACAACGCCTATACGGGGCAAGGGGCCAAAGGCGCTCTGGGCGTTGCATCGTATCCCAACCACCTTGCGCCCGGCGGGCGGGACTGCACGGTTTGTCATGCGACTGCGGCCGCCGGTTTCGTCACCTGGGCCGGCGCGGCCTATTCTCACGCCGCGACCGACGTCAATTGCTCGAACTGCCACGACGGCAAGGCGGCGACCGGCCTGACGACGCCGCCGCACGTACCTGTCGCCGGCGTCCAGTGCTCGAACTGCCATACCAACACCGCGACGAGTTTCGTCGCCTATTCGATGAACCACGCCTCGGTGAGCGCGGCGCGCTGCGATACCTGCCATAGCGGCGCCTATGGAGGCGAAGGAGCGAAAGGCGCTTTCGGCGTCGCGAACTATCCAGGCCATATCGCGACCGCCGGTCGGGACTGCCTGACCTGCCACGCGAGCGCTGCGAGCGGCGGTTTCGTTTCCTTCGCCGGCGCGGTCTACCAGCATGCGGCGACGGATACGAACTGCGCGGGCTGCCACAATGGAACGACGGCGACGGGCCAGACCACGCCGCCGCACGTGCCGGTCGCCGGGGCGCAATGCTCCAATTGTCATACCAACACGGCGACGAGCTTCACAAGTTATACGATGAATCACGCGTCGGTGAGCGCCGCGCGATGCGATAGCTGCCACAACGGCTCGTACGAAGGGCAGGGTACGAAAGGCGCTTTCGCAACGACGAATTACGCCGGACATGTCGCGACCGGAGGGCGTGATTGCCTGACCTGCCATGCGAGCGCCGCGAGCGGCGGGTTCGTTTCCTTCGCCGGCGCGGTCTATCAGCACGCTGCGACCGACACGAATTGCTCATCCTGCCACAACGGGACGACGGCCACCGGCCAGACCTCGCCGCCGCACGCGCCGACCGCCAGCGTGCAATGCTCGAACTGCCACACGAATACGGCGACGACCTTTGTCGCCTACGCGATGAACCATTCCGCGGTGAGCGCGGCGCGCTGCGACTCCTGCCATAACGGCGCGTTCGCCAATCAGGGATCGGCAGGGGCGCTCGGCGTATCCGCCTTCCCCAACCATGTGGCGACCACCGGCCGGGATTGTGCGGCCTGTCACGCCGCTTCGATTTCGGGCGGCTTCCTCGCGTGGTCGGGCGCCGTCTACCAGCACGCCGCAACGGACACGAATTGCGTCAGCTGCCATACCGGTACGATCGCCAAGGGCCTCACGACGCCGCCGCACATTCCGACCGGCGTCACTCAATGCTCGAACTGCCACGTCAATACGGCGACGAGCTTCACGACCTACACGATGAACCACCCGTCCGTGGCGTCGATGCGTTGCGATTCCTGCCATGGCGGGGCCTATGCCGGCGAAGGGACGAAAGGCGCGCAGGGCATAGCCTCCTATCCGAGCCACGTCGCGACCGAAGGTCGTGATTGCTCGAACTGCCATGCTGCGGCGGCCGCGAATTTCACGAGCTGGTCCGGCGGCGCCTATTTGCATACCGCTGCGGATACGAATTGCTCGTCGTGCCACAACAATTCGAACGCGCTCGGACTGACCTCGCCGCCGCACATTCCGACCGCAGCCCTGCAATGTTCGAACTGCCACACGAATACGGCCGGCAGTTTCGGCGTCTATACGATGACGCACGCGGCTGTCGCGTCGATGCGCTGCGACGCGTGCCACAACGGGGCTTACGCCAGCGAAGGATCGAAAGGCGCGTACGGCACGGCGAGCTACGCGGGACACGTGGCGACCGCGGGGCGGGATTGCTCGGTCTGCCACACGAGCGCGGCGAGCGGCGGCTATGTGACCTTCGCCGGCGCATTTTATCAGCACGCGGCCGCGGATACGGCCTGCTCGTCGTGTCACAACGGCGCGACGGCGACGGGACAGACCTCGCCGCCGCACGTTCCCGTGTCCGGAGTCGAATGCTCGAACTGCCACAGCAACACGGCGACGAGCTTCGTCGCGTATTCGATGAATCACGCCGCAGTGAGCGCCGCCCGCTGCGACGCCTGTCACAACGGCTCGTTCTCCGGCCAGGGATCGAAAGGCGCCTACGGCACTGCGAATTATCCGGGGCACGTCGCCACCGGCGGCCGCGATTGCACGACCTGCCACACGACCGCGGTCAGCGGCGGGTTCGTGACGTTTGCGGGCGCGGTCTACCAGCACCAGGCGACGGACACGAATTGTTCGACCTGCCACAACGGAACGACGGCGACGGGATTCACGACGCCGCCGCACATTCCGGCGTCCGCCGTGCAATGCTCGAACTGTCACGTGAACACTGCGACATCGTTCACGACCTATACGATGAACCACGCATCCGTCAGCGCAGCGCGGTGCGACTCCTGCCACAACGGATCGTTCTCGAACCAGGGAACGAGCGGCGCCTACAGCACCGCGAATTATGCGGGCCACGTTGCGACCGGCGGGCGCGATTGCGTGGCCTGTCACGCGACAGCGGTCAGCGGCGGCTTCGTGAGCTTCGCCGGGGCGGTGTACCAGCACGCGGCGACGGATACGAATTGCTCGACCTGCCACAACGGAACGACAGCGACCGGCTTCGCTTCGCCGCCGCACATCCCCGTCGTCGGGGTGCAATGCTCCAACTGCCACGTGAACACGGCGACGAGTTTCACGACGTATACGATGACGCATTCCGCGGTTTCGTCGATGCGATGCGACGCCTGCCACAACGGCGCCTATGAAGGGCAGGGGACGAAGGGCGCCTACGCGACGACGAATTACGCCGGACACGTGGCGACCACGGGCCGCGATTGCGCGGCGTGCCATACGGCCGCTGTAAGCGGCGGCTACGTCAGCTTCGCCGGCGCCGTCTACCAGCACGCGGCGACGGATACGAATTGCTCGACCTGCCACAACGGAACGACGGCGACCGGCAATACGACGCCGCCGCATATTCCGGCGACAGGCGTCCAGTGCTCGAATTGCCACTCGAACGCCGCAACGAGCTTCGTCGCCTATTCGATGAACCACGCCTCGGTGAGCGCCGCGCGATGCGACTCATGTCACAACGGCGCCTATACCGCACAGGGAACCGCCGGCGCGATGGGGACCGCGTCGTATCCCGCGCATGTGCCGACGGTCGGGCGCGATTGCGCAACGTGTCACGCGCTCGCCGTCAGTGGCGGTTATGTGAGCTGGGCGGGCGGCCTCTACCAGCATGCGGCGACCGACACGAATTGCTCGAGTTGTCACAACGGGTCGATCGCGACCGGACTTACCACGCCGCCGCACGTCCCGACTACCGGAGTCCAATGTTCGAGCTGTCACAGCAACAGCGCGTCGACTTTCGCAAGCTACACGATGAACCATGCGTCCGTCAGCGCGGCGCGCTGCGACGCTTGCCACAATGGATCCTATTCGAGCGAGGGTTCGAAGGGCGCGTTCGGCACGGCGTCCTATCCCGGCCATCTCGCGACGGCCGGAAGAGATTGCGTCGCTTGCCACGCCAGCGCGGCAGTGAATTTCGTGAGCTGGGCCGGCGCGACCTATCAACATGCGGCGACCGACACCGTCTGTTCGTCCTGCCACAATGGTACGACCGCAACGGGTCAGACCTCGCCGCCGCACGTGCCGGTCACCGGAGTCGAATGCTCCAACTGCCATTCCAATTCGGCGACGAGTTTCGTCTCTTATTCGATGAATCATACAGCGGTGACCGCGAGCCGCTGCGACGCTTGCCACAACGGAACGTTCACCGGGCAAGGCGCGAAAGGCGCCTACGCCACGACCAATTATCCCGGCCACGTCGCGACCGGCGGCCGCGATTGCGCGACCTGCCACACGAGCGCGGCGAGCGGCGGTTATGTGACGTTCGCCGGCGCCGTCTACCAGCACGCCGCGACCGACACGAATTGCTCGGCCTGTCATAATGGAACGACCGCGACCGGCAATGCGACGCCGCCGCATATCCCGGTGGCCGGGGTGCAGTGTTCGAACTGCCACACGAATACTGCGACGAGCTTCGTCACCTACACGATGAGCCACGCCGCGGTGACAGCGAGCCGCTGCGACGCCTGCCATAACGGATCGTTCGCCGGGCAGGGGGCAAACGGCGCGTACGGCACGGCGAATTACGCCGGGCACGTGGCGACCGGAGGTCGCGACTGCGTGACATGTCATGCGGCCGCGGTCGCTGGAGGGTATGTCTCTTTCGCGGGCGCGGTATACCAGCACGCGGTGACGGACACCAACTGCGCGAGCTGCCACAACGGCGCGACGGCGACCGGCAACACAACGCCGCCGCACATCCCGATCGCCGGCGTGCAGTGCTCGAATTGCCACACCAGCACTGCGACGAGTTTCGTCACCTACACGATGAACCATGCGGCGGTGACGACGGCGCGGTGCGATTCCTGCCACAACGGTTCGTTCACGAGCCAGGGCAAGAATGGCGCGCTCGGAACCAGCGCGTTCGCGGCTCACGTTGCAACCGGCGGCCGCGATTGCGCCGTCTGTCACGCATCGGCCCAGAGCGGCGGCTACGTGAGCTGGACGGGCGGCGTCTACCAGCACGCTGCGACAGACGCCAACTGCTCGGCTTGCCACAACAACATTGCAGCGACCGGCCTGACGACGCCGCCTCACATTCCGACCGCATCCACCCAGTGCTCGAACTGCCACAGCAATACGGCGTCCAGCTTCACGACGTATACGATGACGCATTCGGCGGTGTCGTCGATGCGCTGCGACGCATGCCACAATGGAATTTACGCTACGGAAGGTTCGAAAGGCGCGCTCGGCACGGCCTCCTACCCGAATCATCCGCCGACAAACAGCCTGGATTGCGCGTCGTGCCATGTCGGCGCGGCGGCGACCTTCACGAGCTGGTCGGGCGGCGCTTACCAGCATGCTGCGACCGACACGAACTGCTCGAACTGCCACAACGGGACGGCTGCGGTCGGCATGACCACGCCTCCGCATATCCCTACGGCGGCGCTCCAGTGTTCAAATTGCCACGTCAATACGGCAGCGAACTTCACGACCTACACGATGACGCATTCGGCCGTGACGTCGATGCGATGCGACGCGTGCCACAACGGATCCTACGCGAGCGAAGGCGCAAAGGGAGCGCTCGGCGTCACGTCCTATCCGAACCATGTTGCGGTCGCCGGCCGCGACTGCGCGACCTGCCACGCGACAGCGGTCAGCGGCGGCTATGTCAGCTGGTCGGGCGGCGCATACGTTCATGCGGCGACCGACACGGCTTGCGCCAGCTGCCACAACAATACGACGGCAAAGGGACTGACCACCCCGCCGCACATCCCGACAGCGGCGCTCGAATGCTCGAACTGCCATACCAATACAGCGTCGAGCTTCACGACCTATACGATGACGCATTCGGCGGTGACGTCGATGCGATGCGACGCCTGCCATAGCGGATCCTACGCGAGCGAAGGGACGAAGGGCGCCTTGGGCGCGGCGTCCTATCCGAACCACGTTGCGGTCGCGGGCCGCGATTGCGTCCTTTGTCACGCAAGCGCGGCGGCGAGCTTCGTGAGCTGGGCGGGCGGCAAGTACGCGCATCTGCCGACCGATACGGCCTGCGCGTCCTGCCACAACAATTCGACGGCGCTCGGCCTGACGACGCCGCCGCACATTCCGACAGCGGCGCTCGAATGTTCGAACTGTCATACGAATACGGCGTCGAGCTTCACGACCTATACGATGACGCACGCGGCGGTGACGTCGATGCGATGCGACGCGTGCCACAGCGGATCGTACACGAGCGAGGGCGCGAAGGGCGCGACCGGCACGGCGGCCTACGCGGGACACGTGGCGACCTCGGGACGCGACTGCGCGACCTGCCATGCCGCCGCGGTCAGCGGCGGTTATGTGTCCTGGGCCGGGGCCACGTACGCGCATCTGGCGACCGACACGAATTGCTCGTCCTGTCACAATGGCGCGATTGCGACGGGCAATACGTCACCGCCTCATGTGCCCGCGACAGGCGTGCAGTGCTCGAACTGCCATGTGAACACGGCGACGAGCTTCACGACCTACACGATGAACCATTCGT
Source organism: Hyphomicrobiales bacterium (assembly GCA_028868735.1). Classification (GTDB taxonomy): domain Bacteria; phylum Pseudomonadota; class Alphaproteobacteria; order Rhizobiales; family Beijerinckiaceae; genus JAJXWB01. The sequence continues at coordinate 7,745 of JAGWTW010000118.1, read as the reverse complement.
CGGTGAGCGCCGCGCGCTGCGACACCTGCCACAACGGATCGTTCACAAGCCAGGGCGCCAAGGGCGCTTTCGGTACGGCCAACTATCCCGGCCACGTCGCCACATCGGGGCGCGATTGCGCGGTCTGCCATACGACGGCCGTCACCGGCGGATATGTCGCCTGGTCCGGCGCATTCTATTCGCATCTCGCGACGGATACGAACTGCGCGAACTGCCATAACGGTTCGACCGCGCAAGGACTCACGACCCCGCCGCACATCCCGACGGCGACGCTGCAATGTTCGAACTGCCACACGAACACGGCGACGAGCTTCACGACCTATACGATGAGCCACGCCGCGGTAACGTCGACGCGGTGCGACGCTTGCCACAACGGATCCTACACGGTCGAAGGGGCGAAAGGGGCGCTTGGCACGGCCTCTTATCCGAACCACGTCGCGACCGCGGGGCGCGACTGCGCCGCCTGTCATGCGACCGCTGTCAGCGGCGGGTACGTCGCCTGGTCCGGCGGCGCATATGTTCATGCCGCGACCGACACGAATTGCTCGGCTTGCCACAACGGAACGACCGCGCTCGGCCTGAAGACGCCGCCACACGTTCCGACCGGCGCGACGCAATGCTCGAACTGCCATGTAAACACGGCGTCGAGCTTCACGACCTACACGATGACGCACTCGGCCGTATCGTCGATGCGATGCGACGCCTGCCACAACGGATCGTACACTGGCGAAGGCTCGAAGGGCGCGCTCGGCACGTCGTCCTACCCGAACCATGTCGCTCCGGCTGGACGAGATTGCGTGACCTGCCATGCCGCTTCGACAGCCAGTTTCGCCAGCTGGTCCGGCGGCGCATATGTTCATGCTGCGACCGACACGAATTGCGCGACCTGCCACAATGGAACGACGGCGCTGGGCCTGACGACGCCGCCGCACATTCCGACGGGCGCGACGCAATGCTCGAATTGCCATACGAATACGGCGTCGAGCTTCACGACCTACACGATGACGCACTCGGCCGTGTCGTCCATGCGGTGCGACGCCTGTCACAACGGATCGTACACGGGCGAAGGCTCGAAGGGCGCGATCGGGACGGCGAGCTATCCGGGCCACGTCGCGCCTGCCGGACGCGACTGCGTCGCCTGTCACGCGACCGCGGCCGCCGCCTTCGTCACCTGGCAGGGCGGCGTCTACACGCATCTGGCGACCGATACGAACTGCTCGACATGCCACAACAACACGACGGCGCTTGGCTACACGACGCCGCCGCATATTCCGGCGACCGGCGTGCAATGCTCCAATTGTCATTCGAATGCGGCGGCGAGCTTCGTTACATACACGATGACCCATTCTGCTGTGTCGACCATGCGGTGCGACGCCTGCCACAACGGGGCGTATACGGGCGAGGGCACAAAGGGCGCGCTCGGCACATCGTCTTACGCCGGCCATCTGCCGACGGGCTCGAACGACTGCACCTATTGCCACGCGACCGCGGTTTCCGGAGGCTACGTCAGTTGGTCCGGCGCCAAATACACGCACCAGGCGACGGATACGAACTGCGCCAATTGCCATAACGGGTCGACGGCGACCGGCATGACAACGCCGCCGCACATTCCGACCGCAACGCTGCAATGTTCGAACTGCCATACGAATACGGCGACGACATTCACGACTTACACGATGAGCCATACCGCGGTGACGGCTCTGCGCTGCGACGCCTGCCATAACGGTTCCTATACGGCGGAAGGCACGAAGGGCGCATACGGCACAGCGTCCTACGCCGGGCACGTACCGACCAACGGCAATGACTGCGTGACCTGTCATGCGGCGGCCAAGAGCGGCGGATACGTGAGTTGGTCCGGCGGAACCTATACGCACAGCGCGGCCGATACGAACTGCATCGGCTGCCACAACGGATCGACCGCGACAGGGCTGACGACCCCGCCGCATATTCCGACCGCCACCCTTCAATGCAGCGGCTGCCACAGCAATACGGGAACGAGCTTCACCGCATCGCCCGGCTATCTCGGAATGGGAACGACGGGCCACGGCGTCGTCCATGCGATCCGGTGCGATACGTGCCACAACGGCAGCTACAAGAGCCAAGGCACCAGCGGCGGCGCGAGGGGGCCGGATCACAGCGCCAAATCCGTCGATTGCGGTTGCTGCCACGTCAAATCGACGCAAAACTTCTCGAGCTGGAGCAATCCGCAGAGTCAGGTCGCGGGCTGCACGACGACGGCGAAGAGCCTGGTGGCGCGTGTTCTTGCGCCGGTCATCCGCACGGCGGTCGGCGCCGGCCGCGGCGCGCCGACAGGCCCGTCGGGCGCTCTTTCGGGGTTAATGCGGCCGACGATTCCCGGAGCGGCTTTCGACCACGCGACCGTCGTCGGCAAGGCTTGCGCAACCTGCCATGACGGCCGCAAAGCGATCGGCAAGCCTGTCAGGCACATCATGACGACCGCCGGCTGCGATGCCTGTCACAAGAACACGAGATCCTTCGCCGGGGCGCGAGTCGATCACGCGTCGATCAAGGCGGCCTGCGCGAGCTGTCACAACGGCCAGAATGCGCTCGGAAAGCCGCCGAAGCACATAACGACGACGCTCGCGTGTGAGACGTGCCACAAGAGCGCGGCCTCCTTCGCGGTTGCGCGAGTCGATCACGCGTCGATCAAGGCGGCCTGCGCGAGCTGTCACAACGGCCAGAGTGCGCTTGGAAAGCCGCCGAAGCACATAACGACGACGCTCGCGTGTGAGACGTGCCACAAGAGCACGGTCTCGTTCGCCGCCGCGCGGGTCGATCACTCGGCGATCAAGGCGCCTTGTGCGAGCTGTCACAACGGACAAAGCGCGCTCGGAAAGCCGCCGCGTCATATACCGACCGCCGCGCCATGCGAGGCCTGCCACAAGAGTACGCGCAGCTTCCAGGGCGCACGCGTCGATCATGCGGCGATCACGGCCGTGGCCTGCGCAACATGTCATAGCGGCCGAACTGCGCAGGGCAAGTCGCCGCGGCATGTGCCTACGTCGGCGAGTTGCGACACGTGTCACAAGAGCACCCGCGTATTCGCCGGCGCGCGGTTCGATCATGCGTCGGCGTTCGGAAAACCCTGCGCGACGTGTCACAATGGGCGGATCGCGCAAGGCAAGCCGCAGCGACACATCCAGACTGGCGCCGAATGCGCGACTTGCCATAAGAACACGCGCAGCTTCGCGGTCGTGCGCGTCGACCACGCCGCGTTCGCCGACAGGCCCTGCGCCACGTGCCACAACGGTCGCGACGCGATCGGCAAGCCGCCCCGCCATCTTCCGACGGCTGCGCCGTGCGAAACCTGCCACCGCGATACGCGATCGTTCTCGGCGAGGTTCAATCATACCGCCGTCGTAGGGACGCCGTGCGCCACGTGCCACAACGGACGCGACGCGCCGGGCAAGCCGCCGCGTCATGCGATCACAACGGCGCCGTGCGACGATTGTCACAAATCCACCCTGTCGTTCGGCTCCATGGCGCGACCGACTTTCCGCGGCAGAGGAATGAGATGACGAGGCGATGGAATATCGCCGTATTTTTGCGGCTAGGTCGGACCATCAGCGTTAACGAGGTCTTAGTTTCGTTGGCCGATATTCGGCCGGCGGCGCCATGTCGGGAAGGATAGAGAAAGCTCTCAGCCGACCCGTGTTTTGCCTGTGCGTTTCGCGTTCTCGTGCGTAATCCATGGCCAAGAGCGTCCGACGCGATCTCGCGCGACGACTCTCAACGTATGTGATCGCTTGAAGAGATGATCGGGGGACGCGGATATCGCGCGTGGTCGGGCCTTTCCGGTCTGATCGCGCTGTTGGCGGCGACATCGCCGCGCGCCGTGCTCGCGCAGCCGGTGCTGGACCGGTTTGTCTCCGACGCGCAAGTCGTCGCGTCCCGCGGCTGCGCAACAATGACCGTCGTGTTCAACGTCCGCGTCAGATACGGCGGACATTTTCCGCTAGAGCGCAGCGACGATCTGCGAATCTCGCTCCAGCCGGTCGATCGCGAGGCGCTGGAGCCGATCCGGGCGATCCATCGCGAGGGCGTCAATGTCGTCGACGGCGCCTCGACCGGCGTTCGGAATGTCTTTGTCGAGACGGACGCGCCCGGAGGGCCGGTCCTGCGAATTCAATTCGATCGGCCTACCTCCTACAAGGTCGTCCAGTCCGGAAGTTTCGAAAACCTCACGATCGTCTTTGCGACGACCGGCTCGGATGAGGCGTGTCGCACCGATACAAGGCCTGGAATTCCGGCCGCCGCGCGAATTTCAGCTAAAGATTTCAAGTTCATCGAAGCCTCGATGGACGAGGCGCGGGCTGCACTCGAGAAAGGCGCCAGAGGCGAAGCGATCAAGTTGCTCGAGGCGGTCCTGAAATTTCCGGAGAACGAGCACACTCAGGAAGCGCGCGACCTGCTCTCGAAGGCGACCGGCAGGGCGACGCCCGGCCCGTCGTCCGCGCAGGTGAGGACGCCGACGCGTGAGCAGGCCGAACTTGCCGACTATCTACTGCGTGAGGGATTGAAGCCGCCGGCAATGGCGCGGCCGCTCACCGCCAATCGCGGCGACGACGCCACACTGGCGCGCACGCCCAGGGAGCGTCCTCGAAAGGAGGAGCGCCGGGAAGGGTCATGGTCCCTCTCCGGCAGCGTCTCGCACTTCTATGTTCGTGACGACAGCGTCGACCAGACAAAGAACATCGCGATTGCCCCAGATCCCAACGCCGATCCGGACGCGCATCGCGTGCATCAGAACACTTTTCTGACGAACTTCGATCTGTACGGAACGATCGACAGCGAGAACGCGCGCACGAAGATAAAGTTGTCCGGCACCGACGAGCATCGCATTCAATCCTCGTCGGAAGACGCCAACGTTTGGGGCATCTCGACGGCCTTTCTGGAAACGACGTTGCGCGAAACCGACCTGATGGCGCGGATCGGGCGTCAGACGCGAAATACCGGCGGCGTGATCGGCCGCTTCGACGGCGGCCTGCTGAGCTGGGCGTACAATACGAGCGTCCGCTTCAACGCTGTCGCGGGCGGGTCGAACTGGAGCCGCTACGATGCGCCGTTCAAGGACGGGCGCTTCCTTATCGGCACGAGCGTCGACATTGCGAAGATTGCCCCGGGCCTCGACGCCAGCCTGTTCGTCATCCAGCAGAACGCGCGTGGATTGATCGATCGTCGCGCTATCGGCGTCGAGACCCGCTATTTCGATCAGAACAAATCGGCGCTCGGAACCCTCGATTACGACGTGCATTTCGGCAAGCTGAATGCGGCGATCTTCTCCGGCTCGTACACATTCAATGACAAATCCGTACTGGCGGCGGCGCTGGACTATCGCCGCGTTCCATACCTGTCGTCGTGGAACGCGTTGCAAGGCCAGCCGTACCTCACTCTGTACGATATGCTGAAATACAACACGCAGGACGACGTACGGCGCTTTGCGGTCGACCGCACGCCCGTGTTCAAGTCGGCGATGGCGAGCTATTCGCATCCGATCAACGATAATTTCCAGGTGTCGGCCGATGCGACCGTCACACAGCTCAGCGGCACGCCGCCTTCCGGCGGCGTCGACGGCACGTTTCCGAGCGGCACGGAATATTATCTTTCAGCGCAGGTCCTCGGAACCAGCCTGTTGAGGACTGGCGACATGTACGCGCTGGCGCTGCGTTACGCGCACCTTGCCGATTCTCGCGTCTATTTCTTTGACATCAATTCACGCTATCCTTGGTCGCAAGACCTGAGCTTCAGTCCGAGATTCCGTGCGGGATGGCGCAGCGGCACGACGCAGTCCCTTCGCGAGCTGACTCTCCTTCCATCTCTTTTGGTCGATTACAACCTGACCAAGGACGTTACGCTCGAGGGGGAAGTCGGCCACAAGCGTGTGTGGAGCAATGCGGCGGGCGTGAATACGGTGACGAAAGACTATTTCGTTACGCTCGGATTGCGCAGCAGCTTCACGACAGAAGGCGCCTATCGCTGCGCGGGCGTGATCGCGCCCTGCATCGGCCTCGTCAACGGCGCCGCGCGGGGACCGGATATCGCCGGTCGAGACAAGTTCTACACCGCGCCCGGATTTTTCATGAGGCCGGACAAGGATGCATCGGCGCCGGTCGACGCAGACGGCTTCCTTCTGGAGGTCGGCATCCGCGGCGGCATGAGCGCCGGCCACAATGCCTACGACTATTTCGCTGACGAGACATCCTCGCAACGCGTTTCCCGACTCGCCTATCAGAATCTCAACGCGCGCACAGCAGAGGGTTTCTTCCGTCTCGACGCACGCAGGGGGATCATTCGCGATTTCTTCCTGAAGGGATACGCCGGCGCCGGGAAAATATCGCACGGATCGCTCGCCGACGAGGATTTCCCGCCCTTCGTCGACTACTCGAAAACCATGAGCAGCGCGAATGGCCGACTGGCCTATGGCGCGATCGATCTCGGCTACAACGTATTCACCAACCAGCGGATGCGCGTCGGCGCCTTCGCGGGCTTTCACAGCTGGCTGGAATCGGTCAATGCGAGCGGCTGCACGCAAGTCGCTGCGAATCCGTTCGTCTGTGGCGCGCCGATCCCCAATAGCGTCAAGGTGGTCAATGAACGCGATCGCTGGCGCAGCGTGCGCGTTGGCGCTGTTCTGGATTTGAATCTCACCGACAGACTGTCCTGGAACGCGGAGTTCGCTTTCGCGTCGCTTACACAACGCGCCCGCGACACGCATTATTTCACCTTCGGTGAAGATCCGGCAAAAGGATCGGGCGCCGGTTTCGAGGCGGAAAGCATCCTGAAGTACCGCCTCACGGACGATCTCATCGTGGGCGCCGGAGCGCGCTGGTGGCGGTACAAGACGAGTTCCATTGATGCGTTTGATCAGCTTCTGCGCTACCGCACGGATCGATTCAATATTTTCGGTCAGGCCAGTTATCGCTTCCATTTCGGTGCGGATAAGTCTGTAACGGCCGCCAAGCCGGAACCCTGACACTTCGCATCGGCCCCGCAGTTGGTTAAGAGCGCGACCGATGTTGCGCGCTCGCGTTCACGAGCCTTCGTGTCCGCCGGACCTTGCATCTGAAATATTCGAGCCGCCCGTCAGTTGCGGATGTTCACCTGACGCCAGTTCGACGTCGTGTGGCATTTGTCGCAGACGGGCCCGAAATTATTTGCGTGGGGGTCGTCTCGGCGGTGGCAGGTCGCGCAATCGCGCGGGAGCTTCAGGTTTGGCGGATTCTTCGCCGCGTGGCAGGTCTCGCACTCGAGTCGCGCATGCGCGCCGGTCAGCGGATAGTGCGCTTTGAATCCGTGGTCGAAACGCCATCTCTTCCAGGTACTGCTGTCGTGGCAAGCCTCGCATTTGGGGCTGGCGCCGAGGCGGCCTTGATGCACACGATCTGCGTGGCATGACACGCAGGCGACGGGCAGCTTGAGGGCGCCGCCGGGAATTGCGTGGCAGGTCTCGCAGACGAGCTTGGCATGCGCGCCCGTGAGCGGGTAGTGCGCCTGCCGCCCGTGGTCGTATTTCCAGCGTTTCCAGGTCTCCGCGTTGTGGCAGGTCTGGCATTGCGCGGTCGTCCCAAGTCGGCCGCGGTGGACGATATCGGCGTGACATTTGTCGCAAGCGAGCGGGGTGTCCTTGTAGATCTGGGTGCGATGGCAGTCCTCGCAGGCGATCGCCTGATGCCTGCCGAGCAGCGCGAAGCGCGACCTTGCGTGATCGAATTTTACGTCTTTGC
>JAGWTW010000117.1 GCA_028868735.1 Hyphomicrobiales bacterium | reverse complement strand
TTCACCTGGTGGCAGGGCGGCACCTGGAACACGTTCCTGTGGACGCGCCGGCACGGCGAGCTCGTGGGCCACGACGAATTCGGCAACGCATATTACCGGACGCGGGGCGGAGCGATCGATCCGAATCTCGGCTTCCAGCGGCGCTGGGTCATCTACAATGGCGAGAGCGAGGCTTCCGCCACGCCGACAGGCTGGTACGGCTGGCTGCATCACACCGTCGATACGCCGCCGACGGACGAAAACCACAAGCCCTACGAATGGGAATTGCCCTACCAGGCCAACAAGACCGGGACGCCGGAGGCCTGGCGCCCGCCGGGTTCGCTCTACCGTTCGGGCCAGCGTCCGCCGGCGACCGGCGACTACGAAGCCTGGACGCCCGGCGCATAGGATCCCGCGCCCGAATTTCTCGCCGCTTTCGCCGCCATTTCGCCGGTCTCGCCCTTCAAGTCTGCCGCCACAGGCTTGGCGGCGTCGGGACTCGTGGTAAACACGCCCCGCGCCGCCGGCCACGGCGCGCGTCAGCGCATTTGCGGGTCGACCTGAGGCGGCGGGAGATAAGATGCGGTTTTCAGCGGGCAGATTTCTTTCGCGCCTTGCGATGGGCGCCGGCTGCGTTTGCGCCCTTGCCGGCCCGGCCGCTGCCGACAAGATCAAGAATCCGGTCGCCGTCTTCGCCGGCCTCGACAAGATCACCGGACGCATCATCGCTTTCGACGTGAATATCGACGAGACCGTGCAGTTCGGCTCGCTGCAGATCACGCCGCGCGTGTGCTACACGCGCCCGCAGACGGAGGCGCCGCAGACCGACGGCTTCGTCGAAGTGGACGAGATCCAGGACGACAAGACGTTCAAGCGCATCTTCTCGGGCTGGATGTTCGCCGCGAGCCCAGGCCTCAACGGCGTCGAGCATCCCGTCTACGACGTATGGCTGACCGATTGCAAAGGCGGAACGGAAATCATCAAGAGCGCCCCGCCCGACACCGCCGACAGCGAGCCGCCGCCGAACGCCGACGTGAAAACCGGCGCCGCCGCGAAGCCCGCGCGTCGTCGGGTCGACCAGTCGCAGCAGGGCCAGGGCGCGCCGGGTCAGCCGGGCGCCGCCGGGCAGAACGGACTTCCGCCGATCGCTCAGCCGTCGCTGCGTCCTGGCGGCGGCGTGCAACCCTTGCCGCCGCCGGTCGACGTGCGCCGCGCCCCCGGACAGGCCGCGCCGCTGCCCCCGGCAGATATACCGGAAGCCCCGCGCCGCGCGCCGACCCGTCGCTACTTCCCGAGCGAGGCGACGCCGGTCGGGCCGGACCCGGCGGGGCGGTAGGCGTTACGCCGCCTTCCCGGTCACGAACGCATCCAGCGTCGCGCTCAACTGCTTTCGCGCGCTCTGCGGCGTCAGTTCGTGATCGGCAGCCGCGATGACAGCGGTCCGGACGCCGGGCATCGGAGACGATTGCCGGCTGCGCGGCCCGAGATGTCGCTCGAGTTCGGCGAGGCCCGGATCGTTCTCGCTGTAGACGAGCAGGGTTTGCGATCCGCGCGCGGAAAGTTCGCCAAACCAGCGTTCGACCGGATTCATGCCGGGCACGGCGCGGCGGATTGCGGAACGCGCGTCGGTCGCCTGCGCGAGACCGGCCTTGACGACTTTCTTCGCAAGCTGAAAGAGAAGCGCGCGCGCGCCGCGCGGCGTCTCTTCTTCATGTTCCGCGCTCGAAAGCTTCATTGCGACATCCGCCGCCTTCGTGCGCCGCCATGCCTCGATCTGCAACGCCGTCGTCGCGCCGTAGACGAAGCAGAGCGTATTGACGAGCGCGAGCTTCCTGACGCGACGGTCCTGGATCGCCGCGTGAAACGCCTGATAGGCGCCCGAGCACGCGCCGAACAGCGACACGTCGGCGACGCCCCGTTCGAAAAGCCAGTCGATCGCGGCTTCGACATCGTTCGTGAGGCTGGATTCATAAAGCGGCGCGCGGCCGGGACCTGCCGGCGAAAGTGAATCGCCGACCCCCGAAAGATCCATACGCAGCGATGCGATTCCCGATCGCGCGAGATCGCGCGCCATGTCCACGAACATGCGCGCCCAACCGATGTGGTAGACGCCGCCGGAATTCAGAAAGAGCACGGCTTTCCGTGGCGACGCTTCTCCGCTCGCCGGCGCGCAGAAGATTCCGACGAGACGTTTCTGCGGGCCGAACATGGCGGCGCTCTCGCGCCAGACGTCGGTTGACAACACGCCGTCGTCGCCGCATCCCTCATGCTGAGGAGCGGGCGAAGCCCGTGTCTCGAAGCGTCGTGCTTGCGGCCATCCTTCGAGACGCATCGCTGCGCGATCCTCCTCAGGATGAGGAGTTGCGATGGCGCCTTCGCACACGAAATCCGCGATGCGCGCGATGGCTTTCGCCGGCGGCAGCGCCGCGGTCGGATCGCACATCATTTCCGCATAGCCTTCGAAGGTTTCGCAGACGACATTTGCGCCGGCCGCGCGCATCTTGTCCGTCAGCGGCGAACCGTCCGGCGTCTGCGTCAGCAACAGGACCTTGCCGGACGCCGCGCCCGAAAAACGGCGCGAACCGACCAGCGCGAGATCGTTCATCGTCGCGCGCGAAATGCGGAAGCCCGCAGACGAGACGCCGTCGAAATCCTTGTCCTCCGCCGCGCCGGGTTTGCCCTGAAAGATGCGGCTCATGATCTCGATCTCGCGACCCAGCGCCTTTCCCGAGGCGGGCGGCGCGAGCAGAACGAGGCGACAGGGCAGAATGTCGCGCGCGGCCTCGAGCGCGAGCAGCGCGCCGAGACGCAGGCCGACCAGCACGACTTCGCTCACGCCCGTTCTTTCGACAAGCGTGCGCGCAGCCTCGCCGATGTTGCCGAGCCAGGTCGCGACGCGATGCGGCGCTTCGCCGTCGCCTTCGGAATCGGCCGCGCCGCGCCAGTCGAACCGCAGCACGGGCACATCGCGCGCCGAGATTTCTTCCGCCAGCAGGCGCAGCGAGGACCGCGCGCAAAGATCTTCGAATCCGTGCGCGCCGCAAATGACGACGCCACGCGCCGCCGCGCCCTCGTGCAGCCAACCACGGCAATTGTCGAAGACGACAGGGATCAAGAGCGCCTCGCGAACAGAAAGGCCGAGTTTGTCAGGCTTCGGTTAGGGAGGCGTGAATCCCGGCCGTGGCGCGCGGTCGCGGGCAGGCCGTCGACGGACGAGCGCCCGACGCCGCTACAGCGGCTTGATCCGGGTCGAGTCCTCGCCGCGATGGAAAGCGATGGCCATCCGAAACGACGTCGCGATGCGCTCGGCCATCGCGGTCACGGCCGGCGCGCCGAGCTCCGGCATCTCCGCACGGGCGGTTTCCCTGAAGAGATCCAGCCAGCGCGCGAAATGGACATCGGAGATTTCGGGCAATTTCAGGTGCGGGGGCAGCGGGCGTCCGTCGTACTCGTCGGTCCTGAGCATGGTCGAGGACCAGAAGTTCACGAGTTTGTCGAGATGGTGCGGCCAGTCGGCCACCTCGCGATTGAAGATCGGGCCGAGCACGTCGTCGCGTCGGACCTTGGCGTAGAACGCGTGGACGAGGCGCGTCAGCCCGGCGCGGTCGACCCCCTGCGGCGGCGTGAATCCCGGCTGGGCCATCAGCCGCGCCCGCGGTAGGCCGGAACGCCCTGGTCGGGTAGCCAGAGCCCCTGCGGCGGCGCGCCGGTCTGCCAGAATACGTCGATCGGCATGCCCCCGCGCGGGTACCAATAGCCGCCGATCCTGAGCCATCGCGGCGCGAGCAGCGCGACGAGGTCTTTCGCGACGCGGACCGTGCAATCCTCATGGAATGCGCCGTGGTTGCGGAAGGCGCCGAGATAGAGCTTCAGCGATTTGGATTCCACCAGCCATTGCGCCGGCGCGTAGTCGATTACGAGCGTCGCGAAATCGGGCTGGCCCGTGACCGGGCAGAGAGAGGTGAATTCCGGCTGCGTGAAGCGCGCGAGGTAGAGCGCGTCGGGGTGCGGATTTGCGACGCGGTCGAGTTCGGCTTCGTCGGGCGAGGCGGGCAGGGCGGCTGTCTTGCCGAGTAGTTTTGCGCCATCGGCGGGTTTCATGGCGGGTACATAAACCGGAAAGGCGATCGGTTCAAACGTTCCAGCGCGGGCGGCGATGCTAGTATTCGCGTCCTTCCAATCCGCCGAATTGAAGATAGTGACACGCGACTTCGAGATCGTTCATGCCCGCAAGGTCATCGTGCAGCGACCGATAACGCTCGGGGTCGAACGCGGCGGGGAGGCTCCCGAGCGAAAAAGCGCTGAAAAAATTCAATCCCTCTGCGGTCAGGCGCTTTTCCTGGTAGAGCGGAATGTCCTGATTGTGAAAATATACGTCGCCCAGGGCGTGAAACCTGTCGATCGTCTCGCTCAATCTCGTTTCGACCTCGGTTCCGGGAATTTTCCAACGGATCGTAATGCCGAACACGTTGAAATTTTCGACCGCATATTTCGCGAAGCCATAGGCGGCGTCGCCCGTCGGGTTCTTGCCGAAATGCTTCCACAGCGCGACGACGACGTTGCTAATTCCGTAATGTCGGCAAATCTCGAGCCAACGGCGATCGTAGCACTGTATAATGAGGGCTCCGAGTAGTCTTTTGTGATTGAGCAGCATGTACATCAAAAACACATTCAATTCGTCAGGCGTGCATTTCAAATCGAGAACAATTCGAAAATCTGGAACGATCGCGGCAATGTCGGTCAGAAAACTGAAAGTAATAGGGCTGTATTTTTCGAGGATACGGCTTCGTTCGAATTCACTTGTCGAAATGGCGCTGAAGCGAACGTTTTTGCCGAACAGCTCCAGCTCCGTATCGTCGTGCGCTATGCCAAATCCGTCCGCGAGCTTTATGCAGTCGAGCTCCACAACGCGCTCACCGGCGGCGAGAGCGTGACACAGCGCCTGGATGCTGTTGGTTCCAAGCCTTCCGTCGATGATTCCCGCCCTGTGAACAATTGTTTTTCCAACCATGACGTAACCTTAGGCAAGGCGCGGGAGCGGCCTTCGCGCTAGGCATCATATAATTGTGTTGATTGCAAATTCGGCCGAAGCTTCGCCGCCGGATCGAGGCTGCGCTCGCGATCGAAACGCACACGCGACAGGCGTTCGCGATTGCGCAAAAAAAATGACGCCGGCCCCGGCGTACTCGGCCGGGACCGGCGCTTACGCACGCTGCGCCGAGGGGGGCTTTGCGCAGCTTACGCTCTCGGGGAGGCCGCCACGACGGCGACCTCAAATGCGCGTGATTCAAGTCTTGTTGAAATAGTCGTCGACCGATTTCTTGGCCTGCTCTTTGGTGTAGCCGTAGCGCTCCTGAATCTTGCCTTCGAGCTGCTCGCGGTTTCCGTCGATCCGGGTCAGATCGTCATCGGTCAGTTTGCCCCATTGTTCCTTGATCTTGCCAGTCAGTTGCTTCCAATTGCCCTGTATCTGATCCCAGTTCATGCAGAACTCCTCGCAAACGGTAAGTCTGCGAGGCAACGCGCGGGCTGGCGCGGGGTTCCCAATCCACTGTTTGATATGTCGGAAGCGCGATCGAAAGCGGCGCAATCTCCGACAGCATTGATTTTTCGTGAGTTTTACCGCGAGCTCAGGTGCGGCCCCACGCCGCTTTCGGATTTGCGCGTCCCGTCGTAAAAGGCGGCGCGAAGTTCAGCAGATTCCTTTCCGAGGCCGCTCATGACCGAGATCATCGACATTCACGCGCGCGAAATCATGGATTCGCGCGGCAATCCGACCGTCGAGGTCGACGTCACGCTGTCCGACGGCTCGTTCGGCCGCGCGGCGGTGCCGTCCGGCGCCTCGACCGGCGCGCATGAAGCGGTCGAATTGCGCGACGGCGACAAGAAGCGCTTTTTGGGCAAGGGCGTTCTGAAAGCGGTCGAAAGCGTCAACGGCGCGATTTCGGATTCGATCGTCGGCATGGACGCCGAGGACCAGATCGCGATCGACGAGGCGATGTGCGCGCTCGACGGCACGCCCAACAAGGCCAAGCTCGGCGCCAACGCCATTCTCGGCGTGTCGCTGGCGACCGCCAAGGCGGCGGCCGACGCAGCCGGCCTGCCGCTCTGGCGTTACGTCGGCGGCGCGCATGCGCGCACGCTGCCCGTGCCGATGATGAACATCGTCAACGGCGGCGCCCATGCCGACAATCCCATCGACTTCCAGGAATTCATGATCCTGCCGGTCGGCGCGCCCTCGCTGAAGGAGGCTGTGCGTTGGGGGTCGGAAATCTTCCACACGCTCAAGGGCGCGCTGAAGAAAGACGGTCACAACACCAACGTCGGCGACGAAGGCGGCTTTGCGCCGAATCTGCCGTCGGCGGAAGCTGCGCTCGACTTCTGCATGAAGGCGATCGAGCAGGCGGGCTTCAAGGCCGGCAGCGATATCGCGCTCGGTCTCGATTGCGCCTCGACCGAATTCTTCAAGGGCGGCGTCTACGACTACGAAGGCGAGAAGGCGAAGCGCTCCATCTCCGAGCAGGTCGATTATCTCGCCAAGCTCGTCGGCGCTTATCCGATCGTCACGATCGAAGACGGCATGGCGGAAGACGATTGGGACGGATGGAAGATGCTCACCGACAAGATCGGAGCCAAGTGCCAGCTCGTCGGCGACGACCTTTTCGTGACGAATGTCACGCGCCTTTCGCGCGGCATCAAGGAGCACATCGCCAATTCGATCCTGATCAAGGTCAACCAGATCGGATCCCTCACAGAGACGCTCGCGGCCGTCGAGATGGCGCAACGCGCCGGATACACCGCCGTCATGTCGCATCGCTCAGGCGAGACGGAGGATTCCACGATCGCCGATCTCGCCGTCGCGACGAATTGCGGACAGATCAAGACCGGATCGCTGGCGCGTTCGGACCGGTTGGCGAAGTACAATCAGCTCATCCGCATCGAGGAAGAACTCGGCGGGCAAGCGCATTATGCAGGCCGGTCGGCGCTGAAGGCGCTCGCCTGACCGCATTTGGTCTCGCGAAACAGGAAAGGCCGTCGCGATCGCGACGGCCTTTTTTTGATTCCAGCGACGATTGCTACGTCGCACATATTGAGCCAGATGCTAGCTGCGCCTGCGGACTGCTCCGAAGAGGAAGCTCAGCACCATGAGCACGATGGCGACCCAGAAGAGAATCTTTGCGCCCGCCATCGCGGTCCCAGCGACTCCGCCGAAGCCGAATATGGCTGCGATGATCGCGATAACGAGAAAAACCAAACCGTAGTGAAGAAGATTTCCCGGCATAGTCAGCTCCCAGCTTCAGTTTCCGCTTAGATAACGCTCTGTATTAGGTTGGGTTCCACGCTCATCGATCTATTGCTGAGTGTCGGACGCGCATTTCGAGCAAGGCCGATCACGTCGGCCTTGCTCCGTTGTGGATCACTTGCTGTAATTGAACGCGGGAAGCGCGCGCAGCTCGTCCTTCGTCGCGTTCGGAAGCTGCACGTCGCCGTCGAACTTGAACTGACTGACGGGGATAGCGACGTCGTGCTTGTCCATGGCGAGATAGGAACCCGCGCTCAGGATCGCGAAGTACGCGTGCTTGTCCGGCGCAATGATCACGTCCTCGACCTTGCCCACCGTTTCCTTCTTCGCGTTATGAACGGACGCGCCGAGCAGAGACTTCTTGAGGCTGATTTCATTCGCCGGCAGCTTTGAACGGTCGACAGCCGGCAGCGCCTTGACGGCGTCCTTTGTCGCGCCGGACCACACCAGCTTCTTGTCCTGCGTCTTGAGAGCATTCGTATCTATGGCGACGTAGTGTTCGCCAATTCCCAAAAAACCGCCGACGCCTGCAAGAGGCTGCGCGGCGCCGCTGGTCTTGTCGATCAGAATGTCGTCGATGTCGCCGATCTTGGTGCTTTTCTCGTCATAGACAGGCTGTCCGAGAATCGTGTGTTTGGCGCTCCAACCCTGCGCGAGCAGCGCGTTCACCTGCACACTCGTCATTACCCCGCCGGCGACCTGTGCGAACACCGGCGCCGCCGACGATGCGAGCAGGGCGGCCGACAAAAGTAGCGCGGGGGTTTTTTTGAACATGATCATATCGTCTCCAGTTCAGACATGACTGAAACCGAAGCGATGCGGATTGGTTCCCGGCGTGATCCAGGCGGCGACAACGCCGCCCGTCTCCTTCAACCCGCTTCGGCGTTTCGGGCGCTCGCCACGCGTCGCGTGATGATCGTTCGAAAGACGACATACTGAATCGCGAAGGCGACGACTTTCGCCGCAGGCGCGACGATGAAGATGTAGAC
Organism: Hyphomicrobiales bacterium; assembly: GCA_028868735.1. Taxonomy (GTDB): domain Bacteria; phylum Pseudomonadota; class Alphaproteobacteria; order Rhizobiales; family Beijerinckiaceae; genus JAJXWB01. Next base: position 5,851 of record JAGWTW010000117.1, on the reverse strand, counting down.
GCCCCAGATTCTCAGATTTCCCGTCAACGCCGTCGCGATGACGCCGCCGCCGAGACCGATCATAAGCGCCGCCCACCAGTAGCCGGCGACGACCGGCAGGTCCGGCGCATATTGCAGCACGCGCGGCGGCATGTAGCGGACCATCCAGCCCTTCTTCAGCATGATCGCGCCGATGCCGAAATGCGCGAGGCTCGGCTTGACGAGCACGAAACGCGGATCGCCGGTCACGAGCGTCGCGCCGCCGAGCAGGACGACGAGCGCGAGGCTCACGTAGGAGATCGCAGTCATCTCGGCGCCCGTGCGCTTCGCCCAGGCGAATTGCGCCAGCGCGCCGGCGATCGCGACGGCTGTCGCCGCCAGAACGCTGCCCGACGCCGTCCAGACGACGACGAACAGGATGGTCGAGAAGAAATCGCCGGCGAGCCGGCGGAACACCATGGACATTCCGGTCTCCGTGGCGACGAGACCTAGGCGAGGACGAACCGGCTCACAAGCGTCGGGTTCGCGCATTTGCGGATGACTTGGCGCTGCAGCACGAGTAAATCCTGCCGCCATGACCATGGAAAAAACCTTCGATCCCGCCGCCGTCGAGGCCCGCATGTCCGCCGCCTGGGAGGCCGCGGGCGCCTTCCGGGCCGGGCGGCCGGAGCGGGCGGGGGCGGAGCCCTATTGCATCGTCATTCCCCCGCCGAACGTCACCGGCAACCTGCACATGGGCCATGCGCTCAACAACACGTTGCAGGACATTCTCTGCCGCTACGAGCGCATGAAGGGCAAGGACGTGCTGTGGCAGCCGGGCACCGATCATGCGGGCATCGCCACGCAGATGGTGGTCGAGCGCCAGCTGATGGAGCGGCAGGAGCCCGGCCGCCGCGATCTGGGGCGTGAGAAGTTTCTGGAAAAAGTCTGGGCTTGGAAGGCCGAGTCGGGCGGCGCGATTGTCCAGCAGTTGAAACGGCTCGGCGCCTCCTGCGACTGGTCGCGCGAACGCTTCACCATGGACGAGGGCCTGTCGAAGGCCGTCGTGAAAGTGTTCGTTCAGCTCTATCGCGACGGGCTGATCTACAAGGACAAGCGTCTCGTCAACTGGGACCCCAAGCTCCTGACCGCCATCTCCGATCTCGAGGTGGTGCAGGTCGAGACGAAGGGCTCGCTCTGGTATTTCAGATATCCCGTGGTGGACGGGCAGGGCCGCGAGACCGGCGAGCATATCGTCGTCGCGACGACGCGACCCGAGACAATGCTGGGCGACACCGGCGTCGCGGTGCACCCCGATGACGAGCGCTACACCGCGCTGGTCGGCAAGCACGTGCGGCTGCCGCTCGTCGGCCGGCTCATTCCGATCGTCGCGGACGAATATTCGGATCCCGAGAAGGGCACAGGCGCGGTGAAGATTACGCCCGCGCACGATTTCAACGACTTCGAAGTCGGAAATCGGCATAATCTGAGACGGATCAATATTCTCGATGTTGAAGCTAATGTGGTGCTTCAAGATAATGCCGATTTTCTCGAAGGCGTTCCCGACAGCGCCGAGCTGACGGAGACGGTCGCCGCGCTGCACGGGCTCCCGCGCGAGGCGGCGCGCAAGGCGGTCGTCGAGATGCTGGAGGCGAAGGGCCTCGTCGAGAAGATCGAGCCGCATACGTTGCAGGTTCCGACCGGCGACCGCTCCAACGTAGTGATCGAGCCGTTCCTGACCGACCAATGGTACGTCGACGCCAAGACGATGGCGCAGCCGGCGCTCGCGGCCGTGCGCGACGGCACGACCAGTTTCGTGCCGAAGAACTGGGAGAAAACCTATTTCGAATGGCTCGACAACATCCAGCCCTGGTGCATTTCGCGCCAGCTGTGGTGGGGCCACCAGATCCCGGCCTGGTATTCGGACTGGGGCGGCGTCTATGTCGCGGAAACCTACGAGGAGGCGCTGGTCCAGGCGCTGACCGACGCCACGCAGCGCGAGATCCTCGACGATGTGGAGGCCGGCCGCATCGCGGACAATCCGGATGCGCATCCCGACTTCATCACGCGCGACGAGGATGTGCTCGATACCTGGTTCTCTTCCGCGCTCTGGCCGTTCTCGACGCTGGGTTGGCCGGACGAGACGAATGAGTTGAAGCGGTTCTATCCGACGTCCGTACTCGTCACAGGGTTCGACATCATCTTCTTCTGGGTCGCCCGCATGATGATGATGGGCATGCATTTCATGAAGGAGGCGCCGTTCAAGGACGTCTACATCCACGCGCTCGTCCGTGACGAGAAGGGCGCCAAGATGTCGAAGTCGAAGGGCAACGTCATCGATCCCCTGAACCTGATCGACCAGTTCGGCGCGGACGCTCTGCGTTTCACGCTCGCCGCCATGGCCGCGCAGGGGCGCGACATCAAGCTGGCGACCTCGCGCGTCGAGGGCTACCGCAATTTCGCGACGAAGCTCTGGAATGCGTCGCGTTTCGCCGAAATGAACGGATGCGACCGCGTCGCCGGATTCGATCCGTCGGCGACCGAGGCGCCGGTCAATCGCTGGATCATCGGCGAGGCGGCGGCGACCGCGACCGAGACGGCGGCGGCGATCGAAGCCTATCGTTTCAATGATGCAGCCAACGCCGTCTATCGTTTCGTATGGAACGTGTTTTGCGACTGGTACCTCGAGATCGCAAAGCCGTTGCTGACAGGCGAGGACGAGGCGGCGAAGGCCGAGACTCGGGCGACGACGGCCTGGACGCTGGACGTGGTCTTCAAGCTGTTGCACCCGTTCATGCCCTTCCTCACGGAAGAGCTGTGGGCGATCAAGGGAGAGGTTGGCCCGAAGCGCGAAAGCCTGCTCGCTCTCAGCGATTGGCCCCAGCTCGACGGCCTCGCTGACGCAGAGGCTGAATCCGAGGTCGGCTGGGCTGTCGACCTAGTGTCGGAAATACGCTCGGTCCGTACCGAAATGAACGTACCGGCGGGCGCGCAAGTTCCGCTGGTGCTGATCGGCGCCGACGCCATGGTGAAAGATCGCACAACGCGCTGGACCGACACGATTCGTCGGCTCGCGCGCGTATCGGAGATTTCCTTCGCCCTAACGCCGCCGGCGGGCTCGGCCCAAATGCTCGTACGGGGCCTCGCCGTCGCCATTCCGCTGGAAGGAGCGATCGACTTCGCCGCCGAGAAGGCGCGGCTGGCCAAGGAGATCGGCAAGATCGAGGGCGAAGCGAAGAAGATCGAGGCGAAGCTCGGCAATCCCGATTTCGTGGCGCGCGCGAAGGAAGAGGTGGTCGAGGAAAATCGCGAGCGTCTCGAAGACGCAAGGGCGCGAATCGCCAAGCTCAGGGGCGCGCTGGAACGGCTGGGCTAGGGTCTGCGGCCCGGCGGCGCTAGTTCGCCGACTTCTGCGTGCCTGCGCCCGCGTCGGCGTGAGCCGCCGGGAGCGTCGCCGCGCCGGTCCAGCCGGCGCTACGCGCGCGGCTGACGCGTTCCAGATTGATCAATTCGCTCTTTTTGCTTCCGAGCGGAGCGAAATCCTGCGGGCCATGATCATCCGAGCGCCCGGTAAACACCCGGAATCCATCGGGCGTGACCACCACGTCGCCACGCCGCAGCGTACGGTCCTCGGAAAAATGAGCGAGCGACCCCACGCGGACGCCGGGCGGCGGGGCGAGGGTATGCTGCTTCAACTCCTCGGCGCTGCGGGTGACCACGTGTTTGCGGGCGGCTGCCGCTGCGCGCGGCGTCGGCGCATCGGAGGGCGGAGGCGCGGCGACCGGCGCCGCCTGGCGGCACTGGCCGAACAAGGTCTCGAAAAATCCGCACGCGGCCGAGGCTGGCGCAGGCGCGAGAACAACCGCCGTCAGACCGATAAAACCGAAAGCTCCAAAGCGACAATACGCTGACATGTTCGCCAATCCGCAGGTATCAAAGGCGCACTTCTAGCGTCCCGACCCCGCGGTTAACAAGCCGCCTTGTCGCAAATGTGGCCTCTGGACAGCGCTACATGCCGAGAGTGCGCGCGGGCGATGCGGTCGCCAGCTTGCGTGCAGCGCGTTTTTTCGGTTTCGACTTCTGCGGCGCAGCAGCGACGACAGGCTTCGGAGGCGCGATCGTCCCGGTCCAGTCGGCCTTGCGGCTCTCGCTTTGCATCTCCGCCAGCGCCACGTTCCTGGCGTCGATCGGCGCGAATGCCTGCATGCGCGTATCGGGCGACGGCGATGGCGCGCCTTCGTAGACCCGGAATCCGTCCGGGGTGACAACGATATCGCCCTTCCGCAGGGTCCCGTCCGCGGCGAAATGCGCAAGCGACCCGACAGCGACGCCGGGGGGTGCGGCAAGCGGCGTCTGCTTGCGGATCGGCAGGCCGGCGACGTGCTTCACGGCCTTCTTTTCAGTCGGCAGACTCGATTCGAGCGTCGGCGCTTGCGGCGCCGCGGCGGGCGGCGGCTCCGGTTGGGCGCAGCCGCCGAAAATATTCTGGAGAATGTTGCAAGCCCGGGCGGGCGCGGCTGTCATCAGGGCCGCGGCGCAAGCGGTCGCGAACGCAAATCTGGAAACTCGCTGAAACATACGCGACCGTCCGCCACAATGAGCGCACATCACGATGATGCGGCGAACGAAACGCTAGCAAATCATGGTTAACCAAGACTGAGCGTCAGCCTCCCGCGCTCGCGGTCTGCGCGCGTGATCGCGCTTGCGGTCGAAGGCCGATCATCGGGCGGACCGGAGGCAGCGGCGGTGATTCCGCAGCTGCTGTCAGGGTCGGCGCCGGCGGGTCTGGCTGCGGAACACTCGTCTGCGCAGTCTGGCGCGCGAAAGCCGCCGCCTTCGAATCGAAGCTTGCCTGCTGGAGCTGGCCGAGCCGCTTGTCGCCTTGACCGACTGCGGCGAAACGACCGCCGCCCCGATAGGTCCGGAAACCCGCTGTCGTTACGACGACGTCGCCAACCCGAAGGGTCTTGTCGCGCGCGAACAAAGCCTGAGAACCGATCGGCGCATCCTTCGTTGCGGCCAGTGGCGTTTCTTTCCCCGAGACGCCGTTGGCGTCGGTCGAAGATCCAAGGCGCGCGGCGCGCTTTTCGAGAGCGCGCGTTCGGCTGGCCGCGGAATGACGTGATGCGGGCCGGAGAATTGGTTCTTCGTAAGCCGGCGGGCGGAAGCTTTCCGTTTCCCGGCATCCGCCGAACAGCATTTCGAAGGGATTGCACGCGAGCGCCGGCGTCGAGGCGATGACAATGGCGAAGGCCGTTGCGAAGCGAAGTTTTACGCCTCGTCCGGATATGCGAGCCGCGCTGACCATGGCTTCCTCCCTGTCGCCAATAACGAACAATTTCCGACGGGAGTTCCGTATCGTTGCGCACACGGCGCGCATTTTTCGGTTCAGCCGGGCAGGCCGGGCAGCGGGAAACCCAGGGTCGACGCGATCAGAACGAGATTGAGGCCGAGTACGACCGCCGCGCCAAGGATCGCGGCGATCTGGACGAGGCAGCTGTTTGCGAAGGCGCCCATCACCTTCGCGCGGCGCGTGAACACGAGGAGGGCGGTCATCGGGATGGGCAACGCCAGGCTGAGCGCCACCTGACTGAGGACCAGCGCTCGCGTCGGGTCCACGCCGTACGCGACGACGACGAACGCCGGCGCCATGGTTACGAGCCGGCGCAGCCAGATCGGAATCCGGAAACCGATAAAACCTTGCATCACGACCTGTCCGGCCATGGTGCCGACGACCGAACTGGCGACGCCCGAGGCCAGCAGCGAGACGAGAAAAGCGCTCGCGGCCAACCCGCCGAGCAACGGCGTGAGCGTGTGATAGGCGTTTTCGATTTCCGCGACTTCCGGGTGGCCGGCGTGAAAAGCGCCCGACGCCATCATCACCATCGCCATG